>CAZUXG010000005.1:29692-42115 GCA_964623985.1 uncultured Thermodesulfobacteriota bacterium | reverse complement strand
AGGTTAGTTTAAGAACCAGCTATTTTCTTGCCTTTCCGTAACCGATTTTGACAATTGCCTCTTCGACCTCACCCAAAACAGTGGGATCATCGATGGTCGAAGGCATCTTGTACTTCTCATTATCAGCAATTTTACGCATCGTGCCACGCAGAATTTTGCCGGAGCGGGTCTTCGGCAAACGGGGAACCTCGGTCGCCAGCCTGAAACAGGCGACCGGACCGATCTGGTCGCGCACCATCTGCACACACTCTTTGGCGATCTCGTCCGAAGATTTGGTGACCCCGGATTTAAGCACAAAGAAACCCAACGGCACTTGACCTTTGAGATTATCCTCAACCCCTAAGACGGCACATTCGGCAACGTCGGGATGGGTGGCGACAATCTCTTCCATGCCCCCGGTCGAGAGACGATGACCGGCGACATTGATAACATCGTCAACCCGGCCCATAATGTAAACGTAGTCGTCTTCATCGATATAACCGCCGTCACCAGTAAAGTAGTAGCCGGGATAAACGCTGACATAGGACTCGACATAACGCTGATCATGTTCCCACAAGGTCGTCAGACAGCCTGGCGGTAACGGTAGTTTAAGGGTTACAATACCTTCCTGATTGGGGCCCAGCTCCTTACCATCACTATCGAGAATTTTAATATTAAAACCGGGCACCGCCTTGGTCGGCGAACCCGGTTTAATCGGAAACCGCTCAAGACCAAGACAGTTGGCGGCAATCGCCCAACCGGTCTCGGTCTGCCACCAATGGTCGATAACCGGTCGACCAAGCAGATTGGAAGCCCAATGGTAGGTATCGGGATCCAGACGTTCACCCGCTAAAAAAAGATATTTAAAGCAGGAAATATCATATTTCTTGAGAAATTCACCATTCGGATCTTCCTTTTTGATCGCCCGAAAAGCGGTAGGTGCAGTAAAAAGCACCTTGACCTGATGTTCGGAGATAACCCGCCAGAAGGCTCCGGCATCCGGGGTGCCAATCGGTTTACCTTCATAGAGAACCGTCGTACAGCCCAAGAAAAGAGGCGCATAAACGATATAGGAGTGGCCGACAACCCAACCGACATCGGAAGCGGCCCAGTAGACATCCCCCGGCTCAACCCCGTAAACCTGACGCATACTCTGCTTTAAAGCAACCGCATGGCCGCCGTTATCACGGACCACCCCTTTGGGGATGCCGGTGGTTCCCGAGGTATAGAGAATATAGAGAGGATCGGTGGCGGCCACGGTCGTACAACCAACCGGTTCGGCAGCATCATAAAGTTCCATCCAGTCGAAATCGCGACCCGCAATGAGCTCGGACTGAACCTGCGGACGCTGATAGATGATACATTTTTCCGGCTTTACCTCGGCCAGCTCGATCGCCTTGTCAAGCAGCGGTTTGTAGGGGAGAACCTTAGTTGCCCCTTCGAGACCACAGGATGCCGAGATCATCAGTTTGGGCTTGGCATCATTAATCCTAATCGCCAACTCATTCGGAGCAAAACCGCCAAAGACCACGGAATGAATCGCTCCGATGCGGGCACAGGCAAGCATCGCTATCGCCGTTTCGGGGATCATCGGCATATAGATAATCGCCGTATCCCCCTTGCCCAACCCCTGAGCGACCAAAACTCCGGCAAAACGGGAAACCTGCTCTAAAAGTTCACTGTAGGTTATTTTTTTAACGACTCCGGTCTGGGGACTATCATAAATAATCGCAACCTGGTCGGCACGACCATTCTCAACATGATAATCGATCGCATTATAGCAGGTGTTAAGTTCACCACCGGTAAACCAACTGTGAAAATTGGGGGCCCGGGAATCATCAAGAACCTTGTCCCATTTCTTAACCCATTGTACTTCTTCAGCTGCCGCCGCCCAATATTGATCCGGAGATTCTATCGATTGACGATACAGCTCTTCATATTTTCCCATCTGAACTCCTCCTCAAAAATTAGTTAAAACAATCCCTTCAAAGCACTCTTAAATGGACGAAAACCAGACCGGGACTACTTGCGTAAAAACAACCCGCAATCAAGCCAAGTAAAATACCGGTTCACCACTAAACCATCACCTTAAAGAAGTCAAGGGTAATATGTATACAATAGCCGAATCGTTTTATAATATTATATTTTTTCAGCTCCTGCGGAAAACCCTCTAGTAACAACGGCTGGATAATAATCACCGATTTACGTAAACTGGCATAAAAACATAAGCAAGCGATAAAAAACCAACCAGAGTAAGGCTTTAAAAAATAATTTTATTACTTTACTGGTTGCCGGATAATTACTAAAGTAGATCTAAACAGCAAGCAAAACCTTAGGAACGAAGTTCCTGAAGAACTCTAAGCCAAAACCTCCTTGAAACAATGGTTATTTTTTCTTGACATTTTTATAACACTCTTATAGGGAATGTCCTCTGGCGATAATAAATAGAGCTCCATGAGAATCCCTAACAAGGTCTTTCTTATGGTTATATTTTGTATGTTTTCGGCCACTTGCGGCCCAACAACCAATCCCCAGGAAATGTTCAAACACCGCAAACCCCAAACCTTAAGATGTAGGAGATTTTCCCATGGCAGACACTGAACTGAAACAAATCTATGAAGTACCGGCCGACTTCAGAGCTAAAGCCTACTTCAAAAGCCGCGCAGAGTACCAAAAACTCTACGATGAGTCGATCAATGACAATGACGGCTTCTGGGCAAAAACCGCAAAGGAATATGTCACTTGGTTTAAAGAGTGGGATCAGGTTCAAGACTGGAAATTCAGCAAGGATGAAGTCTATCTAAAGTGGTTTATCGGCGGTAAACTCAACGTCTCTTACAACTGCCTCGACCGTCATCTGGAGACCCGCGGCGATCAAGTTGCGATCATCTGGGAAGGCAACGAACCCACGGTCGATCGCAAATACACTTACAAAGAGCTGCATGAACAGGTCTGTAAATTTGCTAACGTCATGAAGACCAATGGCGTAAAACGTGGGGATCGGGTCACCATCTACCTGCCGATGATTCCGGAGCTTGCGATTACCATGCTTGCCTGCACCAGAATCGGGGCCATGCACTCAATCGTCTTCGGCGGTTTTTCAGCCGATGCCTTAAAAGACCGGATCCAGGATTGCGAATCCAACTTCCTGATCTCCTGCAACGCCTATTATCGCGGCGCTAAGGTCATCGACCAGAAAGCCAACGTCGATGCCGCAGTCGCCCTGTGCCCGAGCATCAAAAACACGATTATCGTCAAACATGAAGCTGATGTTGAGGTGACCATGAAAGCCGGCTTTGACCTCTGGTATCATGAAGAACTGGCCAAGGTCGACGCCCACTGCGAACCGGAATGGATGGATGCCGAAGATCCGCTCTTTCTGCTCTATACCTCCGGTTCTACGGGCAAGCCCAAAGGGGTTGTCCATACGACCGGCGGCTACCTTACCTACACCGCTTTCACCCACAAAACCATCTTCGACTATCATGATGGCGACATCTACTTCTGCGCCGCCGATATCGGCTGGGTCACCGGCCACTCCTATATCGTCTACGGCCCCCTGTGTAACGGTGCCACCTCGGTCATGTTTGAAGGAGTTCCCAACTATCCCGATGCCGGCCGCTACTGGGATATTATCGGCAAACACAAAGTCACCACCCTCTACACGGCCCCGACCGCAATCCGGGCGATCGCCGCTCAGGGTGATAGTTTTGTCACCAGTCGGCTTGACAAACTCGACAGCTTGACGCTACTCGGTACCGTCGGCGAACCAATTAACCCGGAAGCCTGGAAGTGGTATTATGAATTCCCGGGCCGCAGCAAATGCCCGATCGTTGACACCTGGTGGCAGACTGAGACCGGCGGTATTCTGATTACCGGCCTACCCGGTGCCATCGATATGAAACCGGGTTATGCCACGACTCCGTTCTTCGGCTGTGATCCATTGATTGTCGAGCCCGCCAGCGGCGTCGAGATCAAAGGTCCGGGTGAAGGAGCCCTCTGTATCCGGCGCCCCTGGCCGGGCCTGATGCGCGGTGTCTACGGCGACACGGATCGCTTCCGGATGACCTATTTTGTCCAGTATGACGGCTATTACTTCACCGGTGATGGTGCCCTGCGTGAAGAAAACGGCGATTACCGCCTGATGGGCCGCATCGATGACGTTATCAACATCTCCGGTCACCGGATGGGTACAGCCGAAGTCGAAAGTGCTCTGGTCTTAAATGCCAACGTCGCCGAAGCGGCTGTCGTCGGCATGCCCCACGAAATCAAAGGTCAGGGTATCTACGCCTATGTTACCCTGAATGCCGGGATTGAAGGCACCGACACCCTCAAGAAAGAGCTGGTCGCTTTAGTTCGCAAGGAGATCGGCCCAATTGCCAGTCCGGATATGATCCAGTGGGCTCCAGCCCTGCCGAAAACCCGTTCCGGTAAGATCATGCGCCGCATCCTGCGTAAAATCGCCGCCAACGAAGTCGAAGGCTTTGGCGACACCTCAACCCTGGCTGACCCCTCAGTTGTTCAGGGCCTGGTTGACACCCGCGAGAATTGTGGCTGATAACTTTCAAAATAGCAGTTGACCTGCTTAAATGTTTCACGCTAAAAGGGCGGGCTTGTCTAAGCCTGCCCTTTTATTTTAGCAATATTGCAATTCCGGCTCGGCCGGACTAGATTTGGATTCCATGAATATCGGTATCACCTCCACCATCCCCATTGAGGTTGTTTTCGCAGCCGGTCACACGCCTTGCGATCTCAACAATCTTTTCATAAGCGCCGCCGACCCCAACCATTTTATTCGCCGGGCTGAAGAGGCCGGTTTCCCACGAACCACCTGCGCCTGGATCAAGGGTATCTATGGCGTTCTCCTGGAAAAAGATATCGAGACCATCATCATTGTCAGTGGCGGCGACTGCAGTAACAGTATCGCTTTAGGCGAGATCTTAAAACATGACGGTAAACGGATTATACCTTTCAGCTATCCTCACAAACCTGATCTTAAAGAGATGGAACGGGCCATTGCCAGTCTTGCCGACGAGCTCGGGGCAAAACCCGACAACATCATAACCTGCAAACAGCAACTCGACCCGATTCGCAGCCGCTTGGCTGAACTTGACCAGCTCACCTGGCAGGAGATGCTCGTCACCGGAGAGGAGAACCTGCTCCACCTGGTGAGCTCCAGCGACTTCAACGGCAACCCTGAACTCTTTTCCACAGAACTCGACAACTTCCTCAAAAACACCCGAAACCGGCACCCCTTGAAAAAAAAGGTGCGCATCGGCCTGGCCGGAGTTCCGCCAATTTTAAGTAACCTCTACAGCACCCTCGACGAACTTGATGCCGCCGTGGTTTTCAATGAAGTCCCCCGCCAATTTTCCCTGCCCTGGGCACCACAATGCTCCCTTGCTCAACAATACTCCCACTATACCTATCCCTACACGGTTCATGGACGTTTAAATGATATCAGTAAAGCCTGCAAAGAAAGAAAACTTGACGGTATCATACACTACACCCAATCTTTCTGCTTCCGTCAAATCGAAGATATCCTCTTCAAACGCACACTCTCAGTCCCCTCGCTAACCCTCGAAGCAGACCAAGCCGGCCCCATCGATGGCCGCACCCTGACCCGTATCGAGACCTTTATCGAAATTCTACAAGCGGCCGCAATCTAATTGCAACTCCCCGAGCCGTTGTGGAACCCGCGATTAACCATTGTTTTCCCGCCCCAGCTGTGTTAGATGGGGGCTGGTAAATTATCAGGTAAAGTCGGCCGGGAAGACAAGGATTGCCACCCGGTATAGATGGAATATCAGGGAAAGGGTTTTGTAATTTGGCCAGGGCCACCAAAACTAAAAAGAAAAGCCCGTCAACAAGTAAAAAAAGGAGCCCGAAACCGCGCCAAACCTTATTACCGGCCCTCTGTTTTCTCATAATTATAAGCGCTCTGATTGGCGCTCTCTACCTCTATAGCGGGCCCGACAGCTCAATTCTACGAGCCCACAACGAGCCCGCGAAACCGACCGGCACCCCCCCCCAACAAGTAAAGAATAAACCTGCGCCCCGACAAAACCGGCTAAAACAAAAACCGCCCGTAACCCGAGAATCTTTACCAACAAGCCTCGGATTCTATCGTCTTGAACAAAACTTCAGTCAAGCTATCCGGCTTCAGAAAACCTTTGACCAGACCCTCAACCGAGAGCAAAAAGCCTATCAAATTATCCGCCTGCTGACCCTCTCCAACAAACATGATCTGGCCCCTTTGCCAGAGCATACCAAGCTCCTGGCAAGCTCATTTACGGCCCCCTTGATTACCATTGATCTCTCTCAAGATCTTAGCCGGGGTGCGATTAACTTTGGCGGCCGGGATGAGATGTTGGCAATCTCCTGTTTGACCAATAGCTTTCTCGAAAACTTCCCCGCTTTTACGGCTTTACAAATTCTTGTTGAAGGAGAAAGAAAAAAGACCCTGGCCGGCCATATTGACATCTCTCAACCACTTTGCTACCAGCCATCAATTATTGAGTAAGTCTTATCGGCTTGCCATAAAGAAAAAAGCGCGTTTGACAAACCGGCAGAGGATCTCAATGACTTTGTCAACGACTTTCACTATGCTCAATCAACAACAACTCACTTTTGAAATCAAAATCAGGATCGCTATCTGCGGTATGGCAGGACCGGCACCCCTTTTCAACCATTATTCTCATCTTGTACTGTAATGGTTCCTGCGCATGATTAGCCCCCGCCCCATGACAAACCTCACACTGCACATCAACCATGCCGGGAGTACTGTTAAATGATATAAAACCACCGGTTGCCGATTTTTCACCGATTCCGGTTACATGACATTTCAAACACTCAACATCCTCTTCTCGGCCTTTCTTGACCAGGCTGGCAAAGGCCTGGGAGTGCTGACTTTTCGCCCATTTTTTAACACTTACGGTGTGACAAGGTTCACAGGCCCGGCTCCCTAAATAGAAATTTGACGAATTTTTCTCCAGCTCCCGGCGGTGGGCCGACTCTTGAGATCGCTTGATAAACATCCTTTTTTCTTCGCCAAAGGCTTGGATCTGGATTTTAATCCCGGGATCCTCCGCGATCTGGCCGACCGAAGCCCGCATTACTACCGGTGATGAGAACCGGGGTGTACGACCCGGTCGATATTCAAGATAGTTAACATATTGACCACGATAGTTATTGGAGACCAAAGGCACAACCTTGCCACTCCCCAGATTATCACTAACCTTGACGGTCAGGCCATCAATGGCCAGGTCAATCCCGGGACAACCATTGATAATGGCCGAGATGCGTTCACCTAAAGCGTGAACAATGACAATGAAGAGATCGTGTTCAATTTCTCTTTGCAGGTGCTTCAAAACGGTAACCGGATCGGCAACCTCTTTTCGGCCTTCGATCTTGTAGATTTTCAACACCTCGGGATCAATAACCGAGGTTATGAGAACCTTTAAGTTGCCGCCGTTTTTACGGAGTCGGACATAAGGAAGAAAACCGGAAAGATTGGCGGAAACAAAATGGATCGGACTAAGCTCAATAAGCCCTTTCAGCTGGTCCCCTTCAAGCGACAACTCACCGGGCCCAATGCCCATTACTTCAACACCGCTCAGACCCATAATTTTCATGATGTATTTTGCTTTGATATCGATGAACGGTAAATGCTGGTTTAGGTTATTGCCGGCATTCAAGATCAATTGCTGATCTTTACCAAGGCCTGCAATTGCCCTGTCTATCAAAGTTTTACTGCGCGAGAGACCTCCCGCCTGCTTTCCATGTCAACCACATGCTTCTAGCTTCCCGAACAGGCCGCCACTATAGATAATCCGCAAAGTATCACTTCCGAACTCTGCCCGGGCAACTGTGCCAACCGCCGTTCCAGCCAAAATAAGCAATAAAATAATTGCCGCTTTGGATAGAAAAAGACCTCCCCTGCGACCTGCTATTTTCACAAATAAGCTACCGATGATTAGATTAAAAACCTTATAAATATAGTTAGTAGTGTCCGGTTAGAAAACAAAACCCGGGAGAGCCAAGGCACACTGCGGTAACCGTTGCTGCAACTCTGAAAGATAACGGCACAGACCTTCTCAGACAACCTTCGAGACGGTGACACCTAACCGGTTTACTTGGTGATTTTACAGTTCCAAGACTCAGTGTTCTTGTCCATAACCGGCTCGCGCAAAATGTTATAAGAAGCCAAGAGCCCCTGACAACGGGCCAGAGCCACAGTACCGGGATGAACTTCAGACGCCAGCTCTCCATTCTCTTTTTCTAACGAAAGTATAGTTGTCGTAAAATCCTCCAAACCGGGAGCCATAACTTCAACTTTTGCACCTAATCGCAGACGGTCTTTAATGTTGAGACGGACAAGACAACTTTTATTTGCAGGGTCATGACTAAGAACCTCTAAAACCAGGGCGCAGAAACGATAGTTACGCAGATAGGCCGAATCTTGGAGGTACTGCAGATTTTGGGGTCGCTCTTTATCTCCGTCGATAAACCCCTCAGTATAGCGTCGATGACTGACTCGGGTCAATTCAGTTGTCCACTTAGCTAATTGATCTTGTGAGAATCGGGCTTCCGGAGAAAGGGCCAGCTGGTCTAATGCCTGGCGGTAAACCCGAGTTACGGCTGCGACATAGTAGGCACTCTTCATACGCCCTTCAATTTTTATGGAGTGCACTCCGGCAGCTTTTAACTCCGGCAGGCGGGCAATCAGGCAGAGATCTTTAGAATTGAAGATATAGCTGCCCCGCTGGTCCTCTTCGAACGACAAATACTCTCCGGGACGGGTCTCTTCCTGCAAGGTGTAAGCCCAGCGACAAGGCTGGGCGCAATCGCCGCGATTGGCATGCCGCCCGGTGAGTACGGCACTGAGCAGACAGCGCCCGGAATAGGCCATGCACATGGCCCCATGCACAAAGACCTCGCACTCCAATCCGGGAACCCGGCGGACCACCTCAGCAATATCAGACAGAGACAATTCGCGAGCCAGATTGATGCGACTGACACCATTTTCCCGCCAGAAAGAAGCGCCCAAATAATTGAGGGTATTGGCTTGAGTACTGAGATGGAGGGGAACTCCGGGAAGCTGTTCCCGGCAAAGAGTTATAACGCCGGGATCTCCGACAATCAAAGCATCGGGAGGTAATGGTTGCAGCTCTTTTAGGTAATCTCCCAAAGCCGACAAATCAGCATTATAAGGCAAGAGGTTGACAGCCAAATAGGCTTTGACATCATGTTCTCGACAATAGGCTATGGCCGCCAACGTTTCAGTCAGAGAAAAGTTACCGGCCCGCCGCCGCAAACTAAACTCCCGGCCACCAAAATAAACGGCATCTGCACCATAGGTAATGGCAATTTCAAGCTTTTCTCGATTACCGGCCGGAACTAGTAACTCAGGTTTCACCATTCTCCAGAAAACTAGCCCCATGCTGCTTCAGGTTCTCGGCGATAAGAAGGATATTTTGTTCCACTATTTCGCGGACTTTTTTTGCATCATGAGCTTCAAAGGCGGCAATCAGATTGCTATGGGTCTTGGAACAGTTCACAAAGATCTCGGGATAATTAATAAATATCTTCTCCAAGCGACGAATATGGAAACCCATATGCTGAATCAGCGAAAAAAGCTTGCGGTTACTGGTCCGCGCCAAAAAAATCTGGTGAAAATCATCATGAATGCGAAGGTAGTGGGTAAAATCGCCGGCTTTTACAACAGCCATTTCCTCTTCATTAAGCCGTTTAAGTTTATTAAGTTCTCTCTCACTCAATTTACCCACGACCCCAGCTGCCGCAAAACCCTCAAGGCAGGCTTTAATCTGAAAATATTCGTAGAGATCCTCTAGAGAGAACTCGCTAACAATCGTCCCTCGACGAGGAATAATAGAGACAAAACCTTCACTTTCCAACATGCGAATAGCTTCCCGAATCGGAGTCCGACTGATATGTAATTCATCGGCCAATTTTGCCTCGGAAATTTTCTCTCCCGGTTTCAGCTTTCCGACAATAATCGCTTCACGCACAAAATTGGCGATTTTGTCAGGTAAAGGCTGATGCTCGGCAATACTGTTTTCCAATGTATTAATTCTCATTTTTCACCTCAATAAATCTTCTTTGATCTCTCTCACTAATTAGCATCATTTTTCACTGGTGTAGTCCGTGCTAAATTCCTTAAGCAGAACCTCCAACCCCAAATGTGCATTTATCTTCATACTGGCTTCGGCCCGATCACCGTCACCACTGCGAATCGCAGCCACAATTTCGGTATGCTCACGCAATATTTCTTGGACATGCACCAAGGAAGCTACATAGAAACGAAAACGCAGAAACTGTCTAACCAGACCAGTCACTACCTGCTTAATTTTACGATTTCCACAGGTTTCCAATATCAATTCATGAAAAGCGTTATGGGCTTTGGTCATACCGGAAACATCTTGACGTTTTGCATACTCTTCTATCTCGATGTTAAATTGTTCCAAACGGACAATATCCTTTTCCGTCATGCGCTTAACCGCCTGGCGCGCCGCATAGCCTTCCAAAATTCCTTTTAACTCATAGAAATCCTTGATGTCCTGCTCTTCGATATCGGAGACCACCGCCCCCTTACGAGGAACAATCGTTAAAAAACCCTCCGATTCGAGCTGGCGAAAGGCTTCCCGGATCGGAGTCCGGCTAATCCCGAAACGTTCAGCGACTTCCAATTCAGTAATCCGCTCACCGGGCTTGATTTTCTGCTTGATAATGGCTTCCCTTAAAACTTCGACAATTTTTTCACGTAAAGTTTTATGGCTGGAGATAACAGAGGAAATATTTTTCATAAAAAACCGTAAAAAAATAAAAAACTATGGTTAAAATCTTAAAAATATGGGCTAGCTTAACCTGAATTGAAGCTCTAACAGTCTATAACAATCCGGCTTCTAAGTATATATTATACAATAATAAAGTCAAGAAATTTATGCCCTATCAGGTAATTCTATGGCTCGGTAAAAACCTGGAGTACCGACCGGATTCTCATGAAGCTATTGACCACTATCGCTCGAGCATCACCAAGCCGGCAACCGTCGGCCAACCCCTAACCCGCTTACATCCCCTGACAGCTGAAGAATCAACCCCCTCCAGCACTCCGGATCCCGCCGACAAGTTAACCGTACAAGCTAAAACCGAGATCCTCATTCCGCTGGTAGAGTTGTCAGAAGATGATAATCAACTTGTCGTTATCAATAAAGAAAATGGTTTCCCCGCACTTGAAAACCAACGGCTTGTCATCCATCAAAACCTGACTATTGATGGAGATATAAATTTTCACACCGACAATATTAAACCACTTGATAGCTTTGCAGGGATTTAATAAGTCTGCGATTTTGCTCTTCACCTTTTACCGCAAAGCGCAGATAATTCTGGTCAAGCCCGGCATAATCTGCGCAAAGACGAACCATGATTTTCTCTTCAGAAAAGAGATAACGACGCAGATCATCTCCATTTATACGCTGTTCAAGCTTAGCCAAAAGATAGTTGGCATGACCCGGAAAAGGGGTAAGAAAACTGAGCTCCTGTAACTTTCTATAGAGATAATTACGCTGCTCTTTTACAAAAGAGATAGTCTGCAAAATAAAATCATGATCATTTTCCAGAGCTGCAATGGCAGCCTTAATAGCTATAGAATTAAGACTCCAGGGCTCCAAAAAATGACTTAAAAGGCGGTTTAAGAAGCGCCCACTCAAAAGATATCCGCAGCGGAGCCCGGCCAAGGCATAAATTTTAGTCAACGAACGTAAAACAATCAGGTTATCAAACTCATCTACCCGGCCTGCAAAAGAAAATTCCGCCCCGACAAAATCAATAAACGCTTCATCAAGTACACAAATTATCCCGGCTTTTTGAAATCTAGAAACAATCTGCTCCAATTCTGCAATCGACCACAGGGTGCCGGTTGGATTATTAGGGTTACATAAGAAAACCAGATCGGGTTGGGCGGTAATACTCGATTTGATAATTTCCTCTAACAAGATCGTTTTTTTCGGATCCCAGCTCACCAGGTTTGTGACCTGGCTTTGGGCCTGACTTAAAGCTCGCTCATATTCAGTAAAGGTCGGGGTCCAGACCAAGGCCTTGCACGGTTTCAAGATACGGGCTAACAGGTAGATAAGAGCGCTTGAACCATTGCCAACAACTATATTTTCTTCACTTAAGTTATGGCGCCGGGCCACACAAAGACGCAAACTTTCAGCTCCTATTTCCGGATAGTGAGCCAGGGTCTTGAGACTCTCCTGCATTACCTCGTGCACCCCCGGCGGCAATCCCAGAGGGTTTATATTAGCCGAAAAATCGATTATATCTCCGGGTTCAATCCCGGCTTCCGCCGCTAACCGAAAAACCTCACCGCCATGAATCGACATAGTTATTTTTTGTTTCACTTATAATATCCTGATCCAATAA
>CAZUXG010000005.1:0-29592 GCA_964623985.1 uncultured Thermodesulfobacteriota bacterium | reverse complement strand
ATAATATCCTGATCCAATAAAACTAAATTAAACCCAGATTAAAACCATTAAAACAACAAAAATAGCTGAACTTAGGTAGAGATTACTGATCGCCCATGACACATGTAACCGCGAAACCGATTCAAGTGCATCACCTATAAATGGTTTCCTTATAAGCTGACCATGATAAATATTATCACCACCCAGGCGAAGACCAAGAATTCCCGCCATCGCCGCTTCCGGATAACCGCAATTGGGACTGGCATGAGCACGCCGGTCACGACAAAGAATTCGCCATCCTGAATGCCAGTCAAAACCTTGAAAAAAAGCCGCTGTGATAATTAGCCCGGCGCTTAAACGGGCCGGTATATAGTTGGCAATATCATCCAGATATGCCGCACTACGACCAAAATAGAGATAACGTCGATCCTTGTAACCCAACATCGAGTCCAAAGTATTTATAGCTTTATAAGCCCAAGCTAAAGGAAGCCCTCCCAACATAAGATAGAAAAGCGGAGCAATAACGCCGTCACTAAAATTTTCAGCAACCGTTTCGATCACCGCCCGATATATATCATCTTCCTGTAATTGGTCTGTTTCCCGGCCGACAATCCTCGCTAAAGCCAAACGGGCCTCAATAAGACCATTTTTTTGCAGGGTTTCAAGCACCTTGTTTGCCTCACTGGCAAGCCCACCACAGGCAACAGCAGTATAGGAAAGGTAGAAAAAAAGAGGATAAAAAAAGATCGCTCCCCAAGCTGAACTGATAAAAAGTGCAATCCTCACCACAAAATAACTGATTGAAACAACGCATACAGTCAGCAATAATCCTCTAAAAAATTCCTTTTTCGCATTTTTTTTGACCGGATAGAGAAATTTTTCCAACCCACTTATCAGGTTTCCGATCCCGACAACCGGATGAAAATTACTAAAAAAAGCATCCCCGAAACAAAAATCGGCTGAAACCGCTAATAAAAAGAGGCTTATCAAGATGAAATTATCCATAAATCTACCTGAAATCTATATGAAATCAACCGCAAAATAATGAAACGTTGTTGATCTTAATTTACAATAAAACGAGTCTTCTACAGTAAAACTTAGCTATTGTCAAAAGCGGTCAATTCTGCTATAATCAGGAGTTTTTAAAATACCCACTGGCACATCTCTTAAATATTTAATATTACAAGTAATTAACATAATAATTGAGACCTAACTTAAGACTTGCCGTACATTACGTTATAACAACGGGAAAAATTTATTATGGATGATAAAAAGTTCTGGTCGAAAATTCTTGAACGAATCCAGAACGAAGTCAGTGATCGAGATTTTAAATCATTTTTTAAAGATATCGAACTAAAAGAACGCCTCGACAACAGCATTTTAATTGAATTTCCCAATAGTTTTGTCAAAGAATGGATTAGGGATAATCATGCTGATATTTTTCCTCGAATCGCCTCTTCAATCAATAGTGCCCCATTAACTGTCAAAACCTTAATCAGTAAGAAGAAAAAACCATTTATCAAAAAAACATCATTCATTACTGAATCAAACCAACAAAGCAGAACTGTATTCGACAATCTTAAATCGGAATTCACCTTTGAAAATTTTGTTGTCGGGCCGCCCAACCAATTCTGCCACGCTGCTGCTCAAGCCGTTGCCAAACAACCCGGAACAAGTTACAACCCACTCTTCATCTATAGTGTTCCAGGTCTCGGGAAAACCCATCTTTTAAATGCCATTGGTAACTATGCTAAGGCCCAAAAACCGGGCATCAACATATGCTATGTCACCTCCGAAGATTTTACCAACGAAATGGTCGACGCCATCATGGAAAAGAAAATGGCTGAATTTCGTAATAAATATCGCCAGATCGATATCCTTCTAATTGATGACATCCAATTTATTGCCGGTAAAGATAGTACTGAAGAGGAGTTTTTTCACACTTTTAATACTCTGGAAAAAAATCAGAAGCAGATTGTTATGACCAGCGATCTTCTACCTAATGACATTCCTAAATTAGAGAGTCGTCTGCGCTCCCGTTTTCAGATGGGTCTCATCGCTGATATTCAACCGCCTGACAAGGAGACTCTGGTCGCCATCCTGATAACCAAAGCAAACCAAGAAAATATACCTTTAAAAAAAGATGTTGCCTTCTTTCTCGCCGATCATCTCTCAAATCTTGATATACGCCGGATTATCGGTACTTTGAACCGCATAGCCATGCTCGCCTCCTTCAACGAGCGTGATACAATTGATATAGCCTTTGCTAAAAAGACCCTTGAAGAACTCAATATACTCTCCTGGGATGAAATAAACATCACCATAGAAGAGATTATCAAGACGGTTGCCGACCATTTCAAGATCAGCACTAAGGATATGTTGTCACGTAAAAAAACTAAAAATATCGTCTTTCCTCGCCAGATAGCCATGTACCTCTCAAGAACCATTACTGAAGAATCATATCCGGAAATCGGCAATAAATTTGGCGGCAAAGACCACGCTACGGTCATGCATGCCTGTAAAAAAATAGATAAAGAGATCTCGCTTGACCGAAAAATAGCCACAATAATTGAAAACTTGAAAGAGAGTATAACCTCTCCATAATGGTTAATTAAATGTTAAAAAGATGTAGATTTCTCTTGATAACCTGTCAATAAATAAACCTGAAAAGGGTACTTTCCAACAATCGTTAGGATATCAACAACCGATGCTTTAAGATAAACAAAATGTTCAACACTCTTACCAACCATTAATTAATAATATAAAAGCTAACTTAAGTGGCTTTTCCACAAATTAACAAGCATTATTACTAATACTAAATATTTGTTTTAAATTAATATATTATTAATTAATAATGTTATCTTACCAAAAGAGGAAATGATGGAAATTATTGCTGATCGTACTCAATTGAGCAACTGTTTACAAAAAATCCAGTATATTCTTGAAAAATCTTCCTCTTTAAATAATTCGGAAAATATTCTTTTAAAAACTTGGGAAAACGAACTCCAGATAATAGCTTTTGATCAGAACTGCAGCGCTCGAGGAACCATAGATGCCGAGATTAAACAGAGTGGTATTATTTCGTTAAATGGCAAGAAAATTTATGATCTGGTCAAAAGTCTCAGCGATGATAAAGTAAAAGTTTTGCGAAATCACGAAACCAATCTTATATCTATTGAGGATAGCAAGAGTTCATTTAAAATTCTCAGTGCCGATATAGAGGAATTTCCGGAAATCAATTTCAATATACCAGAACTCTTTATGACCATCGAGAGTGATACCCTGATTCAGCTTATAGATTTAACCATTTTTTCAATTGCTAAGATTTCCGATCCTAGATATAATCTCCAAGGTGTTTTTTTAGAGATTGATTCGCTTAATGGTTTGTCTGATGATGATTCTTCAGACCATGAAAAAGACATTTCTCAAGGTTCCCACCTTTTTTCTTTAATAGCAACCGATGGTCACCGGGTGGCCGTGGCCCGAACCGACCAGATAGCCGGTCGAATTAATCTTGGTGAGCGGAATATTTTTTCTCGTAAAAGCTTACAGGAGATTAAAAGTATCTTCAGCGTGAAAGAAACCTTGAAGTTAGGTTTTGGGAACAATGAAGTGGTTGTTTGGGGGAATGGTTTTGTACTTATTTTGAGGATGTTACAGGGTGATTTTCCAGATTATCGCAAAATGATTCCTGAGCACTTTATTCATCATCTGATAATTGAAAAAAATTCCCTGCTTTTGACTTTAAGACAGATGAATTTATTGGCCCAAGAACACTATAAAGGGGTATTTTTAAATATCACGCAAGAGGGTTTGAAGATATCGATTGATAATCCGGAAATGGGCCATGGTCATACCAATTTGCCTCTAGATTATCAGGGTGATCCGATTCTGATCGGTTTTAACATCAATTATCTTATGGATTTTCTGCAAGTGGTACCGGATGAAAAAATAGTTTTACAGATCAATAACAAGAACCAGCCCTGTGTTATCAAGGGGCAGAAGCATGAAGATTTTATGTGTGGGATTATGCCGATCAGTTAAGAGCTGTGGCTTTAAGTGAGGCTTTATAAATTATGATAGATGAATATGGTGTTGATAAATTAAAAGTTCTGGAAGGACTGGAAGCGGTTCGTAAGCGTCCTTCCATGTATATAGGGAGCACCGATGTATCCGGTTTGCACCATTTGGTTTATGAACTGGTAGATAACAGTATTGATGAGGCTCTAGCGGGCTACTGCCAGCAGATCAAGGTGATTATCGGGCTTGGTGATTCAATTACGGTCGAAGATGACGGCCGTGGAATTCCGGTTGACATCCACCAGGAAACCGGACTTTCCGGTGCGGAACTGGTTCTGACTAAACTCCATGCCGGCGGTAAATTTGAGAATTCGGCCTATAAGGTATCGGGTGGTCTACATGGAGTCGGGCTCTCGGTTGTCAACGCTTTGACCAGTCACCTTGAGGTGGAGATCAAACGCCAGGGACATATCCATAGTCAGATTTTTAAACGTGGTGAGAAGTGTAACGAATTGACCGTGGTGGGTAATACCAATAGTACTGGGACGGTAATACGTTGTCAGCCCGATCCGGAAATTTTCGAAAATACGGTTTTGAGCTTTGATACGATAAGCAGTCGTCTCAGAGAACTGGCTTTTCTTAATTCCGGGATTACTATTATTGTCGAAGATGAGCGTGAAGGGGGTCGTCGTAAAGAATTTCTTTATGAGGGCGGAATTGTCTCATTTGTTGAATATTTAAATTCTAATAAATCACCGATTATTCAGGAGCCGATCTATATCAAGGGTGAGCGTAGTGGCATCGATATTGAGATAGCTATTCAGTATAATAATGCTTATAAAGAGCAGATTTTTACCTTTGCCAATAATATTAATACCCATGAGGGAGGCAGCCATCTGGTTGGTTTTAAAGCGGCTCTGACCCGTAGTGTTAATAGCTATATAAACCAACATAACCTTTTGAAAAGTCATAAGGTTAATCTTAGCGGAGAAGATATTCGCGAAGGTATGGTTGCTGTTATAAGCATCAAAATCCCTAATCCCCAATTTGAGGGACAGACTAAAACAAAACTTGGCAACAGTGAAGTAAAAGGCCTGGTTGAGTCTCTGGTAAACGAAAAACTTTCTCAATTTATGGAAGAAAATCCCGCCATTGCAGTGGTGATTGTGGAAAAAATTGTTGAGGCGGCAAAGGCTCGTGAGGCGGCCCGTAAAGCTCGTGATCTGACTCGGCGCAAAGGTTATCTTGAAGGATCTATGCTACCCGGTAAACTGGCTGATTGTCAGGAGAAAGATCCATTAAAATCGGAAATTTTTATAGTTGAGGGTGATTCTGCCGGCGGTTCCGCTAAACAGGGAAGGGATCGGAAAAATCAGGCGATTTTACCCTTGAAAGGTAAGATTCTCAATATTGAAAAAGCTCGTTTTGATAAAATGCTGGGCAGCGAAGAGATAAAAATATTGATTACGGCACTCGGTACGGGTATCGGTAGTGATGATTTTAAGCTCGAAAAATTGCGCTATAACCGGGTTATCATTATGACCGATGCTGATATTGATGGTTCCCATATCAGAACCCTGCTTTTGACATTTTTCTATCGTCAGATGGGAGATCTCGTAAAAAGAGGGCATCTTTATATTGCTCAACCGCCTCTTTATCGGGTTACCCGTGGCAAGCATCATGAATATTTGAGTAGCGAGCGCGAACTCAGTGAATTTATCATAAAATATAACAGCCAAGATATGGAAGTGGTGACTGAAAGCGAAAATATTTCACTTAAGGGGGACCAACTGGTTGAAACACTTTTGCAATTGATCTCCTATAAATACCATATCGATCGTTTGCAGTCCAAAGGATATCCGGCAATCCTGCTTAAAAAAATTATAAAATTAGGTTTTGCTGAACGTGGCGATCTGCTCAATAATGAAAAATGGGATCTCTTACGACAAGTGCTCCCGGATTTTAATCTTGAATTTCAGGATTTGTTAGGTGATGATAGTAGTGATACACTGAAAATGATAGTATCCGACCAAAATCAGACACCTATCGTTATCGATTACGTACTCATCAAAAGTGGTGATTACCAAGCCTTGAAAAAGTTGAGCCAAAAATTGCAAGAGTTGGAAAATCCGCCATTTTTATTTACCTCTAAAGATGGGCTACAAAACATTCGGAGTAAAGAAGAACTTCTCTTGAATGTTCTTGAAAAGGGAAAAAATGGAATCAATATCCAACGTTATAAAGGTCTTGGTGAGATGAATCCCGAACAGCTTTGGGAGACCACCATGGATCCGACAAGACGTAAACTGCTTAAGGTGACAGTCGAAGATGATATTGGAGCCGATGATATCTTTACAGTTCTAATGGGAGATAATATTCCTTCAAGGCGGGCTTTTATTGAAGAAAATGCTCTACAGGTTGCCAACCTTGATGTTTGATATAGCTTAGTATTAAGCGAAATTTATTAAAGGTTTACAACTATCACCTATTGACAAGAGGTGAATTTAGTGTTACGAAGCCCCGCTCAAAAGTTGATATATTCTGGGGGATCGTCCAACGGCAAGACTACGGACTCTGACTCCGTCAATCCAGGTTCGAATCCTGGTCTCCCAGCCAGATCCTTAAATGGTAAATCAAATTGGATAATACAGATAGTTTGAATGTCTATGATGGTCCCATCGTCTAGTGGCCTAGGATATCGCCCTCTCACGGCGGAGACACGGGTTCGACTCCCGTTGGGACTACCATTTAAAAGGTACTAAACTACTTAATTTACCAAAACAATTAAATAGAAACGGTCAATAGATCATGAAAAGAACATTTCAGCCCAGTAATTTAAAGATGAAGAGAAAGCATGGTTTTCGTGCAAGAAGCAGTAGTGCAGCAGGTCGTTTGATTCTGAAAAGACGGAGAAGCAGGGGTCGGAAACGTCTGTCGGCATAGGTAGATTAGCCACGCATGGTTCATCAGAAATTTCCTAAAAAAGAGAGATTGAGAAAGAGAAAAGATTTTATCGAAATCTTTAACCAAGGCAAGAAAACCTACTCATCTCATCTGATACTTTTCTGTAGGGCCAATGGTGGACAAAGTGCAAGGGTGGGTATCACTGCCAGCCGTAAAGTCGGAACGGCAGTCGTTAGAAATCGGGTCAAACGTCTGATTAGAGAGTATTATCGACAGCATAAAAGTTTTTTTACAGCACAGTTTGATTATTCACTGGTTGTAAAACAAAGTTTTAGCCGTTTACCGAAAAGAGCGGCAGAGGAACAATTGTCAGCTCTCTTAAAGAGATGTAATCGACATCTGAACCGATGCTGAAAAAAGCCTGTATTGAAATTATAAAGAGCTATCAAATTTTATTGGCTCCCTATTTCGGCCATTCCTGTCGTTTTACCCCCTCCTGTTCACAATATATGCTAGATGCCCTGGAAAAATATGGCCTCACTCGAGGTTTATGTAAAGGGGTTTGGCGGATAGTGCGTTGCAACCCTTTTTTTACCGGTGGTGATGATCCGGCGTGAACTGTGGGGTTTGCAGCGGTTGTTTTGATACCTCTTATACCTGCCTTCACTCTTCGCTTCTTCGCCGACACGGTTTTTAAATCGGTCTCATATTCTACAATAAGGATTTTTTTCTAATGGAAAAAAGAACAATTTTGGCAATCGTTCTCTCTCTGGCAGTTCTGCTTGGTTTTCAATATTTTTTCCCGGCGGCTCAGCAACAGAAGCCGGTAGCCGAAGTTTCCGTAGAGTCGTCCCGGAGCGGGCTTGCTGAAAAAAGTCAAAAAACCTCACCGGTACAGGATAGTTACGACCATAACCAGGTAGTCGATTCACAAAATGAGACGTCTCGGACAAGCGTCTCGGTTCTCGAAAAAGGCAAAATAATAACCATTCAAAATAGTCTTTATCGGGCTGAAATAGATACCCTGGGCGGGCAGCTTAAAGCATTCTTTTTAAAAGAGTATCGTACAGATATGGCCGCCGACAGTCCGGATCTAAATCTGGTAACCGTAACCGGTCGGGGTCCCTACCCGCTTTCTGGTGCAGCCAGTATCAGGGGGCAATGGTACCCGGACAAAAACTTGCTTTTTGAAATCCCGGAAGATTCCCAGGATATAGATGTTAGCTCTGCGGAAAAAAATCTTCAATTAAAAGCCCAACTGTCTTCCGGCGAGACCTTGATAAAGGAATTTATTTTTCATCCGCAAAGCTATGTTATTGAGGTCATTTACTCATATATGGATCAGGAGGGCATGTTTCACAAGGCTGACGCTGTGAAACTGAATTGGTCTCATGTTGATGAGGGCCAGAAAAAAAGGCAGTATGTTTATAGTGGGGTTGTCAGCTATAGCGAGGGAAAACTCTATAAGCCATCCAAAAAAGAGAATAAAGTCAGCCATCAGGAGTTGATGGGGCCGCTTAACTGGCTCGGTTATACGAGTAAATATTTTATAAGTGTCGTGCTGGTCCCTAATGAAGCGGCCATTGCCATGACAAAGGGCTTGATTGAGCGGGCTGATGCAACTCACTTGATAGCCGGTTTACAGATTAACCAGGAGAATCATTTAAAAGTTTACATTGGACCTAAAAAAACTGTTCTTTTAGAATCTCTAGGAATGCACCTGGAAACTGTCGTCGAGTATGGTTGGTTTGGGATAATAGCTCGGCCCTTAGTTAATTTATTACACTTTTTTAATAAATATGTTCACAATTATGGGATCGCTATTATTATTCTAACTATCCTAATTAAGTTGGCCTTCTATCCTCTCTCCCAGAAGAGTTACAAATCTATGGGTAAGATGAAAGAGGTGCAGCCCAAACTGGCAAAAATTAAGGAGAAGTATAAAGACGACAAGACCCGTATCAATAAAGAGATGATGGATCTTTATCGCACTCACAAGGTCAATCCTTTTGGCGGTTGTCTCCCGATAGTGGTACAGATTCCGGTATTCTTTGCTCTCTATCGAGCCTTAATGGTTGCAATTGAATTACGTCACGCACCTTTTTTCGGCTGGATTGTGGATCTTTCTGCCAAGGATCCTTACTATATAACCCCCCTGATTATGGGGGCGACAATGTTTCTGCAGCAGAAAATGACACCAACCACCGGAGATGCCATGCAGGCCAAGATGATGCTTTTTATGCCCATCATTTTTACCTTCATGTTTCTCAATTTCCCTGCAGGTCTGGTACTCTACTGGTTGGTTAATAACGTGTTGTCGATTGGACAGCAATACATGGTGATGCGCCAGGCAGCGACACCAAAATGAGGTGAAGATATATGTCTACAGAGTTAGAATTTGAAGGAAAAAATATCAGCGAAGCGGTTGAAAAAGCCTGTTTTGTTCACCAACTGACGGAAGCGGAACTCGAATATGAAGTGATTCGTCATGAAAGTAAAAAACTTTTTGGTTTTATTGGTGGTAAAAGTGCCCGGATTCGTGTGCAAAACAAAGAGGTTGGTGGCAAACAACTGGTCCAGGAGTTGATAAGTTCGACTTTTGGTGATGAGTCTGAAAGCACCGATCAAAGTCGTAGCCGAAAAGAGAAAAGTAGTGACGACAGAGGACCGGCTTCCGGTCATGAGCCGGAGGCAAAAAATGCTAGAGAAAAACCTATTATTCCCGAATTTGATGGTTTGGAAATCCGCTCTTCATTAAACCATATCCTGCATTTGGTGGGGTTGAGCGAGCCAGAGATTCAGATTTCACAACAGGAGAATGAGCTACATTTGGACATCCAGGGTGAAGATCTTGATCTCCTGACTAAAAAACGAGGCACCGTTCTTGATGCCCTGCAGTTTCTTATCAATAAGATGCATGGTGTCAAAGGGGGCCGAATCTTTATTGACTGCAATGGTTTTCGTACTTGTCATGAAAAGGATATTTCCGGTCTCGCTCTGCGTCTTGGAGCTAAGGCAAAACGATTGCGTAAGCCGGTCACAATCAACTCCTTGAATGCGCATGATCGTCGATTGGTTCATATGGCCTTACAAGACGATCATGAATTGCGTTCGCGCAGTAAAGGTGATGGCGAATTCAAGAAAATTGTGATCTATCCGAATAATAGCCAGCGGCGCCGGTCCCGACCCGATTCTGCTGCTGCTGAAGCTCTATAGTAGATGCCCGGGTTGATGCCGGCAACTATCGCTGCACTATCAACTCCGTCGGGATTGGGCGGTATTGCCATTATTCGTTTGAGTGGGCCGCAAGCACATTCTATTGTCAAACAGGTATTTCGGCCGTGGCCCGCCCGCCCCGACTTTTTTCATCTCTATTTGGGTTATATTTGCGACCCTGATAGTCTGCAGAAACTTGATCAGGTTCTGCTTACCATTATGCCCTCCGGGCGCTCCTATACCGGTGAAGCAATGGCTGAAATCCATTGTCACGGGGGTGTCTACAACAGTAAAAAAATCCTCTCCCTTCTTTTTGCCTTGGGGGCCGATGCGGCCCCAGCCGGTGAATTTACCAAAAGAGCCTACCTTAACGGACGACTTGATCTGACCCAAGCTGAAGCGGTTTCTTCCCTGATTGCGGCCGAAAGTGAAGCGGGCTTGGTGGCGGCTACGGCCCAGTTGGCAGGAGGGTTGTCGACTTTTATAAGTGAAATGCTGACGCCGATTAACCAGCTTCTGGCGACGCTTGAAGTTGAAATCGATCTCCTTGCCGAAGAAGGTCTAAACTACAGTTGTACGAATATGATCGGCCCTTTAGGCAAGCTTGAAAAGCAGTGTCAGAATCTGCTTGACTCCTATCAACGCGGCCGGATTTTACAAACGGGTATCAAGGTTGTTCTGGCAGGCCGCCCGAATGTTGGGAAATCGAGTCTTTTGAACGCTCTACTGGCTGAAGATCGGGCTTTGGTCAGCGCCATTTCCGGTACGACCCGAGATGTTGTCAGCGCCCCTCTTGAGATTGCCGGAATCAAAGTCGAACTTTCTGATACGGCCGGTCTCGATCTTCCTCAAGGTGAACTTGAGGCTTTAGGTATGGTTCGAGCTGAAAGATGCTTAGAGGAGGCCGGACTTATTTTGCTGGTTTTTGATCAGAGCCGGACCTTAAATGACTTCGATGATGAACTTTATGATAAGATCAAAGGAAAACCCCACCTTTTACTTCTCAATAAACATGATCTTGAACCGGTTTTTACGGTTGCCGAACTGCAAGAGCGTTTCTCTTACAAGGGCCCGGTTTTGCGCTGTGTTGGAGCTCGTGAGCAGATTGATATAGGTGAAGTCATCGACGCTTTAACCATTTTTATTAAATCCCGAATCGCAGTTCTTACCGATAGTGTTATGATTTCTCAGCAACGTCACTTCGATCTTTTGAGCAGGGTTTCTGAAGACCTTGGTCGGGCTCTGGCCTTGGTCGCGGAAAGTGCCCCTTTGCTTGATATGCTGGCAGAAGAGCTGCATCAGGCCCGTTTTCATCTTCTGGAGATTATTGGTCAGGAGCAAGAAGCCTCCGAAGGGCTTCTCGGGGTTGTTTTTTCTCAGTTTTGCGTTGGTAAATAGAATCTCTATCTGGAGGAGCCGTTTAATGGCAATTGGGTTGAGTTTATGGCTCACTGCAGATTCAAGATGGCCTAAATTATGTGGCGCGACAATCTTATAGCTGGGGCCCGTTTACTGGGACTCGAACTGACAATTCGACAAGTTGAACAGTTTACTGTTTATCTGAATGAGTTAAAGCGCTGGAACAAGACCTACAATCTGACCACGGTTACCGAGTCCTTTGCGGTGACCAGTAAGCATTTTCTCGATTCCTTAAATTATCTCGTCGCTCTTAATGGTGCCGAAGAGGTTCTTGATCTGGGTAGCGGTCCCGGCTTTCCCGGTTTGCCTCTGGCCATAGTTCTGCCGCAAACAAAATTTGTTTTGGTTGATGCGCGTCGTAAAAAGACCATTTTTCTGGCCTTTGCAAGCCAACAACTGGGTCTCAAAAATGTTGAAATCATCCATTTGCATTTAAGTCAAGGAAATGCTAAAACGGTTTTCGAACGGTGTTTCCCGGTAATCATAACCAGGGCGGTAAGCATCCTGCGGGATGTCGTGCCGGTTGCTTCAAGTTTGTTGGCCCCTCATGGTTGTCTACTTTTTACCGATGCCCATCCCGATCGTCACGAGATCGAACGGGAACTTGGAAAATGGCCCGATCTCTTCCTTGAGAAACTTGAAAAGACCGGATTGTCAGGCCGGGCACCCGAGCTCTATATTGGAACCATAAGAAAAAAAGGTTAAGATGAAGGCGGCTAAGATAATTACTATCGCCAATCAGAAGGGCGGTGTCGGGAAAACCACGACTGCCGTTAATTTAGCTGCTTCATTAGCGATCGCTGAGCAGAAAACCCTGCTTGTTGATTTTGATCCGCAAGCCAATGCCAGTAGTGGTGTCGGCTGTGTCGCAACCGGGGGCAGCGATGTTTATCGCTGGCTTCTCGGAGAGTGTGAGGCGGGGGCAGCGATTCAGCCAACAAGTCTCGATTTCCTCTCTTTACTGCCGGCGACGCCGGATTTGATCGGGGCCGAAGTCGAACTCCTCTCCTGTGAAGAACGTGAATATTTTCTGGCTCGGCAACTTGCCTTATTGACCTCTGATTACCGTTATATCATCATTGACTGCTCTCCTTCACTTGGCCTTTTGACCATCAACGCGCTGACCGCAGCCACGTCGGTTCTGATTCCCTTGCAAAGTGAATATTATGCCCTAGAGGGTCTGGGGCAGCTTTTGAGTACTGTTGAACGGGTCAAAAACGGCCTCAATCGCGAGCTTGTTCTGGAAGGCATCCTGTTGACTATGGTTGACAGTCGTACGACCTTGGCGCAGCAGGTTGAGGTAGAAGCCCGCAGTCACTTTGCCGAACTGGTTTATGAAACAGTGATTCCCCGTAATGTTCGTTTAAGTGAGTCGCCCAGTCATGGTCTTCCGATTGCTCTCTACGATGTTACCTCAAAAGGAGCGCAAGCCTACTTTCGCCTGGCTGAGGAGTTTATCGCTCGACAGAAGATGATTAAGGGATAGATTTTTATGGAGATTCCAACAAAGAAAGAGGCTCTGTTAAAGCGCGGCTTGGGTCGGGGGCTGGGAGCTTTGCTCCCCGATGCGCCCGTTGTGGTAAGTTCGGAAAAAGGTCAGCTGTGGCAATGCCGTATCAATCAGATTGAGCCTGATTTCCGGCAGCCGCGGCAAAGGTTTGTCGACGAAAATCTTGAAGAGCTGGCCCAATCGATAAAAGAGCATGGCGTTATTCAGCCTCTTTTGGTGAGGCCTGCGGAGCAGGACGATCATTTCATCTTGATTGCCGGTGAACGCCGCTGGCGGGCGGCCAGCAAAGCCGGTTTGACTGAGGTACCAGTGATTGTCAAAGCCCTCGATGAAGTCCAAGGGCTACAGCTCTCTCTGATTGAAAACCTGCAGCGCGAAGATTTAAATCCGCTTGAAGAGGCACAAGGTTATTATCGCTTGGCCCAAGAATTTTCCCTGACCCACGCTGAGATCGCCAGGCTTTTGGGGAAAAATCGGGTCACGATCAGCAACCTGCTCCGGCTTCTTAATCTGCCGGAGCAAGCGCAGCATTGTTTGGCTGAGAATCAGCTTTCGATGGGGCATGGTCGTGCCCTTCTTGCCTTGCCTGAGGGCGAGCTTCAAACCCGGGCCTTGACCGAAACCTTGAAGAAAAAACTTTCCGTCCGTGAGCTTGAAAAGTTGGTTCGAAAACTGAAAAAAGATGGGTCGGCAACCGCCGTTTTGGAAGAAGAAACAGCGGATCAGAAAGAGCAGAGAGAACTACTGTTTCAGGAAGATTTAGCCATCTCCCAACGCCTGCAGAGAAGGTTTACAACTGGAACTCGAATTCGTCGTCTGACCGGCGACCGCGGCCGTATTGAACTCAATTTTAAATCACCTGAAGAGCTTGAGAAATTATTGGAGATATTGGATAATTAGAGTCTTTAAAGATTTTCTGTAGGCGTTTCGTGAGGGGCTCTCAATTTGATTGAGTTTAAATCACACCACTTTTTCAAATCCTGGCGGGCGCGCTCTACGTAGGCTAGTAAACGCTCTCTTTTGCGGCGCTTTTTGCCCTCTAAAGGAGGCAGGAGGCCGAAGTTGATATTCATGGGCTGGAATTTGGCACTGTGGTCATTACTGATGTGACTGCTCAAAGCGCCTAAGGCAGTTGTTTTAGGAAAAGTAAAAAGCTCCTGGTTGTTGGCTTGGGCGGCAACCTGAAGGCCGACGATGAGGCCGGAAGCCGTGGATTCCGGATAGCCCTCGACCCCACTGATTTGGCCGGCAAAGAAGAGGCGGTTCTCTTTTTGGTGTTGAAAAAAAGGGTTCAAGATGCGTGGGGCGTCGATAAAAGTGTTGCGGTGCATGGTGCCGAAACGTAAAATATCGGCACTTTCCAGGCCCGGGATCAGGTGGATGACCTTCTCTTGCCAGGGAAAAGTCAGACGCGTCTGAAAACCAACCAGATTGAACATGGTTTCGTCTCGGTTCTCACTGCGCAACTGGACAACGCCGAAAGCCTCTTTACCGGTTTTCGGGTCTTTTAAACCTTTTGGTTTCAAGGGACCAAAAGCGAGGGTCAGGGGGCCGCGAGCGACCATCGCCTCGATCGGCATACAGCCTTCAAAGACCTTTTCATCCTCAAAATCTCGACTTCTGACCCGATCCCCTTCTGCAATTGTCGCAATAAGTTTCTGGTATTGACTCTCATCCAGGGGGCAGTTGAGATAGTCTCCATTTTCCCCTTCATCAGCATAACGATTGGCCCGGAAAGCCTTCTTATAGTCGATACTGTCGGCCGCGACAATCGGGGCCGTGGCATCGTAGAAGTAGAGCCGTTCTCCAACTACAGGTCCAAGGGACTTGGTTAAGGCTTCGGAAGTTAAGGGCCCGCTGGCAATAATGACAATGCCCTCTTGTGGCAGTGAAGTTACTTCCCGGCGAATTGTTGTAATCAGGGGATGGGCTTCAATCTTTTCGGTGACTTCGCGGGCGAAAGCCTGACGATCGACGGCCAGGGCGTTACCGGCAGCAACCCTGTTCTTTTCCGCAGCGGCCATGATGAGTGAGCCCAAAGTCCGCATCTCCTCTTTAAGGAGGCCGGCGGCATTGGTCGGCCGTTCGGCTCTTAAGGAGTTGGAGCAGACCAGTTCAGCCAGGTCGGGATTAGTGTGAGCTGGTGAGAAACGCTCAGGTTTCATCTCATACAAGGTTACCGGAATCCGGCGCTCAGCCAGTTGCCAAGCCGCTTCACACCCCGCCAACCCGGCTCCGATGATAGTAATCGTGGGAAAGTCGCTCATGTTTTTTTCTGCATCAAAACATACTTAAGGCGACCAGTGTCTGTCGGAAATAGTCACTGACATCAAAATTTTGGTAGAACGGGTCATTTGCGGCAAACTCATCGAGGGTCAGACAGAGGTCGTCGACCGCTTTATCCTGGTCGATCTCCAGTTTGTCGAGATACCAGGAGAGACGTTCACCAAGTTGGTAGAGAACCAGAGAACGAACTGTTTCTTGAGCTTTGTCGGGATGGAGGAAAAAAAAGGCAGTTTGGTCGTGGAGCAGAATGCGGCGGGCAATGTGGCGCAGATAATTGAGTTTTTTTTCGTAGGCAGCGCTTGCCGTAGGCGCGTCAAGAAAGTACTTTTTATAATGCTCATATTCACCCTCCCGATCAAGTAGGGCGCTGATATGGGCGGCTTCGTAGTCGAGAAATCGCGTTTCGATTTCTGCGGTTTCATAAATGAAGATTGGAATAAGCCCAATTTTTTCATTACCGAAAGCGGCCGGAATTGTCGCCATCCCACCCTGCGGATGGACAATCTGGCCACCTTTCTTGAGTCGTACGGTAATGATCGGCAGGCTGTCGCCCCCTTTTATCTGGATCAGCATCTCGATCGGGCTCTTGAGGTGTTCTTCGATCAGGGTTTGCAGGGTCTCTAAGTTTTCCTGATCCTGAGCACAGGAGTTCATAAATTGTAAATAAAAATCACGATTCATAATTGCTTTTTTTAGTAGGCACCCCGTAAGGGCATTTTTTATTATAGTTCAGGATGCAGACTGTACCTAAAACTTTGACTGTTATGTTGACTTATTTTCAGTGGTGTCCGGTTTTAATCTTGCTTTACAATATCTTAACCGGATACCGTGGGCTTATTTTGGTTCAAGGGCCTTGACTAGGGCTCTGATCATCAGGTTATAGGGGGTTTCGATACCCGCCTGGTGACCATATTCGACAATCTTACCATTGATGAAATCGACTTCGGTACGGCGCTTGTTCTCAATATCGACCAGCATCGAGGGTTTGTGGTCGCCGGCATTCTTCATGTAGCCGATGGCATATGGGTAGTAGTTCCAACCTAAAGAGATCTCATTGGCGCGGGCTACTTGTATACCCTCTTTGACCAGGTTGTCAACTATTTGAAAGATGATTGGGTCACGGATGACTTCAGCCATGGTCAGGCCGGTGGCAGCGCAGACCGGGTTCATGGAGGCGTTCATGATCGACTTGCGCCAGACCATATCAATAATTGTTTCGGTTCGTTCAGTCGGCAATCCGCTTTTAGTTAAAGCATCGGCAAGGCCTATCGCGGCGGCTTTGCCGGCCGCTTCGAGTTCCTGGAGAAGATGGGGCGGATGGTGGAAAGCGAGATGAACATGGCCTGGTTTAACCAAGCCGCAGCCGTAGTTGACTACGGCGCGGATAACATTGTCGCGGCCCAGGGTTTCAGCCAGGACCAGTTCTGTATCGATGCCGTTCTGCCAGCTGACAACATACATATCTTTGTGGAAAAAACCTTCGATGGCCGAGGCAATCAGGTGCAGGACCGTAGCCTTGACGGTGATGATAATGACATCTGGCGGGTCGCTCGCCAGATCGTCGATCTGGGTGATGGCCCGGCTAACTTTTTGTTCCAGTTTTTCTGTACCGTCAATTTTGATCCCGGGATCAGTTGCGACATTGACGAGTTCCGGTACGATATCGCATAGGGTGACTTCATAACCACCATGAGCCAGGTAAGCGGCGACAATACAACCGACTGGGCCGGCGCCGATAACGGCAAATTTTTTGAATTCTTTTTTCTGGGTCATTATACTTTTCCTCCTTGATGGCTTCGTAAAAATCACCTTCAGACCGCTGCTGCGACCACATACGAACTTTTCTTTTTAGTTATGCAAAGCACGAAATACACAAAAGCTGGGTTCGTCCTTTTTGGGGCTTTGATTTTTCCTTATATCAGTCGAGACTGTCGAGCATCCCGAAAGCTTTTGCGGTTAGCAGGCTTTGCCCGGTTTTCTGTAATATCTCTATCGCCTTGTCGACATCGGAAAAACTGAAAATCATGACCGCCCGATTATCGGTAAAGCCGCTGAAAGCATACATATAGCGGACGCTGATATTCTTTTCCATGAGCGGCTTTAGAAGCTCGGCCAGACTGCCGGCCTGATCCTTAATCTCGACGGCGACAACTTCATCAATACGGGCTGGAAACTGTTTTTCCATCATGATCTGTCGGGCTTTGCTAACATTAGAAACCAGTAGTTTGAGAACCCCGTAATCGGTCGCTTCACTCAAGGTCAGGGCGCGTAGATTGATGCCCGCATCACCCAAAGCTCGAGTTGTTTCATAGAGTCGGCCGGGGGAGTTTTCCAGAAAAATAGAGATCTGTTTTAATTTCATCGCTCTCTCCTTATGTTTGGCGGTGTCGAAGTGTTCCGCCATATTGCGGATGATCGACGGGTTTTCTTAGAGAAAAAGAACCCGTCACTTGAAATACTTCAAGTATGGTGCCAGCCTATTCCGGCGAAGTTTTTATCTTTTTCAACCTGTTAGTGGGGGAAAATCAATGATCTGCAAAGATCTGTAGCCGGCCAAGGCCATAAAATTTAACCGCTATGAGTGAAAATTGATATGTTTCGGACTATTGCAGAAAAAGGTTTTCAAATCAATCGAAAATTGTTTTATATAAAGTCTTCTTGATGTCTGCTTTGCCCTTGGCTACAATACTTTTGTTCTGCTCTGGTATCTGGCCCGAGGGAAATATCTGCTCAGGGCAGCTCATGCTTTTAAGAAAAAATCTATTATTTTAACTCTATATGCAGAATGTCGCATATCTAATACAAAATAAAAAATACTTGACACTTCTTTGCCCTAGAGCTAATTAGCCTGTGATCTTTAGTTTAGGCTGTCATTTGTCGCTTTTGCGGACCGTTATGCTTGTGTCGGCATTAAAGATTGGGTATAATTTAGAATATTTTTTTACCACTCAGTCTCAAGCTGGTGTTTTATCTATACCCGGTTTGACGATTGGTTTTATTTTCAAATCATATACAGTTATCTTACAATCTTTTAAAAAGACGAGGACATGCAGATGAAATCTGGAAGCAATCTGGAGAAGGTGTTAACAGCGGGACATTTTGCCTTTACGGGTGAGGTTGGTCCTCCTCGTGGTGCGAATCCTGAACCGATTAGAAAAAAGGCGGCTTTTCTTAAAGGAAATGTCGATATGGCTAACATGACCGACAACCAGACCGCGATGGTTCGGATGTCGAGTTGGGCTGGTTCGATGATTCTGTTGGAAGAGGGGGTTGAGCCTAACTATCAAATGGTTTGCCGGGATCGTAACCGGATTGCCATGCAGAGCGATATCCTGGGAGCCTATGCTCATGGTATTCGTAATATTTTGTGTCTTTCTGGTGACCATCAACAGTTTGGTGACCACCCGAATACCAAAGGTGTCTTTGATATTGATTCGATACAGCTCGTAAATCTGGTCAAAAAGATGCGTGATGAAAAGATCTTTCTCGGAGGTGATACTCTTGACGGAGCCCCGGAAATGTTTATCGGAGCGGCGGCTAATCCTTTTGGTGAACCTTTTGAGTGGCGGGTTCATCGTCTGGCTAAAAAGGTGGCGGCCGGGGCTGATTTTATCCAGACTCAATGTATCTTTAATATGGAGAGAATGCGCGAATGGGTGCATCAGGCCAATGATATGGGGTTGACGGAAAAGGTCTATATCCTGGCTGGTGTGACGCCGATGAAAAGTGTCGGTATGGCGAAATATATGAAAAAGAATGTTCCTGGAATGGATGTCCCGGACTGGATTATCAAGCGTTTGCAGGGGGTTGATAAGAAGAAAGCTGCTGATGAGGGTATTGAGATTGCCTGTGAACAGATTGCTGAGTTCAAAGAGACCAAGGGTATCGCCGGGGTTCACCTGATGCCTATCGAGTGGGAGCATAAAGTTCCTGAAATTGCTGAACGAGCCAAGATGTTACCCCGACCTCAAGTATAGCAGCTCTCTTTTTGTCAATCGGGGTTTTGCAGAAAGCTCTGTTTCTGTATCATAAATTAGGAGGGATCAATGGATATTTACGGTCTTGTTCGAGGGCCGCTGGTGTGGATTGCTTTGGGTGTTTTTGTTCTGGGGCTTGTCTATCAGGCGCAGCAGTTTCTTTCAGCCACCAGAAAACGGGAGGTGGTGTTGCCTCCCGCCTCTCTACTTGGCGGTCTGGAACTTCCCAAACCGCTCAGCCTGGCGGATATAAGTAATAGTTTTTTTGGGGTTTATCCGGTGATAACCGTGGTGACTACGATCTTTCATGTTTTTCTTATCATGTTGCCGATCTTTGTTTTGGGTCACAATGTGCTATTGGAAGAGTCCTTTGGTTTTAGTCTCTTTGTTTTCCCGGAGAGGGTGGCTCATTTCTTGACCTTGCTAGTTGTTCTGGGAGGTGTTTTTTTCCTTGGGCGGCGCCTTTTTATCTACCGGGTACAAGCGATTTCCACAGTTTATGACTATCTCATTATCGCGATTGTAGTGGTTCCCTTTGTGACCGGTTATATGGCTGGGCAGCAATGGTTCAGTTACGAAACCGTTCTGATTATCCATATTCTGGCCGGTGAATTGATGTTGATGGCGATTCCCTTTACCAAACTCAAACATGGACTTCTCTTTTTTCTCTACCGATACCAGATGAACTATGAGCATTGTTTGGGATCCGGAAGCAGAGTCTGGTCCTATAATCAAGCCAAATAAAATGGTTTTGTAAAAAAGTCAAAAAATGGAGAAGGTCAATGTCCGATCAAGAAAAGAAAGCCGTGGACAGAGCTGAAATTTCAAGAATGCTCGACAAAAAAGCACCTGAGATGAAACGCGTTTTAAATTACTGTCTGCACTGCAGTCTCTGTGCTGAAAGTTGTTTTTTGTATATGTCGCATGATGGGGATCCTCAATATATGCCTTCCTATAAGGTGATTAACTCACTGGGCAAACTCTACAAGAAAAAGGGTAATGTTGATCTCGAGTTTCTTGAAGGAATCAAGGGGATGGTGTGGAATAACTGTGTCCTTTGCCATCGTTGTTACTGCCCGATCGGGATCGATATTCCGAGGATGATAGATTTTACGCGGAGTATCTGTCGGTCTCAAGGTGTCTACCCTGAACTTGACGAGGGCGAAAGCTGGTTATAACGGTAAAGGAGAAAGGTTCAATGAAAAAAAAGAGATTGATAATCGTATTGTTGGGAGTTTTTCTGGCGGCTGTCTGGGTTTCTGCGAGCTGGGCTCAGCCGGAAAAGATAGTCCTGAATAACAGTGAGGCTTTCAAACAAAAAAAACGCTCTCCAGTGACCTTTCCGCACGAGCTTCATTGTAATGGTCTGGAGTGTCTCGACTGTCATCATCGCTATGAGAAAGGTGAAAATGTTCTCGATGAAGATAGTTTGGAAGAGGGCAATACCGATATTCGCTGCGCCTCCTGCCATACATGGGATGCCCGTATTCAGTTACGTTCAGCCTTTCACTTGATGTGTACCGGTTGTCACGCCAAACAAGCAAAAAAGGGTGAGAATACTGGCCCGCGCACTTGTGGCGGATGTCATGTTATCAATAAATAACCAGAAATTTTTTATCTATTAATAGCGGAGAGAAAAATGATTATAGCTGAGAGAAAGCCCTTTGAAGAGATTAAGGAGATGGTCAAGGGTTATAAAAATGTATTGAATGTTGGTTGCGGCGGTTGTACGTCGATCTGTTTGGCTGGTGGCCAGAAAGAGGTTAACAATCTGAATGCGGAACTCAAAAAAGAAAATGCCGAGATCAAAATTGACGGTTATGTAATTGAGCGTCAATGTAATTATGATTTTTTTGTCGACCTTGATGAAAAGGTTTCTCAATATGACGCTATATTGTCGATGGCTTGTGGTGCCGGGGTGCAGTTTGTGGCTGAGCGTTATCCCTCAATTCCGGTTTTCCCGGCTTTGAATACGGTTTTTTGCGGGGTCGATCGGAATGTGGGTTGGTTTGAGGAAAATTGTCGCACCTGTGGCGAGTGTGTTTTGGGTGAGACCGGAGGCATCTGCCCGGTTACCCGCTGTGCGAAAGGGCTTTTTAATGGTCCTTGCGGGGGTACCAGACTTGATGGTACCTGCGAGGTCGACCCCGATACTCCATGTGCTTGGTATGAGATCTATAATCGTCTTAAAGAGCAGGGTCGGGTTGATAATATCATGGATGTCAAACCGCCGCGTCAGTGGCAGAATCAGACCCGTAAAAGTTTGATTCAGGAAGATTACAAACATCGCTATTCTGAATAGTTAGATTAAGCGATTGATTTTTTTATAACCGTTCCGGGTGCCTCTTTTTTTTGATTTTTCAGGGGGCATTGCGGCGCGGTTTTTTTGTTTTATTTAAAAAATCTTGATAATGTCGGAGAATTAAAAAAGCCTGGGCCGGCTATTTTTTTACCTGATCGAGAATCCCGTTGATAAAAGCGGCGGAATTTTTATCACCATATATCTTAGCAATTTCTATCGCTTCATTGATCGACACTTTGGGTGGAATTTCGTCACAGGATAACAGTTCAAAAATCGCAATCCTTAAGATATTGCGATCGATAAATGACATGCGGTTCAATTTCCAGTTATGTGAGAGCTCTTCAATCTGGAGGTCAATTTGCTGCCGGTTATTGAGTACGCCGTTGACCAGTTGTTCGGTAAAGGCACTTTCCGCCAACCGGTTGACGGGGGAGGAAAAGCGGCTTTTGGGCTTGCCCCGGTCGTTGCACTTTTCGGGGCATAAGTGGCAGTCACTTTCGACCAGCCAGTCATGTGCCCAATAACGGCGGATGGCGTGGCCCTGGTTTTTCGGTTTGCCGAGCTCGATCATAAAGAGGATCTGTAAGGCCGCTTCCCGGGCTTTACGACGTTTCTTGGCCATTTATTCTTTAAACCTGGCGCAGCAGGTCGATCATTTCGAGTAGGGTAACAGTTGCATCCCAACCCTTGTTACCAGCCTTGCTGCCGGCCCGCTCGATAGCTTGTTCAATCGTGTTGGTGGTCAGGATGCCGAACGCGATCGGAATTCCGGTTTCAAGGGAGGTGACGGCAATCCCTTTGCTGACCTCGGAGGCCACATAGTCAAAATGAGGAGTGTCACCGCGAATAACGGCACCTAAGCAGACAATTCCGTCATATTTGCCGGAAGTGGCCAGCTTTTTAGCCAGTAAAGGAATTTCGAAAGCACCGGGGACTTTAAAGACCGCGATTGTATCATCGTTTATGCCATGCCGTTTTAATGCATCAAGAGCGCCATCTTGGAGTCGGTCGCAGATAAAACTGTTAAACCGGCTGTTAATGATTGCCACTTTGGCTTCACCGCACTGGTTCAGTGATCCTTCAAAAAACTTACTCATTCTTTGTCTCCCGGTTTGTTGGTTTGCAGATCTTTCTTATGTTTCGGTACCTGGTCAAGAAGGTGTCCCATTTTTTCCCGTTTGGTTTGTAGGTAGCAGATGTTGGTATCGTTCGGGGTGCATTCCAGTTGAACCCGCTCGACGATTTCAATATCGTAACCCTGGAGACCGACAACCTTAGTCGGATTATTGGTCAGCAGGCGAATTTTTTTCAAGCCTAAGTCAACCAGTATCTGGGCTCCGACCCCATAGTCGCGCAAGTCTGGTTTAAAGCCGAGTTCTTCATTGGCTTCAACCGTATCACGGCCATGTTCCTGGAGGCAGTAGGCCCGCAATTTATTAACCAGGCCGATGCCCCGGCCCTCCTGCCTCATGTAGAGAATGGCACCGCGGCCCTCCTCTTCAATGCGTTGCATGGCGGTATGGAGTTGGTCGGCACAATCACAGCGCAAAGAGCCTAAGGTGTCACCGGTAAAACATTCTGAGTGAACTCGAACCAGAACCGGTTCATCACCGGAAAGGTCGCCTTTGACCAAAGCCAGATGTTCATGCTTGTCGAGTTGGTTTTCATAGACGATGATTTCAAATTTACCAAAGCGGGTTGGCAATTGGGCGCGAGCCGCTTTTTTGACCAGGGATTCGGTTCGCATCCGGTATTCGATTATGTCAGCGATTGAGATTATCGACAGGCCCTGTTTTTCAGCAAAAATGAGAAGTTCCGGCATCCGTGCCATAGTGCCATCTTCATTCATGATTTCACAGATAACCCCTGCCGGTTTAAGGCCCGCTAGACGGGCCAGATCAACCGAGCCTTCGGTCTGGCCGGTGCGCACTAGAACCCCGCCGGTTTTGGCCCTTAAAGGGAAGATATGGCCGGGCCGAGCAAGGTCGTTAGAGCCGCTATGTTCGTTGATCGCAGTCAAAATCGTCTGGCAACGGTCGGCTGCCGAGATTCCGGTAGTTACCCCGCGGCGGGCTTCGATGGAAACCGTAAAGGCGGTTTCGAATTGTGAGGTGTTGTCGGAGACCATAGGTTGTAGGTTAAGAAAATCGGCGCGCTCTTCGGTCAGAGTCAGGCAGATCAGACCGCGGCCGTAGGTCGCCATAAAGTTGATTGCCTCAGGCGTTGCCTTTTCAGCTGCCATAACCAGATCGCCTTCATTTTCGCGATCTTCGTCATCAACCAAGATAACCATTTTTCCGGCTTTTATTTCATTTAATGCATTTTCAATTCGTGAAATAACCATTTTTTTTCCTGTTAAGATCCTCTGTTTATAAATTTGTAATTTGGGTTACCGAGTTAGGCAAAGCCATGTTTTTTCAGTAGATCAAGGTTGACCGTTGAGGTCGGGTTGTCAAGGTTGTGGTTCTTGGGTTGCAAGAGTTTTTCGATATATTTTGCAACCAGGTCATTCTCCAGATTAACCGTTGCTCCAAGCTCTCTTTGGCCCAGGGTGGTCTGCTGCAGGGAGTGGGGAATTACCGCGACCGAAAAGCGATCTCCGTTGAGAGCCGTAATTGTTAGGCTGATACCATCGATGGCAATTGAGCCTTTTTCAATCAGATAACGGGTTATAGCCGGTTGTACGTTGAAAGTAAAGATGATGGCATTGCCTTCTTGGCGGCGCTCATTGAGGGTGCCGGTGCCGTCAATATGACCGGAAACCAGATGGCCGCCAAAACGACCATCAGCGGCCAGAGCTCGTTCCAGGTTGACCCGATCACCGCTTTTCAAGGTTCCGAGGTTGGAGCGGCGCAAGGTTTCAGCTGAAACATCGAAAGCTATCTTCCGACCGGTTATCCTGGTAACCGTCAGGCAGACTCCGTTGACGGCAATGCTGTCACCGAGTTTGCACTTCTCAAGAATGAGCCGGGCCTCGACCCGCAACTCTCCTGAGCCGCCGGTCAGGCCGCTGTCGATAACTGAACCGATCTCTTCGATAATGCCGGTAAACATGGGCGGAGTCGTTTTTTATGCCGGAATGAAATATATACATTTATAGTAAAGATTCGGAGCCTCATATAGACGCGTAATGGAGTTGAGTCAAGAAAAATTCTTCCTTTCTTGACAAGTATAGTCTATTCGTTATAGACAGCCTCCACCTTTAGATGGGTTCAGACAATCACTTAACATCGTCTAAATCAAAAGGGCGGTCAGTGTTTTTACTGATAACTTAATAGCGGCTATTGCGAATGGAGCGCGCCATAACCATGACGCAAACTCTTTATACTGAAAGTGAATTGAAAAGTATGGTTGCCGGGTTGGCGGCGGCTATTGCGGCGGATTTTTCCGGCCGGAAACTTCTGTTGCTTGGTCTTTTGAAAGGTTGCCAGCCCTTTCTTGCCGACCTGTGCCGGGATTTGAGCCGTTATCAGATCTCCTTGGCGGTTGAGTATCTTCAGGTCAGCAGTTATGTCGGCACGACCAGCAGTGGCCAGGTGACGATCAGCCAGGCGTTGCCTGAGTCGCTCCAGCAGGGTTGCGACGTGATTGTGGTTGACGATATCTTTGATACCGGGCTTACTTTGAAAAGGGTTGTTGCCCACCTTCTTGAAAAAGGTGTCCAAAAGGTAAAGACCTGTGTTCTGTTGCGCAAAGAAGGCAGTAGTCAGGTGGTGATGGAACCCGATTATTGCGGGGCCGTTATTTCCGAAGCCTTTATTGTCGGCTACGGTCTCGACTATAATGAACAGTACCGTGAACTACCCTATATAAAAGTTCTTGGTGAAGATGAACAAAATTAATCTGGAATTTAATCAAAAGTATCCTTTTTAGTTGCGGCCCTGCCAAATCAGGAAATTATTATGAAAAATAATGTTACAGGACATCGGCTTGAGATCTTTTATCGTGATGCCGAGCTTGATGCCCGTGGCCAATTTTTGCGGGACAAGCTTAACTCTTTAGATTTGTCAACGGTAATTGAGGAGGTTCGGCTTTCAGAAGTTTATACCCTGGAAGGGGATTTTAGTGAGGCCCGTTTGCAAGCTGCCGCCGACCTGCTTTTGAATCCGGTGATTCATGACTGTCTTATCGATGAGGCTCGTTTTCTAAGTTCGGTTGATGTTGTTCTTGAGATTGGTTTTCTGCCCGGCGTGACCGATAATGTTGCCCATAGTGCCGCCGAAACCTTGGGTGATGCCTGGGGTGTGCCGCTGGCAGTCGATCAGGGGGTTTATTCCAGTACCATCTATTATCTCAAGGTCGTAAATTTGACGGATGAGGACCGCCGTCTTATCGGTCGTGTCCTGGCCAATGCTCTGATTGAACGTCTTGATTGGAAGGCGTGGGCGAACTATGTGGCCGAACAGGGGATGGACTGCATGATTCCCCGGGTGCGGCTTGAGCTTGGCAAAAAGGTCAGTTTGGTCGATCTTAAGATTTCTGAAACGGAGCTTTCAGCGCTTGGTAAAGAGGGGATTATTGATCATTATGATGAACAGGGTAATATTGTCCGGCGCGGGCCTCTGGCCCTTGATCCGCCCTCTCTTGCCGCAATTGCCGACTATTTTGCTACGGTCGAAAAGCGTAAACCCACCGATCTTGAGCTCGAAGCCTTGGCCCAGACTTGGTCGGAGCATTGTAAGCATACGATTTTTGCGGCGGCTATTGATGATCTTGCAGAGGGGCTCTATAAGACCTATATAAAGGGCGCGACGAAAAAGATTCGCCAAGAGCGCGGGGCGGAAGATATTTGTGTCTCGGTTTTTGTCGATAACTCCGGGGCCATCATTTTTGATGATGACTATCTGGTTACCGATAAGGTCGAAACCCATAACTCCCCTTCCGCTCTTGATCCTTTCGGTGGCTCGATCACCGGTATTGTCGGCGTCAACCGGGATACCCTTGGTTTTGGCCTTGGCGCCAAGCCAATAATTAATCGTTATGGTTTCTGTGTTGCCGATCCCGGTGATTGTGAACCCCTCTACCGTTCGCCCGGGGGCGGCAATCAGGCTTTGCGGCCACGCCGTATTCTTGATGGTATTGTCGCTGGGGTCAGGGTTGGTGGCAACTGTTCCGGAATCCCGACGACGCAAGGTTTTTTGACCTTCCATCCCGGCTACAAGGGCAAACCGCTGGTTTTTGTCGGCACCGTTGGCCTGATTCCGAGAAAGACCGCAGCGGGACGCTTAAGTCATAAAAAAGCCGCCCGGCCCGGTGATTATATTGTGGTGCTCGGGGGCCGGGTCGGCCTTGACGGAATTCACGGAGCCACGTTTTCTTCCGAAGCTTTGACGGGTGGGAGCCCGGCGACTGCGGTCCAGATTGGTGATCCGATTACCCAGAAAAAGTTTTCCGATGCGATTGCCAAAGAGGCCCGCCAGCGCAATCTTTACAGCAGCATTACCGATAACGGGGCCGGTGGCATTTCCTGTTCGGTGGCGGAGATGGCGCGTGAATGTGGTGGCTGCCGGGTCGATCTGGAAAAGGTGCCGGTCAAGTATCCGGGGATGGCCCCCTGGGAGATCTGGATCAGTGAATCGCAGGAGCGTATGACCCTGGCTGTGCCTTGTGAGAAGTGGCCGGAACTTGAAGCGCTACTCTTAAGTCGCGGTGTCGAAGCAACGGTGATTGGCGAATTTACCGACACGGGTCGCTGTCGGGTCAGTTACCAGGGCGAAAAGGTAATGGATATGGAGCTTGAGTTTCTCCATAACGGCCAGCCGCGCAAATGTCTTACGACTAAAGTTAAGCTCTCTGTGGAAAATGAAGTGGTTCTCCCGGCGCTTGCCGAACTCTCTCTGGCGGATCTTTTTATCAAGATGTTCGGGCGTCTAAATCTCGCCTCGCATGCCTATGTTTCGACCCAATATGACTTTGAGGTGCAGGGCAGCTCGGTTCTCAAGCCGCTGGTCGGTAGTCGTCAAGTTGACGGTTTTGCAACGGTCGTGCAACCCTTGCCGGAATCGGCCAAAGGGGTTGCCTTATCACAGAGTCTTTATCCGGCAGTCAGTGATCTTGATACCTATGCGGCGGCGGCTACGGCTATTGATACGGCGGTTCGTAACCTCTTGGCGGTCGGTACTCCGTTGTCACAGATAGCTCTTTTAGATAATTTCTGTTGGTGTTCCTCGGATGATCCCGAGCGTCTCTGGCAACTTAAGGAGTGTGCTCGCGCCTGTTATGAGACTGCAGTTTGTTACGGTACCCCGTTTATCTCAGGCAAAGACAGCATGTATAATGATTTTAGCGGCTATGACAGTCGAGATCAGGCGGTGACGATCTCGGTTCCGCCGACCATCCTGATCTCTTCAATTGGAGTGCTGCCTGATATCTCTAATTTACGTTCATTTGCCTTCGTTAAACCCGGTGATCTTATTTATCTTCTGGGCTCTGGCGGCGCTGCTTTGGGAGGTAGTGAATACCTCTCCCTTTTGCGTGAGGAAAACCTGGTTGACGCCGGGGCTTGGGGCCGGGTTCCGAGATTCGACCCGGCGACTCAGCTCTCGCTCTACACCCGTCTCCAGACATGGACGGCTGCGGGTCGTTTTCGCTCTCTCTACCCGCTGGCCCAAGGCGGTCTCGCTTTGGCCGCCGGTAAAGGGGCGCTGGCTGAAGGTCTGGGATGTGCATTTGAGATCCCCGCCGGAGAGCGTGCCGACCTTTTTCTTTTCAACGAATACCCAGGGCGTTTTCTGGTCAGTGTGGCGCCGGAAATTGGCGCCCAACTTGAAAAAGAGTTTGCCGATAACCCCTGTATCAGGCTCGGCCTGGTGCAGGCTGATGAGCAGATTATCATCAGTCAAAACGGAGAAATCTCTTTGCAAACGTCGGTTTCTTCCCTGCTGACCGCCTATCGGTCGACTTTCGCTGGATTTTAATCAGTCGTTAGTTGCCAGTGGGCAGTAGAAACCTTACCTTGTACGTTTAATCCTGGCCTTGGCCGAAGTTGGAGAGTATAATGGTTCAACCTAAAGTTCTTTTATTGACCGGTTACGGTATAAATTGTGAAGAGGAGACCGCCTACGCCTTTCAGGTCTGTGGTGCGCAAACCGCAATTGTTCATGTCAACGATCTGATCGCTGCACCGCATCAGCTCTCTGATCACCAGATTTTTGTCGTGCCGGGAGGTTTTTCCTATGGTGATGATACCGGCTCCGGGAATGCTCTGGCCAACAAGATGCGCCATACCCTGTGGCCCGAACTTATGGCATTTGTGGCTGCCGACCATCTGGTTTTAGGAATCTGTAACGGTTTTCAGGTATTGGTTAACCTTGGTCTGCTGCCGGGGGATACTAATAACTCTTTTGGAAGTCGCAGGGTTGCTCTGATTGCTAATCGTACGGCTCGTTATGAGTGCCGTTGGGTGAATCTTTTGGCTGCCGAAACGGACTCGGTTTTTCTGCGCGGCGTGAGTGCTTTAAGTTTACCGGTGGCGCATGGTGAAGGGCGGTTTTTTGCTCCGCCTGAAACCCTCTCCGAGTTGCAGATGGGTCAGCAGATCGCTTTGCGTTATGCGGATAACGAAAAACGTCCGGCCCAGGGCTCTTTTCCCGCCAACCCTAACGGCTCTCTTGATGATATCGCCGCCCTTTGTGCTGCTCAAGGCCGCATCTTCGGGCTTATGCCCCACCCCGAACGGGCATTTCGTTTAAGTCATCTGCCGGATTGGCCCGAACGTCTTGCTTTGGCTCCCGAGAGTGACTGGCGACAGCCGGGTCCGGGGCGGGTTATTTTTGAGAATGCCGTCAACTATTTCACCTGAAAACCGTTGCATTTACTGACTCGTATGCTATTCAAAATATAATACCTGCTTACTTACTCCGGCTGAGAATGCTGAAAACCTGTTTGCTCAGGATCAGAAAGGATTGGCTATGCAGATCACCTCTATCCTCGTTCCCACCGATTTTTCCGAAGATTCCGATTACGCTTTGAGTCATGCA
>CAZUXG010000004.1:46084-52818 GCA_964623985.1 uncultured Thermodesulfobacteriota bacterium | reverse complement strand
ACTATCTCGTAAATACGGCGGCGTTTAAGGAGGGGAAATTCGACCATCAGCAATTCAACCAGATCACGATTGCTGCGGTCTTTGACAAAAACGGAATCGGTAAGACGAGTGCGGAGTTTGGCTTCCTCTTCCCGTAACGTCTGCGGGTCACGGCTACGGCTTTCAAGATCACAACCGGCAACCAGCAGGGTAATCTCACCACGCCAGTCGCGTTCACAGCCTAAAGAGCGGAGATGACTTAGAGGATAACGCAGAAATTCTTCATAAATCTTGGTTAATTCACGAGCCACACAGGCCGGGCGATCGCCTAAAACCTTTTCCAGGGTTTCAAGAGTAGCATTGAGACGCCGGGGAGATTCGTAGAAGATCAATGTTGCTTCAATATCCTTGAGGCTTTCGAGGCGTCGCTGACGGGGACCGGGACGCGGGGGCAGGAAACCCGCAAAATAGAAAGAGTCAAGGGGTAGAGCACTGGCACAAAGAGCCGTAACCGCGGCACAGGCACCAGGTAACGGTGTAATTCTGATCGCGGCCTCAGCAGCCATCTGAATAAGCCGATAACCGGGATCTGAGATCCCCGGAGTTCCGGCTTCGGAAACAACTCCGACAGCCCCTCCATCCTGCATTTTTTTTAGAAGATCAGCAAGGCGCTTGGCCGAAGAGTTATCGTGCAATGAAATAAGCGGAGTCGTGATCTCATAACGGCTGAAAAGTTTTTTTGCGGTGCGCGTATCTTCGGCGGCGACCAGATCAACCTTACGCAAGGTTTCCAGAGCCCGCAAGGTGATATCGGCAAGATTACCAATCGGGGTAGCGATCAGGAAAAGTTCACCGGTGGCGGTCTCTGTCACGATTTCTCCAGCCAGCGCTGCCGGGCTTCACAATGACAACGCATCCGGCAAATAATCTCAACCAGATCAGGGTCTTTAACCGAGGCTTCAGTCTGCTTTCGCCACTGGAGCTCTTCAGCCTCCGAAACCAGGGCTCCAGAAAGCAATTTTTCGCTTTTTGCGAACGGCCCGCTGAGCGTTTTCAAGCGCCCCACTTTCACTGCCCGACAATGGATAGAGGCAATCAGGGTCCCACCGGCAAGTTCATTGACCCGCTTGATAATTTCCTCCTGCAGGTAGATCAGTTGGTGCGCCCAGGAACTACTTTTGACATCTATATAAAGGGTGTGGCGTTTAATCCGGGTCGGTTGACATTTATCAATCAGACCGCTGCCGACGACTTTGCGCCATTGACGAAAGATCTCTTCGTGCAGCAATCGTTCGCGGAGCCGGGGGATATCAAGAACCCGCCCGACAACCTCGCCAACCCCAACAACCTTCTGTTTCCGGCGCAAACTTTTAGCCTTTGAAAGCCCCGGCCGAAAATTTTTTTTAGCCATGACCATGACCTAAACGTCTAATCGAGTCGTGGGAAAAGTGATTCCCCCTTGACAACCTCAACACCAGTTGCAAGTCGGCCCCAAGCAAAAACCTCCGGACCGCTGGCCGCGGCGGGTTCCGGCTGCCCTAACTGGAGTGCCATCTGGGCGGTTTTTTCGGGCATCACGGGAAAGAGGTAGACACTTAAAAGGCGCAGGGTTTCGAGCACACAATAAAGAACTTGATCCAACTCTAAAGCCCGGGAATCATCTTTGGCCAGAGCCCAAGGGGCCTGTTCGTCAATAAAACGGTTACATTTTTCGACCAAACGCCAAACCGCTGCCAACATCTTGTGGAAGGCCAGATCATCCATAGCCCGGGTAACTTCCTGGCGAACCTCTTCATTCAAAACAGAAAATTCACGATAGTGCAGACTTTCAACATCAGCAGCGGGGATCACTGACTGACGATATTTCTTAACCATCGCTACGGTGCGACTCAAAAGATTACCGAGATCGTTGGCCAGTTCACTGTTGACCCGGCCCTTGATTGCCGCTTCAGAAAAATCACCATCTGATCCAAAAGGTACTTCCCGTAACAGGAAATAGCGAAAAGCATCAACCCCGAACGCCTCGACAACAGCTTCCGGATCGACTACATTGCCGACCGATTTCGACATTTTTGAACCCTCAACCGTCCACCAGCCATGGGCAAAAACCCGGCGCGGCAGCGGCAGTCCGGCGGCGAAGAGAAAGGTCGGCCAATAGACGGCATGAAAACGCAGGATATCTTTGCCGATGAGATGAATATCCGCCGGCCAAAGCTCTGCAAAGCGCTCCGGATCATCGGGAAAACCGGCGGCGGTCAGGTAGTTTATCAGGGCATCAAACCAGACATAGATAATGTGACGCTGATCATCGGGTACCGGAATCCCCCAGTTAAAACTACTGCGACTGATACTTAAATCACGGAGCTCCTCCCGTAAAAATCCCAAAACTTCATTAAGTTTGCTTTTGGGCATGACAAAATCATCATGCTTCTCAAGGTAATCGATTAAACGCTGCTGAAATGCCGACATCGCAAAGAAATAGCTCTCCTCTTTGACCCTCTCCGCCGGGCGGCCACACTCAGGACAGTTACCTCCGTCAAGTTGTTTTTCAGTCCAAAAAGTTTCACAGGGCACACAGTACCAATCTTCATAGTGACCTAGATAGATACTACCCTGTTCCCGAACCTTATTAAAAAAGGCGTGTACAGCCCGGTGATGACGCTCTTGGCTGGTTCGGATAAAGTCGTCATGCGAGATATTCAAAACCTTCCAGAGATGAATATAGCGTTCTACCACTTCATCAACCAGCTCCTTGGCACTCAGACCTTTAGCGATGGCGGTTTTCTCTATTTTAAGACCGTGCTCATCAGTTCCGGTCAGAAAGAAAACTTGCTTACCCAGCAAACGCTGATAACGGGCCACAACATCGGCCGCAATCGTCGTATAGGCATGACCAATATGAGGCACATCATTAACATAGTAGATAGGGGTCGTAATATAGTAAATCTTTTCCTGGGAATCACTCATGATTGCTCTTTCTTCCTCTTTCCCCGGTTCCCGGCCCGATTAGAACCTCTTGTATTCCTGGAACCTTTTTTACTTTTCACATCTCCGGAGGAAGCCTCGGCACTAGCTTTTTTCGAATTTTCATCCGGAACCTTAGGAGAACTACTTTCCGAGCCTTTAGGACCCTGGCTCTCAGGCCCTTGTGCAGAATTGTTTTTACCCTTCTTACGACTCTTACGGCGCCCCTCAAACTGGCTGTAATTGTCATACTCATAGCCCAGGCAACACATCAAACGTCCACAGACACCGGAAATTTTCATCGGGTTCAAAGCCAGATTCTGCTCCTTTGCCATCTTCACGGTAACCGGCTCAAAGGTAGTGAGAAAAGTCGCACAACATAGCTCTCGGCCACAGACCCCAACCCCTCCCGACATCCCTGCCGCATCTCGAATACCAATTTGCCGCATCTCGACCCGAACATGTAGTGAATGTGCCAGATCCTTGACCAGTTCACGAAAATCAACCCGGTTCTCAGCCGTAAAATAAAAGATAACCCGATTACTGTCATGCATGAATTCAGCCTGCACGAGCTTCATCTTCAGACCGAAGGCTTTAATCTTCTCACGACAGACTTGCGTAACCTCTACCTCTCGTTTGGAATTCTCCTTGAGTTTTGCGAAATCATCGTCCCGAGCCTTGCGCAACACCTTCTTAACACTCTCCACGGCGACCCCGTCAGGCAGCACCGCCAACTCCGGCGGCACGACCACCTGCCCCATATTAATCCCGCGATCGGTTTCAACAACCACCGCATCATTAACCTTAAGGTGCAAAGCACCAATCTCAAAAAAATAAATCCTGCGGGAGCAACGAAAAGATACCCCGGCATAGCGTTTCATCATTTAAAAACCTCAAAAATAGTTGTCAGTTAACAGTCGTCAGTCATCAATGGTCAAGGGTTTTACTAACCACTGACAACTGGCTACTGAGCACTGCAGTAACCTGTAGCGATATTCATAAAAAAAGCCTCAAAGGCCAATTTTAGATTGACATTAACTGCCTGACCACGTTCAATGGCCATTAATTGCTGACGCATTAACAAAAGCGACTGCACCCCCAAATTTGCGAAGGCCTCCACTTTATCACTCCATCCGGATAGGGAAAAACTGGGGTTCTCATCCCCTTGAGCATGAAGACCTTGAGCATAAAGCATTGTATCGTGTAGAAAACTACGTAAGAGAAAAAAAAGGACCTCTAATGATCCGTACTGACCGGCCGCTTCAGCCAAATCAAGTGCCGCACACAAACTGTTTCCCGGCAATCGAGAAAAGTTGCCCACAAAATCCCGGCACCAACGAAGATTCTCGTCATCAAGAAAAAAGATAGCCCGCTCCATGCTCCCTCCGGACCAAGCTGCGGCCTCCTCAAAAGCGACTTCACCAACCTCACCTGCAACCCTCTGGCGGGCCAGAATTTGCACAATTGTCGGCCCGTTCAGGGAGACAAAGGGAAGCATCAGACATCGCGAAAGAACGGTCGCCGGCAGAAGGTTGTGACGGTGACTAAGCAGAATAAATGAGACCGTCGCACAAGGTTCTTCCAGGGTTTTCAAAAGAGCATTGGCGGCAGGTTGATTGAGAAGATGGGCATCCTTGATAATAACTATCCGACGCTCACCAACAACCGGAGCAAAACTGATAAAATCCTGTAGTTCGCGAACCTGTTCAATCTTAATTTGGCGTTTTTCAGGTTCAACCATCAAAAAATCAGGATAGCGCTGACGCTGAACCTGAATACATGATGGACAATGGCCACAGGCATCCCCTTCATGCCTTTCGGGACAACTCAAGGCCTGAACAAAAAAAAGTGCGGCCAAGGCCTTACCAACACCTTGAGGCCCGACAAAAAGCAGGGCCGGAGGCACCCGCCCGCTCTCCACCATAAAAGAGAGCCGCTCCTTCGCCAACTCCTGTCCCAAAAGATCAGCTAATGGCATATTTCAAAGAAAACTCCCGCCAGATATCATTATGAATAGTCTCCACCGCCCGATCAGCGACGATCACCCTAAAACGCTCCTTTTCGGCTTTTGCCAAAACCAGAAAGCCCTGCCGAACCCGATCATGAAATGCAAGCTGACGTTGTTCAAAACGGTCAGCCACCCCCTCAACACCAGTTCCCCGGTTACGCTCCCGAGCTCTCTCCAAACCCACTGCGGCCGGACAATCAAGGACAAAAGTCAACTGCGGCCAATTATCACCAACCACAAGACGATTAAGTCTTTCAATTAAAGAAGTTTCAACTTCATCCAGGGCAAAACCTTGATAGACCCAGGTCGAATCAATATAACGATCGATTAAAACCAGGGCCCCACGCTGCAGAGCCGGGGCGATCACCAAACGGCGGTGCTCACGGCGATCCGCCAGATAAAGCAACAGTTCAGTAAGGGCATCGGGGTCATAGGCAGGATCTAAGAGAAGTCTTCGCAACTCTGAGCCCAAAGCGGTCGCACCCGGCTCTCGCGACACAACAACCTCTCTTCCGGTAACCCGCAAACGCTCAGCCAGCAAGACAATTTGGGTTGATTTACCACAACCTTCAATGCCCTCAAAAGAGATCAGAGACCCGCTTCCAGAATTTACCATAATTATTGCAACCGCTGGGCCAACTCAACCACTGTCCGGCAATAGAGACGACTGTGATTATAGCTCCAAACAACCTTTTCCCGATCCTTACGATCAAGCCCGGAACGCCAACCATGAGATTTAAGATAGTTAGCAACACTGGCTGCCGCATCCTGGAAATTGTAGAGATCAATAAGCCCGTCACCATTACCATCGATGGCATAGTTAAGACAACTACTCGGAATAAACTGGCAGATACCGAAAGCCCCGGCCCAAGAACCCTTCACCTGGTCTACATCAAGACGGTCAGCCAAGCGCAATAAAGCGACAAGTTGTTCATAACCCCAGGCCGATTTTTTCCGGGCCCGACCTCTGAGCCATTGATAATCAAGTTCCGGATATTGGGGATGTAACTCATCATAGACCTTTTGCAAATGTTCTTCCTGATTACAGGAAGCCAGAGAGGTAAAAACCTGAAGCAGGCGGTAGCGTCCCGGATAACGACCGAGATCGGACTCAATCAAAAAGATTGCCGTAATGAGCTCGTCTTCGACCTCATATTCCTCCTCCAAGACCCTCATCCATTGTCGGTTTTCCTCAAGAAATTGCCGACCCTTGCGCACCGAAGGGGGCTCCAGAAAACGCTCGTAGGTGGTTTGATACTCTACTTGCTTAAGATTTTTAGCAATAATAGTCGTATTGACCTGGGGTTGATCATTTTGACTAAAACGCAACACCAAGGTCTCATCAAGCCCCTCCTCAGCGGTCAGACGCAGATATAAAGAGCCCTTATCAAGAGCCGCAACACTACCAGGCCAGAGTAAGATAACCAAGCTCAGTAAAACAAAAATTATCCTGCAACAGTTCACTGTTTAAACCTATTAAAATCAACCCGCCATATTGCAATTAGTTCCGACAGGCGCCACTCATTTTTACTTATAACCTTAGATACTAACAATAAGCGTAAAAAAAATCTATAAAAATACTTGAACTTAACAAGACAATTTATTACATAGTCATTGGTTCTAGTGGTCATACCTATATTGCAAGAGCTAACCCCTTGCGCCAACTCACTATTTCACATTATCTGCCCCTCCTTCCAAGGAGATTATACTGTGGATGTACGCTCTATCAACCCCTTCATTGAAGGCACTATTAATATGTTACAGACCATGGCCTTTATACCCT
>CAZUXG010000004.1:0-45984 GCA_964623985.1 uncultured Thermodesulfobacteriota bacterium | reverse complement strand
CCCTGGAATTTGCTTTCATCGACTGACTATTAGCTGATTAGCTACAGGTTACTTGGAAGCTTCAAAAGCATTAAGAAAACAGCCGTTACTGAGATTTCCCGCCAGCCGCTTCCCGTAACTGACCACAGGCGGCACTGATATCGGCGCCTTTGCTGCGCCGGGTCATAACGGTAAGATGATGGCGTTGCAGGTACTCCATAAAATCGGTAATCTGTTTTTGTTGGGGCTTTTTGAACGACAGTTCAGGGTGCTCATTGAAAGGAATAAGGTTGATTTTGGCGGGTAACGAACCTATAAGTTCGACGAGACGACGGGCATCATCTAAGGAGTCATTGAGGCCCGCAAAAAGAATATATTCGAAGGTGATGCGACGCTGATTGGTATGTGGGTAACTACGACAGGCGTCCATCAGCGCGGTTAGATTATAACGCCGGTTGATCGGCATCAACTGGCTACGCAAAGTATCATATGCCGCATTAAGTGAAATCGCCAGAGAAACCTCAAGCCGTTGACCAAGCTCGATAATTTGTGGTGCCAGACCACAGGTTGAAAGGGTTATCCGGCGACTGGAAAATTGCAAACCATCAGCATACTTCATGATTTCCAAGGCTTTGATCACCTCTTCCAGATTATCAAGCGGTTCCCCCATTCCCATCAGAACAATATTTGTAATCGCTCCCCGAGCCGAACCCCCGGCATCAATGATTTCGGCAATCTGGATCACCTGATCAACAATTTCAGCCGCACTAAGCTGTCTTTCAAAACCGGAATGACCAGTAAGACAAAAACTGCAACCCATGCGACAGCCAACCTGGGTTGACAGACAGAGGGTCAAACGGCCCTTATCACCAATTAAAACGGTTTCAATGGTATGACCGTCATTGAGCTGAAAAAGATATTTTCGGGTACCATCCTGCGCAACCTGCTCCCGCAGACACGCGATCTGACCGATATAAGCAAAGGCTTCGAGCCGCTCTCGACAACTACGAGAGAGATTACTCATCAGCTCAATATCTGTAATTCGCTGAAGATAGAGCCAACGGATAATCTGATCAGCCCGGTAACGCTCCTTACCTATCCCGGCAAGATGCCTGACCAACTCTTGACGAGTCAACCCTTTCAGATTTATCTTTGTGCTCTCGTTCACTTGTTTTTAAGCCAGCGGGAATTAGCCAGGCCGAGCTGCTTGGCCTGGGTACCAAGGCTCATATCACCAATTTCATCAAAAAAGAGAGTGCCTCGATCAGCCTGTTCAAAGCGCCCGATACGTTGACGGATAACCCCGGTATAAGCCCCTTTTTCATGGCCAAAAAGCTCACTCTCAAGTAGATTATCATGCAATGCGGCACAGTTTACCTTAATAAAACCTTTCGCAGCTCTAGGACTACTGTAGTGAATAGCCCCGGCCACCAGCTCTTTACCGGTTCCCGTTTCCCCGGAGATCAGAATATAACCAGCTTGCCCCATCGAAATTCCCTCTACTCCCACTCAATCGTACCCGGTGGTTTGGATGAGATGTCGTAAACCACTCGATTGACCCCTCTTACTTCATTGATAATCCGGTTCGCGATGCGCCCCAAAAGATCATAAGGCATACGTACCCAGTCGGCAGTCATACCATCCATACTGTTAACCGCCCTTAAGGCGATAACCTTTTCATAGGTACGTTCATCACCCATGACCCCGACGGTTTTTACCGGGATTAGCACAGCAAAGGCTTGCCAGATTTTATTATAAAGACCGGCTTTACGAATCTCTTCAATGAAAATGGCATCGGCCTGGCGCAGGATATGGAGACGCACTTCAGTAATTTCACCAATCACCCGAATAGCCAAACCCGGCCCCGGAAACGGTTGGCGGTCAACCACCTCTGAAGGCAGGCCAAGTTCACGACCGACTTCTCGCACCTCATCTTTGAAAAGCTCTCGCAAAGGCTCAACCAACTCGAGCTTCATATGCTCGGGCAGACCGCCGACATTATGATGACTCTTGATCACCGCTGAAGGCCCCTTAAATGAAACACTTTCAATAACATCAGGATAGAGAGTCCCTTGGGCCAGAAAATCAACCCCTTCAAGCACATGGGCTTCATCTTCAAAGACCCGGATAAATTCATTACCGATAATTTTACGTTTCTTTTCCGGATCGGTAACCCCGTTCAATAGAGCAAGAAAACTCTGACTCGCATCAACATAGCGCAAATTAAGATTAAAATGACGACTAAACATCTCCTGCACAGCTTCGGCTTCCTGATGACGCAAGACCCCGTTATTGACAAAGATACAGGTCAGATGGTCACCTAGGGCCTTATGCAGAAGCAGAGCGGCAACCGAGGAGTCAACCCCGCCGCTCAACCCTAAGATAACCTTACCGGAACCGACTTGGGCCCGGATATCAGCAATCGTAGTCTCTATAAAAGAATGCATGTTCCACCAACCGTGACAATCACAAATGGAGAACAGAAAGTTCTTCAAAATCTGCTGGCCCGGCGTTGTGTGGACAACCTCGGGATGAAACTGTAACCCCCAAACTTTTCTTTGGGGATTTGCAAAAGCTGCAATCGAAGCATTCTCGGTTTCACCGATAGCAGAAAAACCCTCCGGCAGAGCAATAACCTTGTCACCATGGCTCATCCAGACCTGCTCGGGGAAATTTAAATCCTCCCACAAAGGATCATTCCTTAACAAGGTCAGACTGGCCATCCCGAATTCACGTTGTTCAGAATGACCAACCGCACCCCCGAGCTGTTCGGCAATCTCCTGCATTCCATAACAGATTCCGAGGATTGGAATATTCAATTTGAACACCCCTTTATCGACATGGAGCGCGCTACTGCCATAGGTGCTGGACGGACCACCGGAGAGAATAACGCCCCGCGGTCGAAAGGCATGAATACGCTCTAAAGAGAGATTGTAGGGATGAATCTCACAATAGACCTTATGCTCACGAATACGCCGGGCAATTAGCTGAGTGTATTGAGAACCAAAATCGAGAATGAGGATCTTCTCCTCGTGAATATCATGCTCTTGCATTAATTTTTTACTCCAAACGATAATTGGGGGCTTCTTTGGTGATAATCACATCATGGACGTGGCTTTCACGTAATCCGGCCGGGGTAATCCGCATCATGTCTGCGTCATGACGCAGACTGTCAATCGACGCACAACCGGAATAACCCATCCCTGAACGCAACCCGCCCAACAACTGGTAGATACTGGAAGAAAGATGACCTTTGTAGGGAACCCGGCCTTCAATACCTTCAGGAACAAGTTTTTTCTGATCATCAACCCCCTCCTGAAAATAACGATCTTTACTACCTGACTGCATAGCTCCAAGAGAACCCATACCACGATACATTTTATAGCTGCGGCCCTGATATAGGATAGTTTCACCGGGGCTCTCCTCGGTTCCGGCAAAGAGCGAACCGATCATTACGGTCTGGGCTCCTGAAGCGATCGCCTTGACCACATCCCCGGAAAACTTGATGCCACCATCGGCAATCATCGGCACCCCAAACTCTTCCGCTACCTGGTTGCAGGCCAGCAGAGCACTGACCTGTGGTACTCCGATCCCGGCAACAATTCTGGTCGTACAAATTGAGCCGGGCCCGATCCCCACCTTGATCGCATCAACCCCAGCTTTAATCAAGGCTTTGGCCCCGGCTGCCGTAGCTACATTACCAACAATTAACTGGCAATCAAAGGTCTTGCGAGTTGCGGTGACCGCCTCCAAAACTCCCCGACTATGACCGTGTGCCGTATCAATAACAATCACATCCGCCCCGGCTTTGAGCAGGGCGGCAATCCGGGCCTCACGGTCACCTACCACGCCAACCGCAGCACCAACCCGTAAGCGGCCCATTACATCTTTACAGGAGTCAGGATATTTACGTGTCTTTTCAATATCTTTGATCGTAATCAGACCCTGGAGCCGGTTCTGATCATCAACCACAAGAAGCTTTTCTATACGATGCTCATGGAGCAGTACCTTGGCCTCCCCCATAGCGATTCCCTTAGAGACCGTAACCAGGTTATCCTTGGTCATAATATCACACAGGGGACGATCCATGCGGGTCTCAAAACGGAGATCACGGTTGGTGACAATTCCGACCAGTTGGTCCCCATCAACAATCGGCACACCGGAGATGCGATACTTCTCCATCACCGCAAGAACCTCATGAACCTTGTGCTCCGGCGCCATGGTAATGGGATCGACAATCATGCCGCTTTCCGACTTCTTAACCTTATCAACCTCCAAAGCCTGGGCCTCGATCGACATATTCTTATGTATGATGCCGATACCACCTTCTCGAGCCATGCAGATGGCCGTCTTGGACTCGGTCACCGTATCCATCGCCGCACTGAGCAAAGGGTTATTAAGCTTGATATCACGAGTCAACCAGGTCGAAAGATCAACCTCATTAGGCAGGATATCGGAATAATTGGGCTGGATCAGGACATCATCAAAAGTCAAACCAGTCATAATTTCTTCAGGTTTCATTAAATATCTCCACCAAAAAATTTTACTGCCCGCCCAACCTCATCCCGGCTCCCGATATAGACCGGGCTGCGCTGATCAAGATCATAACAGTCAAGATCGAGAATCGGCCGACGCCCGTCGGTTGCAGATCCACCAGCGGACTCCATCAGATAGGCCATAGGATTGAGTTCAAAAGGAAGACGCAATTTCCCATGTTTGGCAGCGGTCGTCCCGGGATACATGAAAAGCCCCCCTCCTTTTAGAAGAATATGGTTAATATCGGGCACAAAACCACCGCTGTAACGTAACTTGTAACCATCCTGCTCAAACCGTTGAACAAATTTTTCATGTTCCGGCAGGTAATCACAGCGCATGCCGCCGGGACTAAAAATCTTCCCCTGCTCTCTGACCGTAATATACTCCCGGGTCAAAACATACTCTCCCAGACTGTTCAGAGTAAATTCGTGGACTCCGTTACCAGCACCGTAGACCAAGGTCGTGCGCGGACCATAAACCACATACATAGCCCCAACCTGATGGCGGCCGCTCTGCAGAGGGTCATCTCCAGCATAGATCGCCACAATAGTACCCACTGCAAGATTAACATCAACCAGAGAAGAACCGTCCAGAGGATCATAGCAAACCGCATAGCCACCAGCTCTATCCTGACGATCGAAAATAATTATCTCACTCTGTTCTTCGGAAATAATACGGCTAACGCGACCGGTATGATCAAGCCGATCCTTGATAATCTCATCGGCCAAAACATCCAGGGCAAGTTGTTCCTCACCATAGAGATTACTGGTACCGGCCAGCCCCAGATCACCGGTACGCATGGCGTGATTGACATACTTTGAAGCAACCCCGACCTCATAAATAATACTGGCCAGCCCCATTTCGAGCCCACTTTTCATCAAATGGTTCCAAAGACCACGTTTGACATGCTTTATGATATTCATACTTTTTTTCATCCTCAACCAACGATGGGCCTAATTAATCAATAACTACCCGATACTTGGATATGACAAAGTAAAATGTTCATCTGCGAGGCCACCTACCCCACCAAAGGCACTTCCTCGCTAGCGCTCAGGGCGCAGTCGACATTTTACGAAGTCATTATTTTTCTCCGGCTACGACTTCACATATATTAAAACAGTGGTCGCCAATTTTTTCAAAATTGGTTAGAATATCGATAAAAATCAGGCCCTGCACCACAGAACAACGGTCTTCACTCAAACGCTCAATATGCCGGTTACGGTAACGATCTTCTAAAGAGTTGATACTCCCTTCGAAAGCTTTTGCTAAAATCATGAACCTCTCATACTTGCCCTTTTCCAGACCACTTACCATCAACTCTAAAAACTCTCTGGCCTTCCCCCGAATATTAGCAATCTCTTTCAGGGCTTCGGCACTGAACTCAATCTTCTGATCATGTTTCCGTTCGACCAGTCGAATCAGGTTTTCACAATGATCTCCAAGTCGCTCCAGATTGTTAACAATGTACATAGTTGCGCTGACCTCGCGGGAAATCTCCGGAGTCGTTGACAACTGGGTCACATTAACCAGAAAATCGGTGATCTCCTTCTGCAACATATCGACGGTATTTTCTTTACGATAAACCTTTTCAACCAGTTTCTGCGAAAAGGTCTCAAAACACTCCATGGTCTGATCGAACATTCGTAGACAAAGACCCGCCATCCGGGTTGTCTCCTGGTGGGCCTGAGCCAAAGCCAGGGCCGGTGTATCCAGTACCCGGTTATCGAGGTAGCGCAAGTGGTAAGTACTCTCCTCTTCATCACCAGCGGGCACCATCCAGATACAAACTTTCGCAATAATGCCGACCAAGGGCAGAAAAAGCAGACAGTTAAAAATATTAAAAAAAGTATGGGCATTAGCAAGATGGCGAGCAATAAATGGTTTATCCCCTACAGCCATCGCATATTCGGTTGCCTGCTGGGCACCGGCCAGCACCATTTCGGGATCGCCCGGAGTGAAATTATCGACCAATCTGGCAAAAAGCGGGAAAAGCAACAGCACATAGATTACCCCTAAGACATTAATCACCATATGGGCCCGGGCCGCCCGTTTGGCCGAAACATTAGTTCCGATACTGGCCAGGAGAGCGGTGATCGTAGTACCGATATTTTCCCCCAGGATCAAGCCCAGACCGCCTTCAAAAGTCAGGGCGCCACTGGCCGCCAGGGTCATGGTGATCGCGACCGTGGCACTGCTGCTTTGCAAAACAATGGTCAGCAGGGCCCCAGCCAGTACCGCTATGATATGGTTATGGCTGAAGGAGATAAAAGCATCCTGAAAAAAAGGCTGGGTCTTGAGCACTGCAAGACCATCTTTCAAGACGTCAAGACCGTAAAAAAGCATCCCGAAACCGAGCAGAATTTCGCCGAAATATTGCCAGCGTCGGTTCCACGTAAAAAATTTCAGAGCCACCCCGATGCCGATCGCCGGCAGAGCATAATGATGCACCTTGAAGGCGATCATCTGGCCAGTTATCGTAGTCCCGATATTGGCTCCTAAGATCACACCGATGGCCTGCATCAGGTTCATCAAACCGGCATTGACGAAACCGATGACCATCACCGTCGTCGCACTGCTGCTCTGAACAATCGCGGTCACCGAGGTGCCAACCAGAAAAGCGGCAATCCGATTGGTTGTCAATTTCTCAAGAACCTGCCGCAAGCGATTTCCGGCCGCTTTCTGCAAACCCTCCGACATGATTTTCATGCCATAAAGAAAAAGCCCGAGGCCGCCGAGAAAAGCGAACACCATCCCTTCAATCATCTAGACCAACTCCGTTACTGTTCAACTTGTTGAGACTGCCGGCTGACAAATTCTCGTAAAGCAACGACTTCAACCCCGGCCTGGCTTGCCATCTCCGGTAAAAAACCGAGGGCTGTCAGCGTCTCAGGATAGGGATGACCAATACCAATGGCGCGGCCTTTTACCCTGGCAACTTCGATAAGAGCCCTAAATTGTTCAACGATATGCTCGACATCCTGCACATTATCAAGAAAAATATCCCGTTGCAACGCCGGGATACCGGCCTCAACAGCTCTCTTATAAGCAACACTGCCAGCAATCGTACGACTATCGAGAAAGAAAAGGTTGCGACCTTTAAGAATATTCATAAGCTGAGCCATCTTTTGGGGATCCGCAGTCAAACGTGAACCCATATGGTTGTTGACCCCGATGATCCCCGGCAAAAATTGCAGATCCTCGACAAAAACGGCACTTAACTCTTCATCCCCCATGGCACTAAGCAAAGCCCCCGGCCCAGGATTTATCGACGGATAACCACGCGGCTCCATCGGGGCGTGAAGTATGATGTCCCGATGATAATCAGCAAAGCAAGCCGCCACCTTAAGCGAATTTTCCAACATCGGAAATACCGCAAAAGTCAAGGGTAGCGGTAAAGCTGCAAATTCGGCGGCGCTTTCCAGACTGTGACCAAGATCGTCGATAACAATTGCCAGTTGCGGCCGGACAAACTCAGGCCCGATAATCCGCCCCTCACCCACAGGGGTAAAACTGCCAACCACCACAACTTCTTCCCCGGCCAGGATAAGAAAATTAAGAGTTCCACTACTTTTATCAAGATGAATCAGAGCCCGAAGATTAAAATCCCGAAGCAGAAGTTCCCTGAAGACCTCCAAAACCTGAGCCAGGCTTTCAAGATCTTGATACTCCCCTTGAAGCCGCACCCGTAGCCATTCATGCGCTCCGTTGTGCATCACCTCCCAGTGTTGATCGATAACTTCCGCCGGCTGAGAAATAGCCAGTTTTTTTTCCAGCCGCTTCAAAACTTCAGCCAAAGCTTCCCGGGACCACGATTGTCGAACGACAGAATCCGAGCCGGATAGCGGTTGGCGACGGGACTCAATCGACTGCAAAGCCGGCCGGCTGACTATCAGAAAACCTAGAAAAAAGAAAAACGCAACCCCTCCCAAACAACCGACAACAATCAACAATCGCCGCCTTAAGGCCGCTAGTCTGCGCTCTTCTTTTGTCATTACAACCGTCGACTACTGCGCGCCAAGCTGTTTAAAGACCTGCCAACCCTGGAGCAACTCCACAGCCCGCAAAATCTGGACATCATCACGCCACTTGTCCTGCATATCTTTTGCCTTGTCCAGGCCTGCATCAGCTTTGTTTTTTCCTTCGCTCTGCTCTTTCCCGTCAGCCGGTTGCTGTTTAAGTTTTTGCGGGTCTTTGGATCCTTCGGAAGGACCGTTGCCGTTCTCAAAATGACCTTTGAGATCCTTCTCCTTGAGGTGATGTATGACTCCTTTTTTCTGATCCTGGTGAACCACCGTACCCGCTTCGACCAGAACATCGGGTTCGATCCCTTTAGCCTGTATCGAACGACCGCTCGGAGTATAATAGAGTGAGGTTGTTAAACGCACAGCCGAACCATCTTCCAGCGGGATAATGGTCTGCACCGAGCCCTTGCCAAAACTCGGGGTCCCCATCACCAGAGCTCGCTTATGATCCTGCAGGGCCCCGGCCACAATTTCCGAAGCACTGGCACTGCCACCATTGACCAGAATCACAATCGGATAGTCACCCTCAGTCCCATCATCATAGGCCTGATAACGCATATTCTGTTTACTAATCCGACCGTCGGTATAAACAATCAGACCGGACTTCAAAAAATAATCCGAAACCTTGACCGCTTGCTGCAGCAGCCCACCGGGATTATTCCGCATATCAAGAACCAGACCGGAAATAGGATGCTCTTTTTTCAGCTCTTTCATTTTGCGATTAAGGTCAGTATAGGTTCGAGCTTGAAACTGAGTCAAGCGGATATAGGCAATCTCGTCGGACAACATTTTACTTTTAACACTCACTACCTTGATAATATCACGGATAATAGTAATATCAAGCAGTGAACTGAGCCCCTGCCGCATAATTGAGATTGTAATTTCAGTATCTTTGGGACCGCGCATCTTCTTGACCGCTTCCATCAGGGTCATATCTTTGCTCAGTTCACCATTAATCTTGATAATCCGGTCACCGGCTTCAACCCCGGCCCTGAAGGCCGGCGTATCTTCAATCGGTGAGACCACTGTCAAAACCCCGTCACGAACCGTAATTTCGATTCCGAGACCACCGAAAGACCCAGTTGTCTCTACCTGCATCTCCTTAAACATATCCGGCGGCATGAAACTCGAATGCGGATCAAGATCAGAGAGCATACCCTTAATCGACCCATATACCAGTTTCTTGACTTCAACCTCTTCAACATAATTCTTCTGCACCAAACTCATGGTATCAGTATAGAGCTTTATATATTCATAAGGACTTTTGCTATCTCCGCCCTGCGCCTCTTCGCGAGCCCGGGAATCACCCGATAAAACCCCGAGGTGAATCACCAGAAAGGCCGCAACCGCAATGATCACGCCCAAAACTATCGATTTACCTTTATTTCTTTCAACAAACATCAGAAACCTCCAAAAGATTGACAGATAAGAACTTGAAACAGGGACATCATCCACGCTCTCGACGACCTTACGGGACTCGCTCTTTTCAGAAAATTTTTCCATCACCCCGATCTTCTTTGCAACTGTGAAACCCAGATCAACGGATCCTCGGGAATGCCACCCTTGCGAATCTCAAAATAAAGAGAGGGGGCATCGGAAAGTACCCCCTGACCAACCCGGCCGACAATATCAAACGCCCGCAGGCGGTCATTAATTCGACAGGCAAAATCTTCAAGATGAGCATAGATGGAATAGTAACCCCCGCCATGGTCAACTACCAGCAAGTTGCCATAACCTTTCATCCAGGAGGCAAAAACTACCTGACCATCATGAACAACTTTGACCGGATCTCCGATACACGCTTCAATCTCAATCCCCTTATTACTGGTAACGGTCGCAAATCGAGAGTTTTTTTCAAGCCCGAAAAAGCTGATTACAACCCCCTCTACCGGCATCGACAAGCGACCTTTAAGAGATGCAAAGTTGGTTTCCGGCAACCCGGTTCTGAGGGTCATTTTTTTCAACCTTGCTGCAACTTCTTCAAGCTCGACAACAAGTTCCTCATGAACCTTGACCTGATGCTTGATTTTATACAGCAACTCATTTTTTTTGGCAATATTTTCTTCCAATTCCGCCATCTTGTCGACTTGTTGCTGCTCAAGTTTAGCAAGAAATAGACGGCGTCTATGGAGTTCCTGGTAACGGTTACGAACCTCCTCAAGCAGATCGACGCAGGCCTTCTGCAACTGCCGGTCGGCGGCCAGCACCCTCCGGCCATAGATCAAAGCATTAAACTTCTCTGTAAAATCGGCATCACCATCGAGAAAATCGAGCCATCTACCGGGCGGTTGACAGTAACGAATTTTAAGACGCTGACTAAATTTTTGCAGAAGCTGTTCGAGAGACTCTGCAAGACGGGTCGCCTCGGCCGCCTGTTCCACCACCAGCAATCCGGCCTCTTGCTCCTCTTTGAGCAAAACCCCAAGCTCCCCCTTGAGGGCTGTGCGCCAGCGATTGAGATCATCAATCTCTTGAAGGACGGAACCCTGCCGTAGCCGAGCCCTCTCTTCCTGTTTTCGCGCCTTAGTAATCTGTTCATTAAGCGTACGCAGATCGCTTCCAACATTCTGAGCCCCACTCTCTTGGGCCAAACTGCGACCCGCAATTGGCGAGTCCGCCGACCACCCCAAAAAAAGCAGTAACAATACTAAACAGAAGCTTTTCATCTTCAAAACTGACTAATCACGACGAATCCAACGGCTAGAGAGAAGGAATCCGGCAATCCCAAGAATGGTGCCCAAGAACAAAAAGAGGAGCAGGGGAAGTACCGTAAAAAACTTGAGTTGCGGGGCTATCGACCACTGTGGAGCCTGCGTCTGAAGCCAGGCCTTAAAATGTCGAAAACCGGCAAAGGCAAACCCCAAAGCCAGAGAGGAAGCCACAACCCCCTGGAAAACCCCCTCAAAAAGATGAGGCAGTGCTATAAAGCTGCGGGTGGCCCCGACCAAGTGTAGCACCCTGATAGTTTCACTGCGGGCATAAAGCGAAAGTCGAATCGTACTGGCAACAATGAAGACGGTTACTGCTGATAAAAAAGCGGCAAAAAGAAAGCCAAAGTATTTAACCGTCTTGAGAAGCGAAAAAAGTTGTCGCAGCCAACGGCTGCCATAGGCGACTTCATCGACTCCAACCTGTCTTTGGAGCTGCCGGGCGAGACGCTCAACATCATCGACATCAGTAACTTCGGAATCGAGAAAAAGTTCAAGTGAGGCCGGCAAAGGGTTTTCTGGCAAACCCGAAAGAAAACTGGAGTCTTCTCCCAAAGTCACTTTGAAATTTTCCAGGGCCTGCTCTTTGGAGACATAATCGAAACGAATGACTTCATCAAGTTCACGACAATAATTTTCCAGTACCGACATCCTCTCAACATCAATACCATCAACCAGATAAACGGCAATCCGCAAATCAGCTCGCCAGGCAGAGACAATCCGGGCCGCATTACTGTAACCCAGAAAATAGAGAGCCAACAACAACATGGCTATCGAAATAATCGAGATTGAGATCAGATTAATAACCGGATGACGGCGAATATTATTGCCGGTCAGTTTAAATAGCGGGTAGAGATAGTCTCGGGTTCTGGACATAAAAAATAAAGTTTAAGCAAATGTAGTTGGAAACAGTGGTGTCCGGTTAAAATATTACATGTAATTAGCCAGGCATTGATACAGCAAAACAGGTACAGATATAAAACGGCAAACGGATTTCAGCGCCGGCCTAAAACCCTAGAGCATAAACTCCGCGTCGCCAACGCGCCGCAGAGATGCCAGTTTTGACAGCCTCAATCGGGCCAGACATAGGCCTGCAGGATACCCTGGTCAAGATAAAAAACTTTACGTTTAAAACGCTGCAACAGAGCTCGGTTGTGGGTGACCATGACGACGGTTGCGCCTTGAGAATTTATATAGTTGAAAATGTTCATTATTTCGTTGGCAATCTCATAATCGAGATTGCCGGTCGGCTCATCTGCCAGGATGAGCTGAGGATCATTAACCAGGGCCCGGGCAATCGCGACCCGCTGTTGCTCGCCACCGGATAATTGGGGTGGCAGACGATCAAGCTGACGCTCGACACCAACCACTTTAAGCACCTGCCAGACGGTTTTTTGAATCAGCCGGCGCGGCGTACCGGCAATTTCCAAGGCTAATGCCACATTGTCGAAAACAGTATAATTGGGAATCAGTTTGTAGTCTTGAAAGACGATCCCCATGCGCCGCCGTAAGCGGGCGATACGAGACGGTTGGGCCCGCATCAGGTCGAAACCATCAACCTCAATCTGACCACTGTCGGGTTTAAGGTCGGCAAATAGCAAGCGGAACAGGGTTGTTTTCCCGGCCCCGCTGGGACCTGAAAGATAGACAAATTCTCCCTTTTTAACCTCAAAAGAGACATCTTTCAAGATCATGTCAGGATGACTGTAACTCTTATTGAGATGGGATACGCTAATCATCCGCCGCCAGTTCTGCAAGAAGAGACCATAAAGGGGCCCGATCATCAAGAGGTAACTCTTCATTTATGGACCCTTTCCGACACCGGGCTTCCAGAACTCCGCGATTGTAACCTTTACGCCCCAAGGTCAGACGCAGGGGAACACCGATCAAATCAGCATCCTTAAATTTTACTCCGGGTCGTTCATTACGATCATCATAAATAACCGAAATCCCCCGACTCTGCAACTCCCGATAAAGACTTTCGCAATAAGCCGTAACTTCTTCCGACTTGAGGTCAAGATTTAAGAGCGCCACCTTGAAAGGAGCGATCGCATAAGGAAAACAGATACCGTTCTCATCATAATTCTGTTCAATAGCGGCCGCCACGGTCCGGCCAACCCCGATACCGTAACACCCCATCACCAGAAATTTTTCCTGGCCCTCCTGGTCAAGAAATGTGGCTTTAAGTTTTTCGCTGTATTTGGTTCCTAACTTAAAGATATGACCAACCTCTATACCCCGGTCGATCTGTAGCGAAGAACCACAAAGCGGGCAACAATCACCGGCCCTGACCTGAACCAAATCGGCAATCTGCCGGCTACTGAAATCGCGCCCCCAGCAAACCCCTTTAAGATGAAAACCGGCCCGATTGGCCCCACAGATGACCTCATCAAGTTGCGGCACTTGGCGATCGACGAGCAGAGGGATACTGACATTAAGGGGCCCCAGATAACCGACCGGCAGACCCAGCTCATCAGTAACCCGAGTCGCTGCCGGAATCTCAAGCCATTCCGCCCCGAGAGCGGTTTTTACCTTGAGCTCATTGACCTCACGGTCACCCGGCACGACGACCATGCAGAAACCAAGATCACTCTCAAAAATCATACTTTTTACAATCGCATCGGGAGTGACCCCGAAGAAGGCGGCAACCGCCTCAATAGATTCACAATCCGGAGTCGCAACCTCAAGCGGTAGGGACGCGGCGAGATCAGAAGAAGCTGCCTTAACAGCAATAAACTGGCTCTCAGCTTTTTCAACATTAGCGGCATAATCACAGGATTGACAACTGGCAACCGCATCTTCACCAGAGTCGGCAAGGACAACAAATTCATGAGAAAAGCTACCACCAATCGCCCCTGAATCGGCCTCAACATCGCGAAAATTAAGCCCACAACGGGAAAAGATCCGGGTATAGGCATCGCGCATAACCTGATAACTTAAGCCTGCGGCAGCATCATCAACATCAAAGCTGTAAGCATCTTTCATAATAAATTCACGACCCCGCATAAGCCCGAAACGGGGTCTTATTTCGTCCCTGAATTTAGTCTGGATCTGATAAAGATTGAGGGGTAACTGACGATAAGAACGAACCTCATGACGGATCAGATCGGTAATCACCTCTTCATGGGTCGGACCAAAACAAAAATCCCGCTGATGGCGATCCCTGATTCTTAAAAGTTCATTACCATAAAAGTCCCAGCGCCCGCTCTCCTGCCAGAGTTCGGCCGGTTGCACGGCCGGTAGGAGAAGTTCTTGGGCCCCAGCCCGGTTCATCTCCTGGCGAATAATCTCTTCCACATTACGCAGGGCCAGCAAGCCCAGCGGCAGATAAGAGTAGATGCCGGCGGCCAGACGGCGAATCATCCCGGCCCTGAGCATCAGACGGTGGCTGATAACCTCGGCTTCAGCCGGCTCCTCTTTCAGGGTGGGCAGGTGCATCACGGAAAAACGCATAGTATTCCTTTCAAAAAATATTGTCTGTATAACGAAAGCGGCAACCGCTTAAGCCTTGTAGAAACTCCACCTCGTATTGTCAAGTACAAAAAAACCCCGGTTCAATAAAGAACCGGGGTTTTCACTTTGACCTTCTCTATTTTCTAGAAATCGATCTACAGTTCGCGACGATCAGCCATGTCGAAGAGTTTGCGCTCCTGTTTGACGTTGATGCCTAAGGCTTCACGTTTTTTGTCGATATGAGCAATCATCTTGGCGGCATGATCGTAAGGATCAATTGCGAGATCCCACATTCCACCAACCTCTTCTTCGAGACCTTTGAAGAGATGTTCTTTAAACTTGCTACCCTCGGTAGCCGGGAAGGCAACACCAAAGACAGTGTAGACTCCAGAGGAAACAAAGTACTGACCGATGGAGATCGCTTTCTCACTCATCCATTCGGGAGCGGAACCGGCGGCCGGCAAATCGGAAAGCCGTTCACCCAGACCACCCTCGTTAAGAACTCCGGTAGCGGCAACCAGAATACGACTATTATCAACACAGGACCCCAGACTCAAGACCGGCGGGATACCAACCGTCTCACAAATCTCGGCCAGCCCCGGACCCGCAAATTTGGCTGCTTCAGGGGTCAAAAGACCAGCTTTAGCAGCTGAAATAGTAGCACAACCTGTCATCAGCACAATAACGTCATTTTTAATCAACTCTTTAACAACTTCAGTATGTACCCAGTCATGTTTGACCCGCGGGTTAGTACAACCGACGACGCCAGCAATACCCCGGATACGGCCACTGATAATCGCATCATTCAAAGGACGATAGGAGGGACGATAGGTTCCGCCCAGGGTAGAGAGAATACTCTCATGACCGAAACCGTGGATACCGATATGACGGTTCTGCGGAATCTCAATCGGTTTAGTACGATTTTTGAAACGCTTAATCGCCTCTTCAACAATCTCGTCAACACACACACGCGGATGGATCTCGTCGAGCTGGATATGTCTGGCCCCTTCGATGTGCGCCCGATAGTTGGTAGTAAACAACGGAGTCCCGTAACATTGGGAAACCGGGCTTAAACCCTGTTTGATACACTGAACGTCAACCGCCATGGCATCAACGGCACCGGTTACAAGCACGGCTTCCGTCGACATGAAGTTACCGGCATGGGGAACCCCGTGACGCATCAGAACCTCGGCCCCGGAACAACACATCCCGACCAAGTTCAAACCTTCGGCCCCGGTGGCTTTGGCTTTTTCAATCAATTTAGGATCATTGACGGAATCAATCATGGCTTCGAACAGGATCGGTTCATGACCATTAATAACTATGTTAACCTTTTTCTCATCGAGGCAACCCATATCAACAATACCGGCAATCGGTTTCGGGGTGCCGAAAAGGATATCGGAAAGTTCAGTTGCAACCATCGAACCACCCCAACCATCGGAGAGGGCAACCCGCTGAAACTGGCGACTGATATTAACATATTCCTGGTCAACCCCGATATGTGTACGATGCATCATCTCCATGATCTCACGCATCGAGCCACGCGGCACAATACCTAGTTCACGCCAGCGTTCCAAGGTCTTTTCCGGAACCCGTTTCATAAAAGGAATCTCACCTTCGACCTGGGTGTAGGTTCTTTCGAGCTCTCCAGCCAGCTCAATCCCTAACTCCAGAATCTCGCGATCTTTGACTTCACCATCAACTTCAACCGTGGTCGGAATATCGAGATAACCACACACTTCCTTAAGTTTCACTTCATCTTTAATCCGAAATCCGTCGATCTTACCATGAACAACTTCCTTGAAGCAATCAAGCATACCCATGCCATGATCGGTATGGGCGGAGGCCCCGGCGACAACCATACGGGCGAAGTTACGAGCCCCGATGGTATCGATCGTCGCACCACAGACACCAACCTTAGCATAAGGATCTTTGGGACTCAAACGACAGGGGCCCATGGAACAATTTTTACAACAAGCGGAAACCGCTCCGATGGGACAGACGCCCATATCATTGGCTCTGTGAAAAGAGATCTGAACGCCGTCTTTTGTGGCTTTTTCCAACATCTGCCTAGTACTGGCACAAATTGTTGCTTCCTGAATGTTTAACTCTTTCGATTTTGCCATTGGTTTACTACCTCCTTGATAGTGTTTTTTAGTGGCATTATAAAAGTTCGTTCGGCGTTTATTGCCAATCCGAAACTGAAAACACGCGGGTAATCAAAAGCAAGTTATGTACCACAACCACAGTGGGCATCCAGATGTATAAAAACCCTACCGGCTACCCACTACCCACTACGCCTTGAGCAATAACGAGGATGTACTTTTGAGGTACCGGCTAAAAGTCGCCCCTAAAAATGACGAAAAATTTTCGGCAATCCGCAAATAATTCGCGAATTATTATCTATTTGACTAATTTCTAAATATTCATTATCTCTTAATCAAGAAAAATCTTTCGACAATCCTGACCAACTCTGACAGAAACCGACTTCACCCGCTGCACTACGGCCCTCATAAATCCTCCCTACTTTTTTTAAAAAAGCCTGTCGATAAAGGTTGCCAGCTTCGTTTCAATTCAATATTCTCAAACTCCATCACTCTTGACTTAAAACGATTTTTACACTATCAGAGAGAGCCGTTATCCAGCATCGCGGCAGTTACCATTTTAACCCCATAAAAACAAGACTCATACAAACCATGGACAATTCCAGCAACGATGGCTCAAGCCCGCCGATTCTGACTGAGACCATGGCTAAATTACTTCTCGATCAAAGGCATTGGCGGGAAGCCATCGACATCTACCAGAAACTCAGCCGGCAGAACCCGGAAAAAGCCAAATTCTACCAGAAAGAAATCTCCCAGATCAAGGAATATTTCAGACCTCAAGCCAACCCGGAAACGACCAGAAAGACGCTTCGCACCCAACAACGGATTGCCCGCCTCAAAAACCTTTTGAAGGTCGTAAAAAAACAACCGCCAATCATTCGCAAGCAGAGGAGTTCATGAAGATTCTGACTATCCATGGCCCCAACCTCAACCTCTTGGGCCAGCGTGAACCGGAAGTCTACGGGCCAAAAAGCCTGGCTATGATAAACCGTGAAATTGACCTTAGGGGAGCAGCGCTCGAGCTAACAACGACCTGCTGCCAGAGTAACCATGAAGGTGAAATTATCGACTGGCTGCAGAATGCCGGGCCAGAGGGTTTTTCCGGGATCATCATCAATCCGGCGGCTTTCACCCATACCAGCGTCGCAATTCGCGACGCAATTGCGGCCATCGAACTTCCGGTTATAGAGGTCCATCTGAGCAATATCAGCGCCCGAGATGAATTTCGTCAAAAGTCACTAACGGCAGCTGTTTGCCAGGGCAGCATCAGCGGTTTTGGCGCTACCTCTTACCTGCTAGCCCTTGAAGCGTTTAAGTTATTGATTAACCCTGCGACTAAGGAGTAAACCATAACCTTGAAAAACTACCTCGAGCCCGACCATGCTAATCTATACTTACAAAGAATTGAGAAACTTCGCACTCTGCTTGATGAGGCGAAATGCGACGCCTTTCTCATTAATCACCCAGCCAACCTCAACTACTATACGGGCTACAGCGGAGATAGCGCCTATCTTCTGCTGACCGCTGACCATAACATATTCTTTACCGATGGCCGCTATACAACCCAGGCCGCAGCCGAGATTTCAAGCTCATTTGAGCTGATCCGTATCACTTCTTTAAATAATCTTTGTCAGCATCTGAAAGAGAACCTTAAAATAAAAAAACTGGGCATTGATGAAGGTAAATTAAGCGCCGGAATCTGGCTCAAGCTACGTCAGAATCTGAACGGCAAAGAACCGGTCGCGGCCGCCTCTATTCTCTCAAGGCCACGCCAGCATAAAGATAACGAGGAGCTCAAACTCTTACGCAAAGCCGTTGCAATCGCAGAAGAAGCCCTGCAAAAAATCCTTCCGCAACTGCACCCCGGCATCAGGGAACGCGATCTGGCAACCGAGATGGAATACCAGATACGCCGCGCCGGAGGCGAAAAGGCGGCATTCCCCCTGATTATCGCCAGCGGACCACGCTCCGCCCTGCCACACGGTGTCGCTTCAGAGCGTTTCATCAATCCCGGAGATATCGTCACCATAGATTTCGGTGCCTGTTACCAGGGCTATCACAGCGACCAAACCTGCACCTTCTTTCTCGAAGAACCCAACCAGGAAGTTCAACGGGTCTACAGGGCTCTTTACAAGGCCCAAGACCGGGGCCTTAAGGCCTTAGCAACCGGCATATCGGCCCGAGAACTTGACCACCAGGTCAGAGAAGTGCTGGCTGAAGCTAAACTTGATAAATGGTTCAGTCACGGAACCGGACACGGCGTTGGTTTGGAGATCCATGAAGCACCCTCAATCTCACAACAATCCCCGGACAAACGCTTGGAACCAGGCATGGTTTTTACGATTGAACCGGGATGTTACTTCCCAAATCGCTGGGGTATCCGGATTGAAGATATGATATATCTCAACGACAAGGGAGCTGAAAAACTTACGACCATCGATAAAAGTCTGGCAAAGATGATTATCGCTTAAACGGTAGAGATGACTCTCCACCGATAAAAAACTCTCCTAAAAAAGAAGGAAAAAGCTATGTATTCAACCCCCGATTTTCGCCGCGGCTTACGAATTGAAATCAATGATGAACCTTTCATCATTGTTGAGTTCCAACATGTAAAACCGGGCAAGGGCGGTGCCTTTGTCCGGACCAAACTGAAAAACCTGCTAAACGGTAATGTCGTCGAACGGACCTTTCGCTCCGGTGAAAAAGTCGGCAAACCGGATATTGAAGAAAAAGAGATGCAATACCTCTATACTGACGGTGACTTCCACTTCATGGACAACGACACCTATGAACAAACCGCATTAACCGCTGATCTTGTCGGCAACGCCAAGAATTTCCTCCAGGAAAACAGCATTGTCACGGTTCTATTCTACAAAGGCCGGGTCGTTAATCTGGATCTACCGACCTTTGTCACCCTCGAAGTAACCGAGGCCGAACCCGGTCTTAAAGGTGACACCGCGAGCAGCGTAACCAAACCGGTCACCGTCGAAACCGGCGCCCGCATCAACGTTCCGCTCTTTATCAACCCCGGCGACCGCCTGAAGATCGATACTCGCACCGGGGAATATATGGAACGGGTCAAATCTTGATGGCACAGTAAAAACTCCACCTTCTTCAATGCCCTGCAACCTTCGTCACTGCGACGTACTTACGTACACCTTATTTCTCTGGTCTTACACTGGGAGAACAAGTACGGAAACATTAAAGTCAATATGCAAAAACCAAGTAAAAACTTTATCATCACCGTTGACGGACCTTCAGGGGCCGGCAAGAGTACGATCAGCAAAACAGTTGCCGCCCGCCTAAACTTAAGCTACATCGATACCGGTGCCATGTACCGGTGTGTCGCCTGGGCGGCCCGGGAAGCGAACCTCGATATAACTTGCGAGAACGCCCTATCACCACTTCTCCAAAATATCAGAATCCGTTTTCAGGCAGCGGGTGAAAACAATCTGGTCTTCTGTAATGAGCAGGAGGTTACCACCGCCATCCGCAGCCCTGAGATTGATCATCTCGCGTCAACCGTCTCCAGCCTCTCTTGTGTCAGAAATGCACTGCTCCCACTCCAAAGAGCTGCAGCCCAAAACAACCACGCCATTATTGACGGCCGTGATGCCGGAACCGTTATATTTCCCCATGCAGATCTTAAGATTTACCTTGATGCCGACCTTAGCACCCGGGCAAAACGTCGCCTTGAGGATCAAAAACAAAATGCCGAAGTTGATCTGAAAAGTGTCACTGAAGCTATCGTCCGGCGCGACGAGGCTGACAGTTCCCGTCCCCAAGCTCCACTGCGTCAGGCTGAAGACGCCATTTTTATTGACACCACAGAGCTTAATATCGAAGATGTCAGCCAACGAATTATCGATCTCTATAGGACCCGGTTTAATGAATAAAAAGTTACAAGTTAAAGTTGCCAAAACCGCAGGATTCTGTTTCGGCGTCAAACGGGCAGTCAACCTTGCAAACGAAGCTCCGGAAAAATATCCCCAGCAACAAATCCACACTTTAGGCCCGATCATTCACAATCCCCAGGTGGTTAATCGACTTAACAAAATGGGCGTCAAGCAGGTCGACCGAATCAGCGAACTTGAGCAAGGAGTCGTCATAATCAGATCACATGGCATCACTAGACAACTCACCCAAAAACTCGAACAACATCCCGACTTAACCGTAACTGACGCCACCTGCCCGTTTGTCCGGCGAGCCCAGAAGATTGTCGCGGAAATGAGTGAAGCCGGTTACCAGGTTTTAATTTTCGGGGAACCTGACCATCCAGAGGTTGCCGGTCTGATCAGCTACGGAGACCCGCAACGCACTTTGGTGATCTCCAAACCGGCTGATATCCCAGCCGGATTCTTCACAAAACCCAAGCCTTCCCGCATCGCCCTTCTGGCGCAAACTACCCAGTCACAACAACTCTATAACGAGATTGCCCTATCTCTATTGGCCATCAAAGGTGAACTGCGCTGTTTCAACACCATCTGCACGGCCACCAGCGACCGACAAAGTGAAGCCCTTGAGCTGGCGAAAAGCTGCGATTGCATGATTATTATAGGAGGCCGCAATAGTGCCAACACCAACCGCCTACACGAACTCTGCAAGGAGAGACAAAGAGCCTCTTACCACATTGAAACAGCTGAAGATTTGCAGAGCGAATGGTTTATTGACAAACAAACTATCGGCATCAGTGCTGGAGCCTCGACCCCGAAATGGCTAATCGATGAGGTCTTAAAGAGCCTGCAAAATTTATCCTGACATTCGGGACAATAGACTTTATTGATTACCGCCGCCGGCAGAACATTGTCAAGGTTTCTGAAAGACTCAGTAAAAAAGATTAACCTAATCTTTTTTATCATATTTAACGAATTAAAGACCCTTTGTCAAGAAAAAATTTCTCTATGTAAAATTATATCTGGCGATGGCTGTTAATCGCGTCCCGGAGTTCTAACGCCGCCTGCCGAGCCGCTTCAACATAGCCTTCCCCCTGCCCGGCATAGATAATACCCCGCGATGAATTAATCACCAGTCCGGCCCCACGACTATCGAGACCGGCTCGTAATACGGCGGCCAGATTGCCACCCTGAACCCCAACTCCGGGCACCAGCAAAGGCATCTCTCCAACAACCTCACGCACCCGGGCGAGTTCAGCCGGCCAAGTTGCTCCGACAACCAACAAAATATTGCGGTTTTTATTCCAAGAAGCCGCTGCCAACCCGGCAAGTTTTAGATAGACTGGCTCGCCGTCAACTTCAAGTCCCTGCAACTCACCACTACCAGGATTTGAAGTGCGACAGAGGATGACCACCCCCTTCTCCTCATATTTCAGAAAAGGTTCAAGTGAATCACCGCCAAGATAGGGATTGACAGTAACCGCATCGGCCTGATAACGTTCAAAAGCTTCCAGAGCATATTTTTCTGCCGTACTCCCGATATCGCCCCGCTTGGCATCAAGAATCACCGGAATGTCAGCATAATTATCATGAATATAGCTAATTGTTGCCAAAAGTTCCGCTTCCGCCCCGCAAGCCGCATAGTGGGCAATTTGCGGTTTATAGGCACAGACAAGGTCGGAGGTTGCATCGATTAAGGCCCGATTAAAAACCAAAAAAGGCTGAGACTGCACACGACATGACTCAGGCAAACGATCCAATGACGGATCCAGACCGACACAAAGTAACGAGCTGTTTTTTTTCTGGGCGCGTTCCAGTTTTTCAATAAAATTCATATTATTGTCTCCTTGACAGACAACCGTATATCCCTCTATTTGGTTGAAACAATCATGTTGAACACATAAAAAAACTTTTCTTATCGCCAAAACGCTCAGACTACACCTTAGAGACCCGGGCACCTTTACAATTTAGTTTTTGACTTCTTAGCAAAGTCTTAATCATACCTGTAACTATCTGCAATGACAAGTAAAAAAGGTAGGATAAATAACTATTTCAAGCTTATTTTCACGGAGTCAAACTCATGCATTCCGAAACCGACACCATCACAAGAGAGATTAAAAAAGAACCACTATCAATCTTCCATTTATACAGCTCCACCATACATAAATATCTTCCATTAATCATTCTCGTCGCCCTGACCACGCTCACCCTCTACGGCTGTGGCGGCCACCGCAAGGCGCTGCGGATGGAAACCACGGCCTATTGCGGTTGCGGGCAATGCTGTGGCTGGGAAAGGGGCAGCTGGAAATTCCTCAAGCTTGACTTCTGGAACCGCACTATCACAACCGGGGAAAATCGGGGTCAGGAGTATAGCGGGCTAACTGCCAGTGGTACCGTACCCAGAGAACCCAATCCCAAACTTTTACACCAGCCCTGGTGCCTCTTCTTTCCCTGGCTATGGGCCTCCCGCGACGGAACCCTGGCGGCAGATACCAATTATCACCCCTTCGGTACCCGTTTCTATATTCCGGGATACGGCTATGGTGTAGTTGAGGATCGTGGTTCGGCTATCAAAGGAGAAAAAAGACTTGATCTCTTTTTTGACTCTCACAACCGGGCCCTGGAATGGGGCAGAAAAAAAATCAACGTCTACAAGGTTGATTAAAATAACGAAAAAGCCTATCTTCTAAATAAGCTGTTGAAAAATACCAAGAAAACTATTTTCAAAACCAAAAAGGCATAAATCATGAAAGAGATACTGATAATTCTGGGAATCTTCGTTGCTTGGTATCTGCTACAGGCGCATATCCTGCCCAAAATGGGCATCTCGACCTGAATGAAACCCGCCTGCCAGGTGGCCGGCCCGGAAAAAAAGAAGCACCAAACGTCAGGAAACTTCAAGAAGGCAAAGCAAACAGAAACGAGGAAAACCGACTAATGACCCACCTTAACACTGGCCACTATGCCGCCAAACACAGCGACTCTCAGATCCCCGAGACTTTAAGACAAAAATTAATCAGCGCTGCTGATAACGGTCACTTGAGCTGCATCAAGGCTCATCTACTGGCCCAGGAAACCGGTTTTTCGCCAACCGAAATCGGTCGCGCAGCAGATCTTCTTGAACTCCGCCTGACCGGATGCCAGCTCGGACTTTTTGGACAAGGCCGCAAAGAGAAGAAAATAGAAGCCGCGACGACCCCTGACCCAGTGCTCTGCAAAGCCTTAGCAGATGGGCTAAAGGACCATCGCCTACCATGCCATAAGGCCTGGGAAATAGCCGCTCACTTAAACCTGAAAAAAACCGAAATTACAGCTGCCTGCGAAGCCCTCGAAATCAAGATATCACCATGCCAACTTGGGGCTTTTTGAACGGGGCCTAATAACTCTTGCTTAGCCCCCCAGCAGAGCCGGACTAAACAAAGAATCTTGGCTTTTTAAAACATCTTAACTTGATCTAGATTATGACCGTTTTAAGTTAAATTTCAACGCTAAAGGGTACTAAGAGACTGTCCGAGAGTAGCAAGTTCTCTCAAATAGTCTCCTAAGGCAGCTCACGCAGGGTTATGAGCTGCTCTTTTTTTATCTCATCGACAATCCATGAGCAGGCATCAAAAGCATCACGACGGGTCGCAGCTGAACAGATAACGAGCAGAACATCACCCCCTCGTTCAACCAATCCCAAACGATGCAGGATAATAATACGATGCAAAATAAAATGCCAAGCCGCATCAACGGCTATGGTTCGCAAACCTTCACAAACATCGTCAACCAGCGCGTCAAGGCTGACTACGCGAAAATCGGACAGGACTTTGCCCGGATATTTGACGCTCCCATGATGCATAACTACGGTACCGGTGGCAACGCTCTCCTTTTCAATAAATTTAGAATATATTTCGGCCACCGTGAACGGTTCCGTGCCCACCGCAACCTCAATATCAGCTTTATTAACTACATGCCCCATTATAAATCCTCCAAAATCATCTCCACAGGGGTTTTGTATTTCTTCTTATTATTACATTCCTTACAACAAGGAACAATATTACCCTTCACACTGCGCCCCCCCCGGGAGAGGGGAACGACATGATCCATCGTCAACTCATGAGGTAAGAAACACCGCCCACAGTAATGGCATATACCATTGTTTAAAAGTCGCTGCCAATACTGGCTGTTACGTAATTGACGAGCTTTTTCGCGCTCCCGCTTGATATGTTTGCTATCCGTTTCAATTTCAATCCAGTCACTCATCTAAATCTCTTTTCAGTTTATCCGCCAATAGTTCCGGACCATTTAGAGGAAAAACGCTCCAACTCTTCTGGCGTATCAATACCTGACCAGGGGGAATTACATTCTAGAATTTCAATTGGGTAGCCGTTTTCAACCCAGTTCAACTGCTCCAGATTCTCAGCCGCCGCTAAAACTCCAGACTGCTGACCACTTAAATTACGTAAGAAACTACCACTATAACCGTATATTCCAAGATGCTGCCAGACTCCCGAATAACCATCTTTAAGGGCCTGAATACCGAGACTTTCATCCTGATAAAAGGGGATCGGAGAACGAGAAAAATAGAGAGCCTTGCTCTTAAGATCAACTACTACTTTTACAACATGAGGCGACCTATAATCATCCGGGTTTCTTAAAGAGGTAGCCGCCGAGACTATCAGATCAGGATTGTCCCTCTCCGCCAGCAACGTGATAACACGATCAATCAACCGGGGATCGATTCCCGGCTCATCGCCCTGAACATTGACAAACCACTTCACCTCAGGATAGCGCCCAGCAATCTCAGCCAGCCTTTCGGTGCCACTCTTATGATAGTCGGCGGTCATCTCGACATGTCCACCGCAGGCATGCACCACATCGACAATCCGTTGATCATCGGTTGCCACCACCACTTCCCGGGCCTGCCGGGCCGCCAAACAGGCCTCAAGCACCCAGGCAATCATCGGCCGGCCATGGAGCAAGGCCAGAGGTTTACCCGGGAAACGCCGCGCCTGATAACGGGCCGGGATGACAATCCATGATTCACTATTCACTATTTGAAACCCTCGTATTTACTTCTCTATTGAAATTTCTAGCAAAGAAATTATACTTCGTAACAAGTCAAACTTTTTATAACTCATTATTATCCGAGCACGCTGACAAGCATGACTTGAAAGGGTATCCTGCATAACCTGCAGGATTTTACTGGAAACTGCTTACTCTACACATAAAAAAATAAAAAACAACCCGAAAATAAAAAAAACCTTGACAAGTATTACCGTTTTCACTAGCTATACTCGCAAATTATACTTTAGGAGGAAAGGCATGGCCAATTCAGTGTTCAAAAATATCAACTACCAAATTGGGAAACTGTGCCGTTTAGGAAGCCGCAAAGCGAAACTCGTGGCCATCAGCAATCGGCGTAAACAGCAACTCCGCCACCTCGGAGAAAGGGTGTACATTTTCAAGGCCCTGCAACAAGATGAAGATATCTGGGAAAAAGATGAAATATCCCAACTTCTACTTACGATTGCAGACCTTGATCAGGAACAGGAGATGGTGATTGATGAGATCAACGAAATAAAAGCCGAGAACCCGTCGGAAGAGCTTTGTTGCACCGATCAGGATGAGACCGTAAGCCCAGCGACTGACCCCCCGTCTGAAACAGTACCAGAAACAAATGAAGTAAAGGTTGAAACTCCTAAAATTAAGAAAGAAGCTGAAAAGGCTGAAAAAAAAGTTGTCGGCCAGACTAAAACAGAAGAAAAATTAAAAACCAAACCCAAGACACCACGCCGCCGGGTGACAAGCAAAAAAACCACCCCGGCCCCCAAAAACGACACAGATAAACAGTAAATACGGTTAAAAGCTGGGTTTATTATTATTGCCGTTGCCAGCTGGGTATTTAAAAAACCATAACCAAAATCTTGACAACTCAAAAAAGCCCAACATTTTACATTAAATGTTGGGCTTTTTTTAATGGCTTTAGTTTTTTTGACTAACGGTTTATAAAACTCCATGCCCCCAATAAGCAACCGTCAATCAAAGCGATTTTCATTGATTCATTTATCTTCCTGTGTTAAAGGAGCAAAGCTTTGAAAAAAATCAGCTTTTTCAGGACTTTATTAAAGTTTTTTCATAATTGAAGAAGGTTTAATGAACCCTACTTTAACTTTTCTAAAGCTTAAAAACCGCGTCGGAAATTTTAAGGAAGAATACGCAAATGTCCAAAGGAAAAATATCAGTACGCCGTGAGTTACGTGAACCCGATGCCTTCATCAAAACCACCTACTCAGTTGTTAACTATGTTAAAAAACACCTGAGACTGATTTCAATTGTCGCAGTAATCATAGTCACTGTAGCCGCCACAGCAATCGGTGCCTACTGGTATACCAATGATCGCAATCACACGGCCCAACAATTACTAAACCAAGCCCTGAATAATCTTGGAAATCAGTCTAGCCAACCGGATACTGGTACCAACCAACAACTGGACACGATCCTCACATCATACAAGAATACAATTGCGAGACCGGTTGCCAGCTACCTAAGTGCCAACCAAAAGTACCGAGTCGGTAATTTAAGCGAAGCCGCCGAGCTCTACCAGAACAACGATAAGGTTGCAGATCGGTACCTTAAAGATCTCCAACGTTTAGGGCTGGCTACCATCTATTTTAAGCAGAAGAAGTATGCTGACACCATTTCAATTCTTGAACGAATGCAGACCGAACGAAGCTTTATCAACGAAGATCTCTACATCCTTTTAGGCCTCAGCTATGAAAAAAGCGAGCAACTGGAAAAAGCTGTAGCGACCTACGAAAACATGATCCAGTTGCTCCAGAACTCTTTTTTTAAACCCTGGGCTGAAGAGCGCTTATTAAGCTTGCAAAACCAGGTAAAATCATAATACTTACCAGGAAAGTACCGGTTCCACAAAGGCCTGCAGCTCACTATAAATAAGTGCAGTCACAATTTTTAACACCATTCAGGAACAGCCCTCAACGAACTCTCAAGAGTAAATATGAGAGCTTATCTTTTTTTTATTTGATGCAGAAAATCATCATGAAATATAAAGGCTTTTATCGAAACCACCAGATGAGAGTGAGAAGAGCCTTGGTATTTCTCACCTATCTACTCTGTTGCTTGGGCTGTAGCCACACCTCACCCCCCGACCAACGCCAGCTAGCTGATCAATTTTATGAAAACCTGTTGATTGCATTCGAAGCCCAGAACTACAGCTTGGTAAAAAATGGTTTGCAAAAAATAAACGAGGCCGGGATCGCGGACCAACGAACACTCTACCTTGAGGGTATGGTTGCTTTGATTGAAAAAAAACCGGAAAAAGCAACTTCAGCCCTTAATGCCGCCCTCGCCATCGACCCCGAGTATGCCGAAGCCCACAACACTCTGGGCAGCATCTTTATGCAACAAAAACGTTTCATGGAGGCCGAGACGGAATTCATCGAAGCCTGCAACAACAGGTTCTACCAAACTCCGGAAAAGGCATACCACAATCTCGGAAATCTCTACCGCCTGCAAGGTAAAAATAAGCAAGCGCTGGGCTGCTACCATAAGGCTACAGAGATCAACTCGGACTATTTCCCATCACATTACGAACTCAGCTCACTCTATTGCAGCTTAAGTAAATTCGAGCTTGCTGCAAAAGAAGCGGAAAAAGCCCGGCAAATATCCCCTGGACATCCAGGTGTCTGGTTGCAAATCGGAAAAATCGAAAAAGCATTGCAAAAAACACCCCAAGCGATAGAGGCTTTCAAACAAGTAATCAAACTACAGCCCAGCGGAAGTTTCGCGGAACGCGCCAGTAAAGAACTGAGCCTCCTTACCGAACCCCGTAAATAATGTAATCAGGTTTTGTGGGTCGACGACTTATTTCCCCACCGCTTAACACAGCAAAGCCAAACAGGCTTTCTAATTCAAAATTATTGTTCCTGCAGTGACCGCAAACAACCAAGAAGAACAAGGCCATAATCAGTCAGCCACTTTGAACTTCAAACTTTGAACTGTTCAATAAATTTCGGGTATATATCAAATATGAACCAAGATAGCGAAAACAGCTTACGCCAACAACGCATCAACAAACTTGAACAGCTCAAGGAATTAGGTGTCAACCCTTTTGCCAATAATTTCAAGCCTTCAACCACTGCCGAAGCCATCCTTAAAGAATACAGCACTCTGGAAGCCAAGACCCTTGAAGATAGTGCCCCGCCAGTGACTGTTGCCGGTCGCATAGTCTCTCTACGACTCTTCGGCAAAGCCGCTTTTGCCCACCTGCAAGATCGCAGCGGTAAAGTTCAGGCCTATATCCGTAAAGATCTGATTGGCGAGGAAAATTTTAAAATTTTCAAGCTCTTTGACATCGGTGATACGATTGGTGTCAGGGGAACCATTTTCAAAACCCGAACCGGCGAAGTCACAATTCAGGTTGCCAACATTCAGATCCTGACCAAAGCTCTACGCCCCCTGCCGGAGAAATGGCACGGCTTAAAAGATATCGAAACCCGCTACCGGCAACGATATGTCGACCTGATTGTCAATCAGGAGGTCCGAGAAACCTTCATCAAAAGAACGCAAATCATCGATATAATCAGGAACTTCTTTAAAGAAAAAGATTTCCTTGAGGTTGAAACGCCGATGATGCAGACCGTTGCCGGAGGTGCTACCGCCCGTCCCTTTACCACTCACCATAATGCATTAAACCTCGACTTAAACCTTCGTATAGCACCTGAATTATATCTCAAAAGATTGGTGATCGGCGGTTTTGAAAGAGTTTTCGAAATCAACCGCAATTTCCGCAATGAAGGTATCTCGATAAAACATAACCCTGAATTTACCATGATCGAGTTCTATCAAGCTTATGCTACTTACCTCGATCTGATGAGCATAACCGAAGAACTTTTCGTCACCATCTGTCGGATTTTGAACAACCATGACACTCTCATTTATCAGGATCAAGAGATAAACTTCACTCCACCCTGGGATCATTTGACGGTCATTGAAGCGATTGAAAAATATACCGGAATCGGTGCCAAACGACTCCAAACCCGAGAAACCATACTGGAAACAATCGAGGAACTCGGCCTTGAAATAACCCCTCAGGAACGGGAGTGTCATGCCAAATGTCTAATGAAACTGTTTGATGAAAAAGTCGAAGCTCAACTTATCCAACCTACTTTTATTACCGATTATCCAGTTGCTATCTCACCTCTCTCACGAAGAAATGACTCTAATCCGGAGGTGACCGACCGTTTTGAGCTTTTTATCGCCGGGCGCGAGATGGCCAACGCTTTTTCCGAACTTAATGACCCCTTAGACCAAAGGGAGCGTTTTGAACAACAACTTAAAGAGAAAGACGCCGGCGATCAGGAAGCCCACCAGTTCGATGCCGATTACCTGCGGGCCTTGGAATACGGTCTGCCACCAACTGCCGGCGAAGGCATCGGAATCGACAGACTGGTGATGCTCTTTACCGATGCCGCATCGATCCGCGACGTCATCCTCTTCCCACTCCTTAAACCGGAACAGTAGAGGCTGCCAATTTGCGGTTTGAACTTTTCATTGCTCTACGCCACCTGCTGGCACGACGCAAACAGGTCTTTATCTCTCTGATCTCCCTGATCTCTATACTTGGTATCGCCCTTGGGGTCATGGCTTTAGTTGTGGTCATTGCGGTCATGAGCGGTTTTGAAAAAGAACTGAAGAAAAAGATTCTCGGCAATACGGCCCATATTATGGTCATGAAATATGGCGGCGCCATCAGCGATTACGAAAAGCTGACCAAGACCATCAACCAGCTTAGTGAAGTCAAAGAGGCAGCGCCCTTTATTCTTAGCCAGGCGATGCTGACCCACGGCCGCCAGGTTAGCGGAGCCGGCATTCGAGGCATTGATCAGAATCACGACCCCTTGCGCAAGAAGCTTGAAGGAATGCTGGTTGACGGACACTTTTTCGCTTCCCGGAACACGGCTCCAGACAGCTCTCCGGAAATTATTCTGGGCAGTGAACTGGCCAAAAGCATAGGCGTCAAAACGGGCTCCAGTCTCCGCCTGATCGCCCCAAGCGGCTCACCAACCCCCTTGGGGCTGGTACCCAGAATGCAGCGTTTTACGGTTATTGGCACCTATACTTCAGGAATGTACCAATACGACTCCGCACTGGCCTATACCACCTTGGAAGCCGCTCAAAAATTTTTCGCCCTGCCCAATCAAGTCTCAGGTATAGCTGTCGAAATCGAAAAACTCTATGAGGCCGGATCTATAGCCGAAAAGATTCGTCAGAAGTTATCTTATCCCTACTGGGCCCGGGACTGGATCAGCATGAATCACAATCTTTTTGCCGCCCTTAAGCTCGAACGAATTACCATGTTTATTATCCTGGCATTGATTATCATGGTTGCCGCCTTCAACATAATCTCCACCCTGATCATGGTCGTCATGGAAAAACATAAAGAGATCGCCATTCTCAAAACCATGGGGCTCTCCGCCTTCCGCATAATGCGGATCTTCGTTTGGGAGGGAATGATTATCGGTTTTGCGGGAACCATTCTCGGCCTCGCCGGCGCTCTGATTCTCTGCGAGATATTAAAAAAATACGACTTCATCACCCTCCCGGGTGATGTCTACTACTTTGAAACCTCTCTACCAGTAGACTTGCAGTTTTTCCATCTGGCGGCAACCGCAACCCTATCCCTGCTGCTTTGCTTTATCGCAACGCTCTACCCATCTTTTCGCGCTTCCCGTCTGTTGCCGGCCGAAGCCTTGCGCTACGAATAGGGAATCAAGATGCTCAACGGCCCTCGAAAAGATAACTCAACCACTTTCAGCAGCCCGAAGACCAGACAGAAAAGTCTGCACTTACAAATCATCCTGGCCCGGACCCAGCTACGTGAAGGAAAGCTAAGTGAAGGCATTGAAACCTACTTTACAATAGCCACAGAGATGGTTTTAAAAGGCGAACTCGGTAAGGCTGCGGCAATCTACAAACTGATTTTAAAAAACGACAACCACAACCCTCTGGCTCTGGTTTTTTTGAGCAGTCTTTACCACCATCAGGGACTGGGGGCGGAAGCCCGGCAGCTGTACACCCCGGTAGAAGGTGAAACTCGACAAGAAAAAACTTCCCCTGTCGATAATATAACCCTTTCCGAAATCGGCGAACTTGAAAAAATTCTCCCGACAAGAAAAATTGAAAAAAACGAAACGATCATCACCCAAAACCAAGCGAACCATAATCTCTACTTAATTGCTGAGGGTCGCTTTCAGGTTATACACCAGGAAACCCGTGGCCAAGCCCTGGAGCTTGCAACCTTGGGCAAAGGTAACTTCTTCGGTGAACTTACCATGCTTTTGCCCAATCGTAATGCCACGGCGACCATTATCGCTCGAGAATCCGGCAAACTGCTAATCGTTGCCAAAGAGGAGTTCAGACGGTTCCTTGAAACCCGGCCACCCCTATTGGAAACCGTTTTTGCAGCAGCCCACAAGCGGCTTATTGAGTATACTTTAAGACCTCTTTTCATATCTGGAGACCACCGCGACCGCCCTTGGCTTTCCAGAATTGCCGAGGTTTTCCAGGTCCGCCAGTTTTCAGCTCAAGAGCTTCTTCTTAAAGAGGGGGAACGGAATCAGAACCTTTATGTCATCCTTGACGGCAACCTCCAAGTCAGCTGCCAAGACTCTGATATAAAAAATCAAATCCCTATCACCAACCTCAATGCCGGTGATTTTTTTGGTGAGTTTTCCCTATTAACCGGTGCCGCCGCCAGCGCTACGGTCAAAGCTCTTTCGACGGGTTGGGTAGCCTGTTTGAAACGTCGGGAAGTAGATCGACTGGCAGCCCATTTCCCCGGGTTTTTACCCCGAATTCTGAATTCCTTCAGAGCCCGGAAACAAGACCTGATCAAGAAAAAAATCAACTATCTCTCAACCCAACCTCGACAAGGATTAAAGGGAAAGAGATGATTAAGGCGATTGCCCTGAAAAAAAGTTTTTTTCTCGACAAACGGGAGATAACCGTTTTAAAAGGGATTGACTTTACAATTGAGACCGGAGAGCGCATCGCGATCTGCGGAGAATCAGGAGCCGGCAAAAGTACGCTTCTCCAGATTATTGGTTCACTTGATAAACCAAGTAGTGGGAGCGTCAGTTTTTCCGGAGTAGATATATTTTCCCACTCCGAACAAGAACTCGCAAAATGGCGCAATACAAGCCTTGGGTTTGTCTTTCAGTTCCACCACTTATTACCTGAATTCAGTGCCCTGGAAAACGTCATGACACCCGCCCTGATCAAGGGCATCCCCATGCCTGAGGCTAAAGAGATGGCGGCCCTGCTCCTGCAAAAGGTTGGACTTGGAGAACGCCTGCGCCATAAACCAGGGGAACTCTCGGGAGGTGAGCAGCAACGGGTTGCCTTGGCCCGCGCCTTGATTATGCAACCCAAAGCGGTCTTGGCCGACGAGCCAACCGGAAACCTCGATGCCAGAACCAGCGACGAAATTGTCGATCTTCTCCTGGAATGCAACCGGGAGTTCAACACTACCCTGCTGCTGGTCACTCACAGTCAACGTCTGGCGGCCCAAATGGATCGCACCATTTTAATAGAAAACGGCCTAATTCTGGAATTATAAAATCCGTTAAAAGTGAATTTTTTTCAAAATTATACTTTATTAAAATAAACACCTTTAATTTTATGATCAAAATTAAAAACTATTTCATTATTCAACAAAACCGTTGCCACCTTTTGCTAATGGGAGTCCTCCTGTGGACTCTAATGGTTCTCCCGTTTTTTTGCAGCCCACCTCCAGCAAGTGCCGCAGAAGAGGACTTCTCCGGACGGCAGATTGTCGAAATTGTGGTTCTCGGCAACCAAAAGGTAACCAAAGATACGATAACCGACAAAATGAACACCAAAGTCGGCGGTCAACTCTCAACAACTACTCTGGATCAGGATCTCAAGGATCTTTACGGCTTAGGCTTTTTTGACAACCTGATGATCAACCTTGCAGCTGTCGGAGAGCGGGTTGAAATAGCAGTTATTGTCGTCGAAAAACCAACCATCAATACAATTGTAATTAAAGGTAATAAAAAATTAAAACGCAAGGAACTTCTCAAAGAAATCACCTTACATACCTTTAACATTCTTAATGAAGGTCGCCTCAAGGAGAGTCTTGAGAAAATGAAGGCCTTCTACCACGAGAAAGGCTTCTATTCGGTTCGTATTAAAACAAAAACAGCGCGAGTCGGCAAAAACCATGTCCGGGTCATTTTCATCATCGACGAAGGACCTAAATGTTACGTCAAGAAACTTCGTTTTCATGGTAATGACAACTTCCGATCCTGGTCTTTACGGCGTAAAATACAGACCAAAACCTACAGTTTTTTTCTCAGTTGGATCACCGATGCCGGCATCCTCAAAAAAGATCAGCTTGAAAATGATGCTAAACTACTCAAATCATTCTATTTGAGTAAAGGCTACGTCCAAGCCCGGATCAGTAAACCTAAAATCACTCTTGACGATAACCGTAAATGGATCTATCTCGACTTCGATATTGAAGAAGGCGAGATCTTTACTATGGGAAAAGTTGAAGTGGTCGATCCTGACAGTAAACCGGAGCTGACCAATAGTTTACTCAAAATTCTCAAGGGGAAAAGCGGTAAAACCTTCAGCAATCTCAACCTCCAAGCTGACATTGAAACCCTTTCAACCTTTTTTGCCGACCGCGGTCACGCCTACGTTGACATAGACCCGCACACCAGTATAAACCCCGAAAAACTTGAGATTGATGTCGCTTACCATATCAACAGGGGAATCAAATTTCTTTTCGGCCGCATCAATATCAACGGCAACACCAAAACCCGTGACAAGGTCATCCGCCGAGAACTTCGTTTTTCGGAAGGCGATCTTTTCAGTGGATCAGCCCTCAAACGAAGCCGCGAAAGGCTCAATAACACCCAGTTTTTCTCGGAAGCTGATATCCAGACCATCCAGAACGATGACGAAACCATTGATGTCAACGTTAAGGTTGTCGAAGGTTCGACCGGGGCCTTCAGTGTCGGACTCGGCTACAGCACAGTCGACAGCATTATCGCGATCACCAGTATCTCCCAGAAAAACTGGCTGGGTAAAGGTCTTGATGCAACTTTCAACGTTGAACTTTCGGGCACGCGCCAGTTCTACAATATCGGTGTGACCGATCCCTACTTCCTCGACACAAACATGAGTTCCGGTATCAATATCTATAATGAAGAGTATGAATATGACGCCTATTATACATTACAACAGGGAATCCGGGTTTCGGTTGGCAAGCCGATCGACGAATACACCAGCTGGTCGGCTGGTTACCGCTGGGAAAAGGTCGAAATTTTCGACATCACGTCAACCGCCTCCAGCTATATTTGGGATGAAGAGGGAATCGCAACCACCAGTCAGGTCTACTTATCACTAATCCGTGACAAACGCGATAACTACCTCTTCCCGACCCGGGGTTATAGAGTCAAAGGCACGGTGGTTTTTGCCGGTGGCCCCTTAGGTTTTGACAATGATTTCTACAAGGTCATCCTTGAAGGGCATAAATTCTACCCTTTCAAATGGAGCAGCGCCTTTCATCTCTGGGGACGTTTGGGCTATGCCGACGGTTACGGTGGTCAGGAGCTCCCCCTTTATGAACGCTTCTACGTCGGCGACCTTAAAACGGTACGCGGTTTTGACTTTGGCGAAGCCGGGCCGGAAGATGAAAACGGCGATGTCATCGGTGGCACTAAGGAGTTTATATTAAGTGCTGAATGGATCTTTCCCCTGATTAAAAACATGGGAATTAAAGGCGTCATTTTCTATGATGCAGGAAAAGCTTTTGATGACGATGAAAATTTGAGTTTTGATCTGCGCCACAGCGTCGGTTTTGGGATTCGCTGGAAATCGCCGATGGGTCCCTTACGAATTGAGTGGGGCTTTAACTTAGCTCCGGAAGATGATGAAAAAAGCAGCGTCTGGGATTTTTCAATCGGCACTTTCTTTTAGAAATATGATATACGCCTGTTTGAGTGAAAGATTTGCACTATTATCCGTAAACTATTAACTTATTAACTAGGGAGTAAAAAATGAAAAAGTATTTTTTAATTACAGCTATCGCCACGAGCATGTTGATTATGAGCCTCGCATCAGTTCAGGCCGCAGATCCGGGGTTCAAGTTCGGTTATATCGACCTCCAGAAAGTCATGGCCCTTTCCAGCCAGGGAGAAGTCGCCAAAGTTAAAATGCAGGCTAAACAGGAAGAGCTGCGGACCGAATTACAGAAAAAACAGGCCCAACTTTCAATAATGAAAGATGAACTTGAACGCCAGGGGATGATGCTGAGCCCCGAAAAACGCCAGGAAAAAGAAACTGCTTACCAAAAGATGGTTCGCGATTTCAAGATCTTCGTTTCCGATTCAGAAAAAGATATGAAAGCGCTGCAAGACGACTTTCTCAAGAAGATGTTAAAAGAGCTGGAAACGGTAACCATGGAATTTGGTAAATCCGGTAAATACCAACTCATTTTAGAAAAACGCAGCGGCATCATCTATGCGGATGATACCCAAGATATCTCTAATGAATTGATCAAGGCCTATAATAGTTGGGTCGAAAACAACCAGAAAAAATAGGGAACAAGATGGCGTCACCATTGATGAATATCCAGCAGATCATGCGCTTTCTACCGCATCGCTATCCCTTTCTCCTGGTTGATAAAATTCTTGAGCTAACCCCAGGCAGCAATATCGTGGGATGCAAAAATGTCACTGTTAACGAGCCTTTTTTCACTGGTCATTTTCCCTCTTTTCCGGTCATGCCGGGGGTTTTAATTATCGAGGCAATGGCTCAGACCGGCGGGATTTTTGCAATGGAGTCCTTGAATATTAAAGCGAGTGATGATCCGGACACCAAGATGTTTTTCATGAGCATCGACAAAGCCCGCTTCCGTAAGCCAGTACTACCGGGCGATACCCTGATCATGACCCTGAAACTGATCAACCAACGCCGTGATATCTGGAAATTCCACGGCCGAGCTGAAGTCGATGGAACCCTGGTCAGTGAAGCAGAGATGATGGCCAGTATCGGAAAAGGTTAAAAATGTCGACAATTCACCCAACCGCCATACTTTCGGATCAGACAACCTTCGCCGACGATGTCACTATCGGGCCATATGCGGTCATTGAAGGTGAAGTCCACCTGGGAAACGGAACGATTATTGATCATCATGCCACAATAAAAGGCAAAACGGTTATCGGTTCATCATGCCGGGTCTACCCTTATGCCTTGGTCGGCACCGATCCGCAGGATCTCAAGTACCAGGAAGGCATGTCGGAACTTATCATCGGCAACCATACCGTCATCCGAGAGTATGCGACCATCAGTCGCGGAACCGAACACGGCGGCGGCTCAACGCGCATCGGTTCGCAGAACTTTATCATGGCCTATTCCCATATCGCCCATGACTGTCAGTTCGGTGATCATATTATTCTCTCAAACGGAGCCACCTTTGGCGGACACAGCGAGGTTGAGGATCATGCGATAATCGGAGGCTTGAGCGCCATTCATCAATTTTGCCGGATTGGAGCTTACTCCTTTATCGGCGGCGCTTCCGGCGTTTCCCAAGATATTCCACCCTATGTCTTGGCCAACGGCAACCACACCCGCCTCTACGGCCTTAACAGTGAAGGTTTAAAAAGGCATAATTTCAGTAAAAAGACCATAAAAACCATCAACCAAGCCTTTCGCATTCTCTTCCGCACAACCGGGATCTCACTGGCTAAAGCCATTGAACAAGTTGAAAATGAGGTCGAGAATATTCCCGAGGTCGCACATATGATCAACTTTATAAAACAATCGAAACGGGGCGTATGTCGAAGAAAGTAGAAAACTTAAAGGTCATCAAAACGGGGGTTATAGGAGTCGGACATCTCGGGGCTTTCCATGCCGAAAAGTATGCCCTGCTTGACAATGTCGAACTGGTTGGGGTCTACGATCTGAACCTCAACCAAGCCCGGGAAGTTGGCAATAAACTTTCAGTCCCGGCGTTCCAAAATCTTAACGATCTGCTTATGAAGTGTCAAGCGGTCTCCATAGCCGCCCCGACTTCGGCCCATTTTGAACTGGCCCGTAAAGCATTGCTAAAAAACATTGATGTCCTGATTGAAAAACCGATAACCACGACCGAAAATGAAGCCCAAACTCTGATCGAACTGGCAAACGAGTATAAATGTATTCTTCAAGTCGGTCTCCTGGAACGTTTTAATCCAGCTTTTACAGAAACCCGAAATCATCTACTTAATCCGCGTTTTATTGAAGTCCACAGACTCTCCCCTTTCAGTTTCCGGAGTATCGATATCGATGTTATACTCGACTTGATGATCCACGATATTGATCTGGTTCATGAAATAATTCAGAGTCCAATAACCAGTATCGACGCCGTCGGAGTTCCGGTTATCTCCAAGCAAACCGACATTGCCAACGTACGCATTCATTTTCAAAATGGCGCCGTGGCCAATCTGACCGCCAGCCGGGTTTCCTTAAATCCGGAACGTCGAATAAGAATTTTCCAACCGGATAGCTACTTTTCTCTTGACTTCGGCAATTTTTCTGCCACTATCTGCCACCGCCAGGAAGGCAGCTATCTTGAACCATTGCCCAAAGTCACCACCGAAGAGCTGACCTATCCCAAAAGTGATAATTTGCGGCTTGAGATAGAGGACTTTATCGACGCCATCCGCCACCGCCGAAAACCGATCGTCAGCGGCAACGAAGGCCTTCTGGCTCTATCAACCGCAATCCGTATCAAAGAAACCATTAAAAAGCAGCAATACACCTGGGAAGATGTCTGAAGTTGTGAGTTTAACTCTGAACTTTGAACTTAAACTATGAATGACTCCCCCCATCTGGTTATTGTCGCCGGTGAAGATTCCGGCGATTTCCACGGCGCCAACTTGGCGGCAGCCCTGCGTCAGCGACTGCCCCAGTGCAGGCTTTCCGGCATCGGCAGCCAAAAGATGAGAGAAAAAGGGGTTGAGCTAATTTTCCCATCAGCCCGCTTGGCCGTCGTCGGTATAACCGAAGTTTTAAGCAGCCTGCCTGACATTCTAGCAGGCTGCAGGGCGATCAGGAAACATCTTCGGGAAAGCCGACCGGACCTGCTGGTTTTGATTGATTTCCCTGATTTCAATCTCCACTTGGTCGCTCCCTATGCCCGCAAACTCAAGATACCAATTGTCTACTATATCAGCCCTCAGGTCTGGGCCTGGCGTCAAAAACGAGTTACCAACATTAACAAACTGGTCGAAAAAATCCTGGTTATCCTACCCTTCGAAGAGGAGTTTTATCGCTGTAACAACATTGCTGTCGAATATGTTGGGCACCCGCTGCTTGATGAATTCAAATATTTTCGTTGCAAACCCCACAGTGAACGACCCTATATTGCCCTGATCCCCGGAAGTCGAAACGGAGAAATAAAACGCCTGCTGCCGATAATGCTGACTGCAGCCTGCCTCTATACAAGAGAAAAACCAGACACTCGCTTCATTATTCCGGTTGCTCCGTCAATTAAAACCGGATTCATTCAGGAGATGCTCCCAGCCAACTTGGCCGACCATGTCACCCTGCTTCGGCAACCGCTCTCGAAGGCCTTGAAAAAAGTCTCTTTTGCCCTCGTCACCTCAGGCACGGCCACTCTGGAAACAGCATTGGCTGAAGTCCCTATGGTGGTCATCTATAAAGTTAACCAGCTCTCCTATCAACTTGGCAAAAGATTGATCTCAGTTCCCCACATTAGTCTGGTTAACCTGATAGCTGAAAAAGAAATTGTCCCGGAGTTGATTCAGCATGAAGCACTCCCGGAAAAAATCACAGCCCAAATGAGGGCTCTGCTTGACAACCCTGAAAATTACCTTAGGGTCTGCCATGAGCTCAAAACCCTCAAGGGGAAATTAGGAAAAGCCGGCGCACCTGAACGAGCCGCCAAAGCCATCGAAAAAGTACTGAGAAAAAATGAATAATTATCGCCGTTGGCTGGTTTAGGTCATCCTGCTTTGACTGCGTAATAACTTTGAATTAGAAAATTTGTTTAATTTTACTCCAAATTGCTTTTTCAGATATCACAAACAGCAAATTTCAGATTGAACCTGCCGACGACCACCAACAGTACCACACTTACCAAAAATCAAACTCCAATCCAAAAGAATGAAATTGCGACTCAGTTACGAATTGGAGAAGGGCTCTCAACCAATGCCGGACAATCAGGTACCCGGTTTAAAGTCATGGCCTAAATTTTAATTTGCACAAAACTCAAAAAAAGGGCGGTTAAAAAACCGCCCTTTTTTATTTAGCAACAACGATACTCTTTCAGCACCCATAATAACCACGATACCACCTAACAAACTCTTCTACACCTTTCTCTAACGACGTAGCCGGGCTGAAATCAACAGCCGCCTGGAGGTCAGCAACATCGGCATAGGTCGCCGGCACATCTCCGGGCTGCATTGGCAGTAACTCTTTTTTTGCTTTTCTGCCCAACGATTTTTCAAGCACAGCGATAAAATCAAGCAATTTGACCGGACTATGGTTACCGATATTGTAGAGACGATAAGGGGCGGGACTGCTACCGGGATCAGGTGAAGCTCCATTCCAATCGCTATTAGCTTCCGGAAGATGCGGGACCAGACGAACAATCCCCTCTACTATATCATCGATATAGGTAAAATCACGCTGCATTTCTCCTTGGTTAAAAACCTTTATCGGCTCACCGGCCAAAATAGCCCGGGTAAAGAGAAAAAGAGCCATATCGGGCCGCCCCCAGGGGCCGTAAACCGTAAAAAAACGTAACCCCGTAACCGGCAACTGATAAAGATGGCTATAGGCATGGGCCATCAGTTCATTGGCCTTTTTACTGGCCGCGTAGAGACTTACCGGGTGATCAACATTATCATGTACAGAAAATGGCATCTGCGTATTGAGACCATAGACTGAGCTCGATGAAGCATAGATCAAATGTCCCACCCGGTTATGGCGGCAACCTTCAAGGATATTAAGAAAACCGGAAAGATTACTGTCGACGTAAGCCTTGGGATTTTCCATACTGTAACGAACTCCGGCCTGGGCAGCAAGATTGATAACCTGCTTAAAGGAGCTCTCTTTAAAAAGTTTCCGCATCCCATCCGTATCAACCAGATCGAGAGCAACAAAAGAGAAATTTTTCTCTTTCAGTAAAATTTTAAGACGGGCTTTTTTCAAACCGACATCATAGTAATCATTAAGGTTGTCCAAGCCAACAACCTTAACCCCCTCAACCAGCAACCTTTGGCTGACGTGAAAACCTATGAAACCGGCAGCCCCGGTTACCAGTACACTCATAACACTTCTTCCCCAGACTTTTCTAGCACCCTAGTTAACAAATATTGAGAACCCCACTAAATTTAATTACTAAGTTGGCCCGGCCGAAACAGCACCAAAAAAATTCTCTATCTTCATGGCTAAAATAGTATAACCTAAACCACTCATTCTCTAACGTTTTTATTCAATCAAAAAAACCAGGACAGCTTTTCCGTCCTGGTTTTTTAATTGGATAAAAACGTTATTTGAATATTTTTTGACTACATATTAAGATCAGGGACATTGCTGACAAACTGATATTGACCATCAAAACAAACCCCGACACCTTCATTCTCAAGGCGTACCACTCGGCCATTCATCTCGACCCATGAACCATCCCCAGAAAAAGAGTTGAGATAAAGATTGACCTTGATAACAGTCCCTTTTTCTAACGGCTGACTGTCGTCTGTCACGAGAAAAGCTCCGCTGGAAGAAACATCCCGGGTTTTCCATTCATATAACTGGACATCACCACTACTCAACATTGTTTCAACTTGAGCCGGAACCTGAAGATTATATCTGGTCACTACTCTTCTTTCCATAATTCCACCATATTTCTTTTAAATGCTTCCCGCCTAACTGTTACACTAAAACATAACCCTAATCTAGGAGATAAGACATCCTTAATAACAAACTTTACTACCTTACCTTCAGCATATTATACTATATCCAACAAAAAAATCAATCGGTCAAAAGTATTAAAAAAGTACTATTTTATTTTTAAAAGTTTTCAAACTAGGTACTTAGAGGCCCATAGAGCCGCCTGGAGACGGTTGGGAACATTGATTTTACGAAAGATACGATAGATATGACTTTTTACCGTATGCTGACTGATACAGAGATGTTCAGCGATCTGATCATTAGTCGATCCGATACCGACCTCCAACAAGACTTCCCGCTCCCTGACGGTCAAGGTCGCCGGCAGTAAAGAAGTTGAAAAAAGATTTTCATGTTTATTATTAATCTGCCCACGGCTTTCAAGTATACAACGGCTGACCAAGTTCCGCGGAAACCATAGTTCCCCGGCAACGACAGCCAAGATAAAACGAACCAACAGTTTAGGAGCAGCATTGGCATTAACAACCCCGCGCACTCCACGACGCAAGAGCTCGGCCTCAATATCAAGATCGGGATTCAGATTGATCAAAGCCACGTAAAATTTGTCGTCAGCCAAGAGACGATCTCCGAAAAGATCAAGATAGGTGAAGATGGTTTCTGCCTCATCATCAGAACAGTCCCGCAACAACAACAGAGAGCGATCGCCAGCCAGTGTCAACGAGGGCTGGTCCATCCCATTCTCAGCCACCTGACAAGGGAATCCGAATTCGCGCTCCAAAAATGAAGCCAATAAACCTTTCTGAACATTTTGCTGGCCGACTACATAAACAAACCAGTCCCGAACAACAAAATCAGTCAAACTCGCCATCACCACCCTGCGTGTTATAGTTTACTCTTAATGGTCATAAAGTAACAACAACCACACATAGATGTCAAGTATTAATACAAACTTTGTCGACTTTACGTAAAATATTCACGGGCCAAACGAGTCACCACTCGTCCTCGGGGAGTCCGAGCCAGAAAACCGGCCTGGAGAAGAAAGGGCTCACAAACATCTTCAAGAGTGTCTGACTCTTCATTTAACATTGCCGCCAGAGTCTCGATCCCAACCGGACCACCATTAAATTTATTAATAATGGCATCCATAAAGAGGCGATCCAGATTGTCAAAGCCACGTTCATCAATCTCAAGACTATCAAGAGCAGAAGCCGCAGTACTCTTTGAGATAACCTCAAGGCCATCAACCTGGGCAAAGTCACGCACCCGTTTCAGAAGTCTATTTGCGATTCTCGGGGTTCCTCTGGAACGACGAGAGATTTCCAGAGCTCCTTCATCTTCAATCACAATTTCTAAAATCCGGGCCGAACGTATAACAATTCTGGCAAGCTCATCAATCTTATAAAATTCAAGCCGCATGACAATGCCGAAACGATCCCGTAAGGGTGAAGAGAGCAAACCAACCCTCGTGGTTGCTCCGACCAGGGTAAAGGGGGGCAAATCGAGTGATATGGAACGGGCCGCCGGCCCTTGACCGATGATGATATCGATCTTGAAATCCTCAAGCGCAGGATAGAGAATCTCTTCAACCACCCGATTGAGGCGGTGGATTTCATCGATAAAAAGAATGTCATGAGGTTGCAGGTTGGTCAGGATTGCCGCAAGATCACCAGACCGGGTAATCGCCGGCCCTGATGTGCCCCGTATCTGAGCTCCCATTTCCCCGGCAACGATACGGGACAAAGTCGTTTTTCCCAAACCCGGAGGTCCATAGAGAAGCAGATGATCAAGAGCTTCACTTCGACCTCGGGCGGCCTCGATAAAAACCTTGAGATTGGTCACAGCTTTTTTCTGACCAACATAGTTGATGAGCTGATGTGGTCTCAGCCCCTCTTCAATAACGCCATCAGCCGAGGTTAAAGAGGCTTCCAACAAGCGTTCATCAACCATGATGGAGCTCCTGTAAAACCAATTTCAAAAGCTTTTCAACCTTTAATCCGGGATGCTCATGAAGCACCTTTACGGTAAGCGTCTCCACCTCACTACTACGATAACCCAAAACTTGCAAAGCCTCCATCAACTCATGAGCTACACCATCTCCACTGGTAGAATGCCCGACAAGATCAGACAAAATGATATCGCCAAGCTCCTTTTTCAGCAACTCACCCAGTTCCAGCACCAAACGCCGCGAAAGCTTTTTCCCGACCCCCGGCAATTTAGCAAGTTCTTCGACCTCCTGATTAATGAGCTGCCTCTCAAGCCGGTCCAGATCAGCTCCGGAAATAATCGCAAAGGCAAGCTTGGGCCCTACTCCATTAACCTTTAGAAGGCGCAGAAACATAACTTGTTCACGGCGTTCAAAAAAACCGTACAACTGAATTGCATCATCCCTGAGTTTTGTGGTCACCCATAAAACAACCTCTTCATTGAGGACTGGAAGTTTATCCCCGGTGGTCGTAGAAACCTGCAAACGATATCCTACACCACCAGCCTCGACCATAACTTCATCGGTATCTTTATAAACCAGCGGCCCACGAATTCTACCAATCATAATTTCTGCCACCCCTGTAGACGAAACTGATGGTGGTGGCAGATGGCAATCGCCAGAGCATCAGCTGCATGCTCACCGGCAAGCGCCGGAATTTTCAACAACAACTTTACCATATGTTGAACCTGTTCCTTAGTTGCATGACCATACCCGACCACAGCCTGTTTGACCAATGTCGGAGGATATTCATGGATAGTGAGTTTAAATTTCGCCCCGGCAACCATCACGGCTCCACGCGCCTGACCCAAAACCAGCATACTTTTCACATTAGTGCCGTAAAATATTCCTTCAACCGCCAACTGATCGGGTTTGAACTTAGCCAGAAGCCCCGTAGTATGGTCGTAAAGCAAGGCGAGTTTCTCCCCAACGTCGGCTTTGGCCGGCAACTTTAACTGCTCATCATGACAATAACTAAGTTGGCCGGCAAGGTTCTCAACCAAACCAAAACCGGTCACCGAACTACCCGGATCTACACCTAAAACCAACATCTAACCCTGTAACTCTTCCAGGAGAGCGTCATCAATATCAAAATTGGAATAGATTTTTTGGATATCGTCACAATCTTCAAGATTATCCATCAAGCGGAGCATCTGCTCAGCGGCTTTACCTTCAAGGTTCACTGTATTTGAAGGAATTTTATCGACTGCCGCAGAAATCATCTCAATGCCCTCAATCTCTAAAGACTGACGAACTTCCTCAAAGGCTTCCGTAGATGTATGAATTTCGATGGTCTCCTCACCCACTTCATCGATAATATCATCGGCCCCGGCCTCAAGAGCAAGTTCAAAAAGATTTTCCGCATCAACCTTATCACGTTCGCAAACAATCACTCCTTTAGTTTCAAAAATCCAAGAGACACAGCCATTTTCACCTAAATTTCCATGACCTTTAGCAAAAATATGACGCACATCAGCGGCCGCTCGATTTTTGTTGTCGGTCAATATATCAAGCATGACTGCCGCGCCACCAGGACCATAACCTTCATAGGAATACTCTTCATAGCTAACCCCATCGAGATCCCCGGTGCCTTTCTTGACGGCCCGCTCAATATTGTCTTTCGGCATATTGGCAGCTTTAGCTGTAGCTATTGCCGTGCGCAGACGAGGATTCATATCAGAATCGCCCCCGCCGCCCCTGGCGGCAACTATAATTTCCTTGATTATCTTAGTAAAGATCTTGCCCCTCTTGGCATCGACCGCACCTTTTTTATGTTTAATACTACTCCACTTATTATGACCCGACATAACTAAACTCCATAACCTATTTTTAACAAAAAATTAACCCCCTCATAGCGGATAAACCAGAACCGAACAGGCACTTTTAATTTGCACCACGAAGATCCGAAGATCACAAAGTTAAAAAGCCTTTCTTTGTGATCTTCGGATCTTCTTAGTAGATAAATATTTTGACTATTTTGAGTTATAACCCATGAGCAACTAACTAGCCAAAGAGCACCCTCTTTGTCAATACGTAAAAAGGCCAGCGCCTTATGAGCGCTGGCCTTAGACTTAGAAAAACAGTCCCTCTTCTTTTACATTTTCAGTAAAAGAGGAGCAATAACCAGAGAGACGATGGACATCAATTTGATCAGGATGTTCATGGCCGGACCAGAAGTATCCTTGAAAGGATCGCCAACCGTGTCACCGGTAACCGCAGCTTTATGAGCGTCGGAACCTTTACCACCACAATGGCCCTGTTCGATATATTTTTTGGCATTATCCCAAGCGCCACCAGCGTTTGACATAAAAAGAGCCATGAAGACACCAGTCAGAGTTGCACCGGCCAGCATCC
>CAZUXG010000003.1:0-55247 GCA_964623985.1 uncultured Thermodesulfobacteriota bacterium | reverse complement strand
AAAGGTAAACCGATGTACGAAATTAACGGAACTGTCCTAAATCAAAGAATGTCTTCCAGAGATCTCGAAAAGAGAATCCAAACTGCCGTCAAAAACGGCAGACGCGAACTGAAGATCTTTGCCGACGGTCAACATGGTATCGGGGGTCGCCTCTGGCCGACCCCGGAAGATAAAAAAATAGTTGTCGATGGAACTTCGGGCCAGCGCCTTGGCAGTATGGGGATGATGGGTACGAAAATCACCGTCAACGGCTCCTGTTCTGACGATGTCGGCTGGCTCAATTGCGGCGCCGAAATTACAGTTCTCGGAGATGTCACTAACGGAGCCCATAACGCCGGCGCCCAGGGTATTCTCTATGTCCAGGGTGGCGGTGGCGCCCGTTGCGATACAATGACCAAATTCAACCCCCGCTTCGCCCCCTTACAATCCTGGTATTTTCGGGGGGTCGGCGACTCTTTTGCCGAATTCAAGGCTGGCGGCATCGCCGTCGTCTGTGGCATTAACCCCCGCCATCCAGACAATGTTTTAGGTTATCGACCCTGTGTCGGTATGGTTGGCGGCACCATCTATTTTCGCGGAAAGGCGGCCGATCACAGCGCCAAAGATAGTCGCATTGAAGATCTGAATGATCTGGATTGGACCTGGCTGACTGAAAATATGCAACCTTACCTTGAAGCGATCGAGCGGCTCTCATTTCTTGACGAATTGACAAAGGATCGTAGTGAGTGGCACAAAATCGTCGCCCTGACTCCTGAGGAGCGTAACGATCTTGGTGGCAGTTCTTTACCGATGGCCAGATTCCGCCTTGAAACCTGGGATCAGGAGGTCGGCAAAGGCGGCATCGTCGGCGAGCTTCTGCCGGCTGAAAATCGGACTATCATTCCCTATATCGCCTTTGGCGATGACCGGCGTTTCTATCCGACCTGGGACAATGACCGCTACTTAGCACCCTGCACCTACAACTGCCCAACCGATATTCCAACCCAGCTTAGAACCCGTCTGATTCGTGAGGGCCGTCTTGAGGAGATGCTTAACCTGATCCTTGAATACTCGCCTCTCCCGGCAACCGTCTGCGGTGAGGTCTGCCCGAATCCCTGCATGGACGCCTGCAGCCGTGCAGTTTTACTCAAAGAGCCGGTCGAAATCGGTTTCCTGGGAAGTTTGAGTCTCGATATTCCGGCTCCGGAAAAAGCTGAAGCACGCTCCGAAAAGGTGGCCGTCATCGGCGGTGGTCCGGCCGGTATGGCAGCGGCCTGGAAACTCGCGTTAGAGGGTGTAAACGTAACAATTTTCGAACGCGAAACGGAACTCGGCGGCAAGATCCACCTCTGCATCCCGGAAGACCGCTTACCCCGCAATATCTTAAAGAGTGAAATTGAGCGTTTCGCATCCTTAGGAATCGAAATCAGAACTGATCAAGTGATTTCGGCCAGTGATTTTGAACAGATAAAGAAAGATTATGATGCCGTCGTCCTGGCCAGCGGAGCCCACGCTCCGCGCGTGATCCCTTTCCCCGGTTATGAAGATGTGATCCCCGGAATTGTTTTTTTGAAAACGATCAACAACCGCCAACCGATGAGCATGGGGGGAAAACGCGTAGTAATTATTGGGGCCGGTAATGTCGGTATGGATATCGCTGTCGAAGCCTACAACCTTGGAGCAGCGTCAGTCATTGCTGTCGATATCCAGGCTCCGGCCAGTTTCGGCAAGGAGCAGGAGATGGCGGCAGCGCGCGGCACCCAGATCCTCTACCCCAAATTTACTGATCGTTATGTCAAGAAAGAGAAAAAGATCTATTTTAAAGACGACAGTTTCCTTGATGTCGATGCGGTCCTGATCTCGATTGGTGAGAGCCCCGAACTCGACTATCTACCAGAAGAGGTTCACCGCGAACGCGGCTACCTGACAATTGATGATTGGAGCCGTACGAACATCAAAAGACTCTATGCAATTGGTGATGTTACAGCTCCGGGTCTGATTACTCATGCTTTAGGTGCCGGTCGCCATGCGGCGCAGGCGGTTATTGCAGACTTTGACGGAACCCCCCTGGCCGACCGCACTACCCCAATGGTCGATTACAATCGCATCAAAGGCGAATATTACGAACGTGACCACCAAAAAGCTGGTGAAGATGGCGAGACTGAAGCTTTACGCTGTTTATCCTGCGGCACCTGTCGCGACTGCTCGACCTGTGAGGAGTCCTGCTTTCGCGGGGCGATCACCAGAGAAGAAACCGAGAATGGCGGTTATCAATATGTCGTTGACGAAAACTTATGTATTGGCTGCGGCTTTTGTGCAGCCGTTTGCCCCTGCGGTATCTGGCAAATGAATCCGGCGGAATAAGAGGGTCATCTGCGTCATTGGGCTGCAACCTTCATCACTGCGGTGTACTTATTGTACGCCGCAAATCATAACGTTGACGATATCCGCCGCTATATCACGGCTGACACCCTAAACTATATTGACAGTACAACCTTAACCGAAGTTGTAAATTGCGAACCTAGCTTCTGCGATGCCTGTTTCACCGGTAAATATCCAGTCACCTTCCCGGGCATCGAAGGCCTGCAAACCCGACAACTAACACTATTCTAAAAATTCCTTGCCCTATGAATAACCGAACCAACGACCCTCAACCCTGGGAATTAATCAAGCAGGAATCCGGCCCCAGCCTTAAAGTTTTTGCCAGCCGCTTTGAATATCGCCTGAACCCACGCAACGGCAAGGAGCTTAAATGCCTGATTCTCGATTCAAAAGACTGGGTCAATATTGTTGCCCTGACCCCGACCAAAGATGCAATACTGGTCAAACAGTTCCGTTTCGGCAGCGCCAGCGTTACGATTGAGATCCCCGGCGGAGTTATTGACCCAGGCGAAAGTCATGGTGAGGCGGCCAGACGTGAACTCCGTGAAGAAACCGGATTTTCCGGAGGCAACTGGACCTATCTCGGAGCAACTGAACCCAATCCGGCGATCTTAAATAATCTCTGCCACCACTGGCTGGCCGAAGATGTCGTATTAAACCATAACGTAAACCTTGATGATGGCGAAGATATCACCGTCATCACCGCCAACCTCGAAGAACTCAAAAAAGCAGTGAGCAGCGGACGGCTACGCCACGCCCTGGCAATTGCCGGGCTCGCAAAGGTCTTCGATCTCAGAACCAGAATTAAGAGGTAAGGAACCAGAATGAAAATCGCGCTGGCCCAGCTCAATCCCACAATTGGAGATCTCAACGGTAATCTAGAAAAGTTAAACTCAAGCCTTTCCGAAATCAGTCAATCCGGCGCCGATTTAGTCATCCTGCCGGAACTTTTTATCACCGGATATCCGCCTCGGGACCTACTTGATCAAGACTTTTTCATAGGGCGCTGTGAAGCATCTCTTGAGAAACTTAAAAAACTCTCCACCCGTTATCCTGATCTCGCCATCTTGGTGGGCACCATAACCCGCTGTCAACAGGGGTACGGGAAAAAACTACACAACAGCGCCATCCTGATCGAAAATGGCAAAACCCTTTTTACTCAATCCAAGAGCCTTCTGCCAGCCTATGATGTCTTCGATGAAAACCGCTATTTCGAACCGGCCCACAAGCTTAACGTATACCCTTTTCGAGATGAAATCCTCGGGATTTCCATCTGTGAAGATGCCTGGAACGAAGCCACCACCCACCTGCAAAACCCTTTGGATCAATTGAGCCAGGGCGGAGCGACCCTGCTCATCAATCTTTCGGCTTCGCCTTACTATCTCGGGAAAGAGAAACTCCGCTTAGCGACATTAGCACGGCAATGTCAACACCTCAAACTCCCGATGCTGATGGTCAACCAGGTAGGCGGCAATGACGAACTGATCTTTGACGGTTGTAGTCTGGCTTTAAATTATCAGGGAAAGGTGATTTACGAAGCCGTCCAGTTCAGCGAAGAGATTTTGTTTGTCGACTCTGACAAGCTCAAACATGATAAACTCAAACCATCAACATCAACTCCGACATCGCTTGCTGTTCAAGCTGATCCCATGGATCAGCTTGAACAAGCCCTGATTCTCGGTATCCGAGATTACTTTAACAAATGCGGTTTCTCACAGACTGTCATCGGCCTCTCCGGCGGAATCGATTCAGCTCTGACCTGCGTCCTGGCAGTTAAGTCTTTAGGGGCCGGCAATGTCTGGGGGATTACCATGCCTTCGCCCTACTCTTCCGGCGGCAGCGTTACAGATTCGCAAACCTTAGCCGAAAATCTCGGTATCCGTTTTGATATTATGCCGATAAACTCCCTCTATCAAAACTACCTTGACACCCTTGAACCACTCTTTACCGGACGACCGATGGATCTTGCCGAGGAGAATATTCAGGCCCGGATTCGCGGCAACCTTTTGATGGCAACCGCCAATAAATTCGGACGTCTACTTCTGGCTACCGGCAACAAGAGCGAGATGGCAGTCGGTTACTGCACCCTCTATGGCGATATGAGCGGCGGCCTGGCACCGCTCTCCGACCTGCCCAAAGGACTGGTCTACAAACTCTCTCACCATATCAACCGGAAGGGTATTATTATCCCGCCGGCAACCATGTCCAAGGAACCTTCGGCCGAACTACGCCCCAATCAAAAAGACCAGGACTCCTTGCCCCCTTATGACCTACTCGACAGGGTCCTGGCCTTATATATTGATGAAGGTCTTGATGCGGCAACCATCGCCGACCGGGAAAGTTTCCCCCTGGAAACCGTCTCGGAAATCATTCTCGCCGTTAATCGCAACGAATACAAACGCCGTCAGGCCCCTCCCGGACTCAAAGTAACCAGCAAAGCCTTCGGCAGCGGCCGCCGCATGCCGATCGCAGCCCGGCTTTAAGTGATCAGTGATCACTTAAAAAAGAAACAAAAAGGCGCATCGATGTTTTTTAAACCATCGATGCGCCTCCTCAATATCATGCCAACAACTGTTCTCCACTTAAATTTGTTAAGGCCTCACCCGGTCCAGCCTTCGGGACTCTATAATTATTATTATTTTGCTGTCGTAAATCAACTCTTAAGGTTCTTCAGGTTACGCGGCGGCGGAGCAACCTTAAAGACCTCCTCGGGGGTAGTAAGGCCGGCGATCACAGCGTTGGCGCCACTTAAACGCAAGGGACGCATGCCGTCATTGATCGACTGACCGCGCAAGGCTTCGAGGTTTATGGATGAATTAATCAATTCGGAGAGCTCCGGGGTAACCAGCATGATCTCAAAAATGGCGCTCCGACCGAGGTAACCGGTACGACGACATTCGGAACAACCGACGGCCTGGTAGATATTTTCCGGCCGCTTGATCTTCCAGGGCGACGTCAACAGATGCCAGCTGTGCTCATTTATGGGACCAGGTTTTTTACAGAAGGGGCAGAGAGTACGGACCAGGCGCTGGGCCGTAACCCCGAGCAAGGTCGCCTGAATCAGGAAATCGGAAACCCCGAGATCAAGAAGGCGGGTGACGGCGGTAGCGGAATCGTTAGTATGCAGGGTCGAGAGCACAAGATGACCGGTCAGGGAGGCCTGAACCGCGATCTCGGCAGTTTCAAGGTCACGAATCTCACCAACCATGATGATATCGGGATCCTGACGTAAAAGGGTACGAACACCGCTGGCAAAGGTGACATCGATGGCGGGCTGGACCTGCATCTGGTTAAGTTTGGGATCGACGATCTCAATCGGATCCTCGACCGTACAGACATTGAATTCGGGCCGGGCGAGATGTTTTAGAGTGGCATAGAGGGTTGTGGTTTTCCCTGAACCGGTCGGACCGGTAACCAGGATAATACCATGCGGGCGCTCGACCATATCGCGCCAGGTTTTTAACTCTTCATCACTGAAGCCGAGTTCCTTAAACGATTTTTTCAGGGATTCGGGGTCGAATATACGCATCACCAATTTTTCACCAAAGGTGGTCGGCATGGTCGAAAGACGTAGTTCAACCTCTTCGCCTTGCGGGGTGACGGTCTTTAAGCGACCATCCTGGGGACGGCGTTTTTCGGCGACATCCATACGGCCCAATACTTTAATACGACTGGTCACCGCATTCATCACGTTCTGCGGCACCTGGTAGATATGGTGGAGAACACCATCGATACGGAAACGGATATTGGCACTCTCACGCCGGGGTTCAAGATGGATATCGCTGGCTCGCTGATCAAAGGCGTATTGCAGGAGCCAGTCAACAATATGAACAATATGCTGGTCGCTGGCGTCGAGTTTTCCGGCCCGGCCCAAGGTGACCAGCTGTTCAAAATCGGAGATCTGTGAAACACCGTCCCGACCGTCGCTGGCGCCCCTGACCGACTCGGCCAGGGCGAAGAACTCCCGTCGGTAACGCTGGATATCGACAGGGTTGACAATCACCCGCTCAATCTTTTTCTTTAAAACTTGGCTGAGTTCTTTAACCCATTCATCAACAAAGGGTTCGGACGTCGCCATTACCACCCGATCGGCTGTCACCCTGACCGGCATGATATTGAAACGTTCAAGGTAGGCCATCGGCAGGTTGAGACCGGTAATGGCGTGGACCTCAAGTTTTAAGGGGTCAATATGCTGGTATAACAAACCGGATTTAGCGGCCACCCAGAAGGTTAGAGATTCGAGTGAAATTACCCCGCCCGGCGAACGCCGATCCTCAATTTTCATTGCTGCGATCAAAACCAGGGGTTGAAGAGGCGTGCCGCGTTTGATCTGGGCCGAACGACGACAACGCTCAACGTCATCAACCCCGATCAGACCATCACGCAGTAACTCTTGCAAAAGCAAATCAAGTTCCATACGTCGACCATTCAGACAATGTGCGGCAAAACTTACTACGCTTTCACTATTCATTAACTCTCCTGTCGTAAACAGTTCATATCAACCATATGAAAAACCATCCATACACCCAAAAAGAAGAGGTCGTCAAGCAAGTCTCCTTAAGAAAGCGAACAAATGGAGTCCGGCTCCCCAAAAAAAGAAAATCCAAAATCAGAGAAAATCCTCTTGACAAGGTTTGCTCCAAGCCCTATTTTAGCGGTCATGAAAATTCGTTATAATGCCCCGGTCACCCTAACCCTGGCGCTCCTGTGTTGTGCCGCCATGGGGGCCCACCAACTTACCAATGGGGCGACCACGCAGACCTTTTTTACCGCCTATCCGGGCCTCCACGGTTCATCACCGCTCCACTATATCCAGTTTTTCACCTATATTTTCGGACATGGCAGTTTCTCTCATTTAAGTGCCAACCTCTCCCTGCTACTGTTGATTGGCCCGATCAATGAGGAAAAATTCGGTTCCGGGCTCATGCTAGAGATGATCCTGATAACCGCCCTGCTCACCGCCCTGCTCAACGCCCTCTTTTTCAACACCGGCCTGCTCGGGGCCAGCGGCATCGTCTTCATGCTGATTCTTTTAAGTTCCTGCGCCAATATTCGTGCTGGTGAAATTCCACTGACCCTGCTCCTGGTGGCCGTCCTCTATCTCGGTAACGAGTTGTACGGCTCACTGGGAAAAGATAATATTTCTCAATTCGCCCATCTTACCGGCGGGGTGGTGGGCGCTTTTTATGGCCTTATCAGAGGCCGTAAACGATAATTGGTTCAAAGGTCGCAGTTAACCGTTACTGGTAAAAGGAACTGATTATTTAGAGCTGGGTTTTTTTGGTTGTTTATTTGTTTGGTGTCCCCTTAAAAATTCCAGAATTCCCTTAAAATCTCGACTTCTTTAAAAGGAGTACTAATGGTAGAAAACAAGTCTCAAAACAAAAAAATATTTGTTCTCGACACCAATGTTATCCTGCACGACAGTGATTCACTGCGACATTTTGCCGAAAATGATATAATTATTCCGATTACCGTACTCGAAGAACTAGACAATTTTAAACGCGGCAACGAAATCATCAACTATCATGCCCGCAAGTTTGTCCGGACCCTGGATGAACTTTGCGGAGATGCAATTTTTAACAGCGGGATCGAGATTGGCCCCGGCCTTGGCAAAATCAGTATCCGTCTTGATGAAGAGATGGCTCCCGAAATTAAAGCGAGCTTCAATCCACTCAAGAAGGATCACCACATTCTCAATCTCGCCTATATCATCACCCAGCAGAACAAAAACCTGAAGGTCATTCTGGTGACCAAAGATGTCAACCTGCGCATGAAGGCCAAAGCGGTTGGCCTGCTGGCCGAAGATTACACCAGTGACCATATCAAGGATCTCAAGACCCTCTACACCGGCACCCGGGAAATTGAAGAAGTTGCCGATGAACTTATTGACAAAATATACTCTGATGAAGGGAACCTGACTCTCACTGAAATCCCCTTAAACGAACCTCTGCAACCCAATGAATACATGATTTTGCGCTCCCCTAACAAATCGGCCTTAGCCACCTATGACGGCCATCAGAAGTTAATCAACAAGGTCGAAAAAAAAACGGTCTCCGGCATCGTGCCGCGCAATGCCGAACAGATCTTTGCCTTAGATGCCTTGCTCAATCCCAAAATCTCCCTGGTCACGATCTCCGGCAAAGCCGGAACCGGCAAGACCCTACTCGCCCTGGCCGCCGGCCTTGAACAACGCAACCTCTACCGGCAGATCTATCTAGCCCGACCGATTGTCCCTTTAAGCAACAAGGATATCGGTTATCTACCCGGCGATATCAGCTCTAAGATATCACCCTACACGCAACCCCTTTTTGATAATCTCGGAGTCATTCAAACCCATAACCGAGAGGGCAAGAATGCATTCCATTTTCGGGATTTGCTGGAGGATGGAAAACTGGTCATCTCAGCCCTCTCCTACATTCGCGGCCGCAGCTTGGTAAAAATCTTCTTTATTGTTGATGAAGCCCAGAACTTGACCCCGCACGAGGTCAAGACAATCGTCACCCGAGCCGGTGAAAACACCAAGATCGTCTTTACCGGCGACATCTTTCAAATCGATCACCCCTATCTTGATAGCCACTCCAACGGCTTGAGCCACATCATCGCCAAAATGCAGGGAGAAAAACTCTACGCCCATATCAATCTTGAAAAAGGGGAACGCTCGGAACTCGCTGAACTGGCCAGTAATCTACTATAAGCAGTACGTTACAATAACTCATTAAAACAAATTATTTTTTGAAAAAGCTAGCCTGATTTCGCTAAGAATAGTTACAAGAGAGCGACAGCTGACTGTCGCATAAACCCGAAAGCAGCACAAATAACAGGAGAAAATCGATGGCGGAAACGATTGATGAGATAACCCTGAATTATGAAGAGGATGGCCAGCTCATCGTCAAAGAACTTGACAAGGAGATTCTCACCCGAGGCGCCTGGACGACAATTGTCTTTCGCTATCAACAATGGAACAAAAAAACCGAGGATTTCGGCAAGGATCTCTATACAATTCGCCGCTACCGTAAGGTAAAGGGCAACTATATGCCACAGTCGAAATTCAACATCTCGAACCGGGAACAGGCCGGCAAGATAATTGCCGCCCTACAAAAATGGATTTGATGGCGTTGCAAGATGGCTCCTTAAAAAACCATAATTAACATACTGAAATCAATGAATCCCGGTTTTCGCCGGAATGACATTTATAAAAGGAGAGAATTGATGCTGGCGATAAAACTTTTATTATTAGGCGGACTTTTTATGGCATTTTCAACCGGACTCCCGACGGTTTCCGAGGCGACGGCCGACAATCCCCGGGTGGTCATGGAAACCAGTATGGGAACCATGGTAATCGAGCTCTACCCTGAAAAGGCTCCGATTACTGTGAAAAATTTTCTTGATTATGTTGATGCCGGGTTCTACGATGGTACCATTTTTCATCGCATAATCCCAGGTTTTGTCCTTCAAGGCGGCGGTTTTGACGCCCACATGGAGAAAAAGAAAAATAATAATCCAATCAAAAACGAAGCTGATAACGGCCTGCGCAACTTAAGAGCGACCCTCTCAATGGCCCGCACATCACAGATTAACAGTGCGACCAGCCAGTTTTTTATTAACCTGAAAAATAACCGCAATCTCGACCACGGCAACCCCGGCTTCGGTTACGCCGTCTTCGCTAAAGTTGTTAAAGGAGTCAGCGTTATCGACAAGCTGGCCAGTGTCAAAACCACCACCAAAGGGCACTACCAGGACGTTCCGGCAGAACCGGTTTTCATCACCTCGACCCGACGTGAAAAAGCTGTAGAGGGGGGGGAATAAAGGTTTCTGTTTAACTGCTATAGACTGCCAACTAAAAGGGCTCTCTCGACAAAGAATCGGGAGAGCCCTTTTTTAGTTTTATGGCAATGCTTAGACAAAAAGTAACCTTGATGAGGTCAACTTTTTCTAGTGCCGCCAGAACATCGGAGTAAAAAGAACTAAGACGGTATAAAGCTCAAGGCGGCCAGCCATCATGGCAAAGCTTAAGACCCATTTGACAAAATCCGGAAATTGGGCATAGTGTTTGGTCGGCCCGACGACCCCAAAACCAGGACCGATATTGCCGATGGTCGCCAGGGCCGTAGATATGGCACTTAAGAGATCAACCCCGGCGAGGCTGACAACAAAGGTAACCAACAGCAAGATTGTAATATAAAGAAAGAAAAATCCGGAAATAGCATAGACAATATTTTTACGCACTACCTGACCGGAAAACCGCAAAGGGAAAACCCCTTTAGGGTGGATCAGATATCTCATCTCATTAACCGCCTGTTTAAACAGGGTAACGATCCGAATCACCTTGATTCCACCACCGGTCGAACCCGAACAACCGCCGACAAACATCAATAAAAAAAGAACCGCCTGAGCCATATAGGGCCACGTCTCATAATCAGCTGTCACATAACCGGTGGTCGTTAAGATTGAGGCAACCTGGAAAGCGGCGTAGCGCAGGGCCTCGAAAAAACCTGGGTAGACTTCAAGGTTAAGTTTATAAGCGATCATCAAGGTCGCAAAGACAAAGATCAAAAGGTAGGCTTTAAGTTCGGTATTAGAAAAAAGGATCTTGACATTGCCGGTTAAAAGACGGAAATGGAGAACAAAGTTCATCCCGGCCGCGACCATAAAAAAAGTGATCACCCAATCGATATAGGCCGAATCAAAATGAGCCACACTGGCATTCATAGTCGAAAACCCACCCGTGGCAACGGTCCCGAAAGTATGCGTCAAGGCATTGAAAAAACCCATGCCTCCACCCATCAGAAGCAGCGTTTCAATAACGGTCATACCGAGATAGATATACCAGAGATACTTGGCCGTCTCGGCAATCCGCGGGGTAATTTTATCAACCGTCGGCCCGGGGGCCTCAGCCTTGACCAACTGCAGGCCACCGACACCTAACAGCGGCAAAATTGCGACCGTCAGAACCACGATTCCCATACCGCCAAGCCAGTGAGTTAACGAACGCCAGTAGAGAATGGCCCGGGGCAGACTCTGAACTTCGGTCAAAATCGAGGCCCCGGTTGTCGTAAAACCGGAGATGGCCTCGAAATAGGCGTCACAAAAAGAGGGAATCGTTCCGGAAAGATAAAAAGGCAGGGCACCAATCAGGGCAACCATACCCCAACCGCCGACGACAAAGAGAAAACCATCCTTGAAAGAGGGTTGACTACGACCCGAATTACGGGTCGTAAAAAGAAAGATGCCGGCAACCAAGACCGTCATCGCAACCGTCTCAATGAAAGCCCGCGAAACCGCAAACTCCCGAAAATAGAGGGCCACTACAACTGCAGTCAGCATAAAACCGCAGACAATCAAGAGAAGATAGGCTATAATCCGTAAAACAGTTTTAGGATCCATACGCTATGCTAATGCAGGAAAAGCTCTTCTAATGAATCAACCTGTTCGGCTTTGGCAAAGGTAACTACATTATCACCCGCCTGAATTACAAACTCGCCGCTGGGAACAAAATTTTTACTGATTGATCCCTCAGGACGATTAACGGCAACGACCAAAGAACCGGTCGGTAACTGTAACTCTTTTACCATTTTCCCGGCAATCCGACTGGAGAGATTAACAGTAAACTCAATCGCCTCGGCCTTACCGTCAAAAATCGAATGAACCCGTTTAATATTACCGCGCCGCACATATTTGAGGATCGCACTGACGGAACTGGCTTTCGGACTAACAGTCGCATCAATACCGAGTTTGTCGGCTATGTTCAAATAGCTTGACTTATTGACAACCGGGATCACCCGCTTTATACCGAGACTTTTAGCATAAATGGCGGTCAGCATGTTGAGAGCTTCATCCGGGGTTGTGGTAACGATCAGATCGGAGGCATATAGCTGTTCATCTTCAAAGAGCTTTTCATCAGAAATATCCTCGTGGATAACTAAGGCGTCGGGAAAACGTTCGGCCAGATATTTGCAGTGCTTATAATCTTTTTCGACAATTTTGACACTGCGTCCGGTAGTGATTAAAAATTCACTGATATAACAACCGATTTTTCCACCACCGACAACAACTACATTATGCAGTTTATGACGGAAACGGCCGGCACTGGCAAAGACCCGCTCCATATTACGATGATTCGAAACGATATAGATCCGATCCCCTTCAGAAATTCGGGTATCACCGTAGGGAATAATCACCTCATCATCCCGGCTGATCCCGGCGATGATAAAATTATAGTGCATATCACGGCGAATCTCGCGCAGGTTCTTATCGCGAAAAGGAGAAGTTGCATCAACAAAGATATTTCGCAACTGAATATCGGTATCCTCAAATACCAACACCTCGCCGGTAGCCCCATGGGCAACAATATTCATAATCGCTCGGGCCGCCTCGATCTCGGGATTGACGACATAGTCAATCCCAAGCAGCGAATTGTTCAAAATACCGCTGCGCCGGTATTGAATACTACGGACCCTGGCGATTTTGGTCTTGACCTTGAACTCATTCGCAACCACCAGACAGGAGACGATATTGACCTCATCAAGATTAGAGACGGCAATAAAGGTATCGGCTCCATCAATCCCGGCCTCAGCCAGGATTTCCGGGTTACTGCCCTCGCCCTGGACCACCATACAGTCAAGATGGTCGGCCACAAACTTTGCCCTGAGCGGATCTTTTTCAATCAGAACTACATCCTGATGACTGGTCACCAACTGCTCGGCCAGATGGAAACCGACTTCACCGGAACCGGAAATAACAATCTTCATTGACACTCCACAAAAGTGATGACAAACCTAACATCACAACCAAAAAAAATCAGCCCCTGACCCTAGCAGACCGAGTAGTGAAAGTCAAACCCGGGCAACCGTCGCGGCAACGACTGAAGATCCGCAGGGCAAAAACTTTGTCCCCATGTAATGGGCAGTAGGCAGTAAAAAACATTGGAGAGATAACCCATGTCTACTACAAACGTATTTTATTGACTTCAGAAAAACAAAAACCCTAAGCAGAACCGCTACTTTTACGGTTCTGCTTAGGGTTTTTAATTTTTGGGGTGAGTAGAGGGGGTCGAACCCTCGGCCTCAGGAGCCACAATCCTGCGCTCTAACCAACTGAGCTACACCCACCATAAAATGACAAAGTAAAACGTCCACCTTCTTCGTTCCCCTTCAACCTTCGTCACTGCGGAGTACTTGACGTACGCCTCATTCCTCAGGTTTAGGGCGCCTCGCATCTGAACATTTTACTTTGTCATTTCAATTTCAGCTGCGTTTTTGAAGGGCTCACTAAATAATGGAAAAGAATGCGTCTGTCAACCTGATTTTAATCCGATCGAGATATTAAAAGAGCTGTCTGACTTGACAACTGACCTGTTTAACGTATAGAGCAGAAAACCACACAATCTGAGCCCGACATCGACAACTCCCAACCCGGTGCGGAAGTAAACTGCTGAGGGCTTTGGAACCCGGCCGACTGCAGACTACCCGCTACCCACTAAGCAAACCACCATGAAAATTCTTCTGCACTGCTGCTGCGGCCCCTGCGCCATCTACCCGGTCATGCAACTACGCCATCAAGGCCACCAATTGCGGGCCTTTTACTACAATCATATCCACCCTTACACAGAGTGGCAAAAACGCCGCGACACCCTAGCCGAATGGGCTCAGGAAGAAGAATTACCGCTAATTGTTGATGAACGCTACGAGCTCGTCAATTTTTTAAAAAACGCGGCCTTTCGGGAAAAGCAGCGCTGCCTCTTCTGCTACCATGACCGACTTGAGAAAGCCGCCCGGATCGCTCATAAAGGCAAATTTGAAGCCTTTACCACCACGCTCCTCTACAGCAAGTTTCAACAACATGAAAAAATTTGCGAACTGGGCCGAGAGCTGGGCCGCCGCTTCGGGGTAAAGTTTCATTACGAAGACTTCCGTGAGGGCTGGCGCGAAGGGATAGATCTATCAAAAGAGAAGGGAATGTATCGTCAACAATATTGCGGCTGCATCTACAGTGAAGGGGAACGTTATCTGGGAACCAAAAAGCTTTATGGGTAAAACAGGTGTCGGACACCAGATTTACCCATAAAACACACTATTGAGGAAAAATTCTTAAGTTACTAAAAAAGCTGCGGTGCATGACGTAGACGGGCAACCACCCGCTCGCGACCAATTGTCGTAACAATCTCAAAAAGACCGGGACCGGCCAACTGACCGGTGATTACGGTTCGAACCCCGTTGATAATAACTCCGGGCTTGACCTCCACTTCATCGGCAAAAACCCGCATCAGCTCTTCAATCACCGTCTCACTGAAGTCGGCGGTGTTCTCAAGGCGTTCAGCCAGCTGCGGCAACCATTCACGTAAATCGGGAAATTTTTCAAGATTTTTACGCCGCGCCTTATCCTCTATAGCGAGCTCAACATCATCACCAAAATAGGGCCGACCGAGAATCGCAAAATCGGTCAACAGGTGATAGCGGGCCCGGATAAGATCAACCGTATTCAGAAACCACTCCCGTTTCTCATCGGCATAGGCGTCCTGCCACAGACCGGCCTTTTCAAGTTCGGTTCGAACATAGGGCTCAAGCTCGGGCAGCGGTAAGGTCTTCAAATAGTGGGCGTTCATATTAATGGCTTTGGGATCGGTAATAAATTTGGGGTCATTTTTATTGACATTAAAAACCGAATTGGCCCGATTCATACCGGCAAACGAAAAAACCTCAAGCAGCTCTTCATACGAAAAAATCTCTTTCGATTCAGGGTTCGACCAGCCCAAAAGAATGAGAAAATTGACCAAGGCCCAAGGCAGAAAACCATGTTCACGATAGAAATGGATAGCAACCAGTTCACCATGGGTTCGTTTCGAAATCTTAGCCCTTTTAGGGTCTAAGGTCAGGCTCATATGAACAAACACCGGCAATGTCTCCCCTAAAGCCTGATAGAGCAGAATCTGTTTGGGGGTATTGCCAAGACCATCTTGCCCGCGAATCACATGACTAATTCGATCGCGGGCATCATCAACAACATTGGAGAGCAGATATAGGGGTTGACCGTTGGCCCGAACAATGACGAAATCCTCAATATCCTGATAACGTTTCGTTATTGAACCATATACTGCATCTTTGAAAACAACCGCGCCATCACCCTCCGGAACCTTCAGACGAATAACATAAGATTGACCAGCGGCTTCCCGTTCAGCCACCTCCAACTCACTTAAGCCGCGACAACTACGATCATAACGAAAATCCTCTTTTAGGGCCCGGGCTTTCTCACGCTTTAATTCGAGCTCCTCTTTTGAGCAAAAACACTTATAGGCGTGGCCGGAAGCCAACAGGCTCTCCGCCGCCGCGATATGATCATTGATAAAATCGGATTGGTAGTAGGGACCTTCATCCCACTCAATACCGAGCCACTGCAAACCATCAAGAATTCCTTGAATCATCTCACTGGTTGAACGTTCAGTATCAGTATCCTCTATCCGCAGAATTAGTTTGCCGTTGTGCTGGCGAGCATACAGCCAGTTCAAAATTGCCGTTCGCGCTCCACCAATATGGAGATAACCGGTCGGGCTCGGCGCAAATCGCACTCTGATCTCTTCAGTCATTAATTCACCTTAATGTTTGTATATTTAAATTTTAATTTTAGAATATTTTCGACTGTCCAAATAGTTATTATGCAGAAAAAACATCTGACTCCTGAGTAATTTTATTGAGAATATTCTAGCACAGGGAGACAACATTTTCAACTGATGCTTTACCTAACTGATGATATTTTGTTACCACGTCATTCTTATTTATGTTAAAAGGAGCATTCTAAAATCCTGCATAACTAAAACCAAAAAAGCGAAACCTTAATCAATTAAGTACCTATCATGAACCAACAGACACCTTCGGAAATTCTTGAGATACCCGACAAATGGCGGCAGGGATGGCTCAAAGAAAAACCCTTTGAGAAGATTTTCACCCTTGACGGTACCATTTATCGCCATAAAGATGGGCGGCGCACCCTGCAATTTACGATAGATGGCCAAAGTTACTTCGCCAAACTGCACCACGGTCTCGGCTGGCGGCGTTTTTTAAGAAGTCTTTTACGTTTCAAGTGGCCGATCAGCGGGGCTGAAAATGAGTGGCGGGCAATAGAACTTCTCGAAAAACTCAAAATTCCGACGACCCCTCTAGTCGCCTACGGCCGCCGGGGGAAAAACCCGATCAACAAACAGTCATTCATCATCACTAAAGACCTGAAAAACACTGAAAGTCTGGAAGATTACTGCCGCAACTGGGCCACAAAACCTCCCTCTCCAACCTTAAAGCGGGCTCTTATTAAACGGGTGGCGGAGATCACGGGATCCCTACATCGTTTAGCTCTCAACCACTGCGATCTCTACATCTGCCATTTTCTTCTCGACCTTGAAAATGGCAGAACCCCGGATCCCAAAAACCTGACCTTGCACCTTATCGATCTCCACCGCGTCCGGCAACGAAAAACACTGCCCCGGCGCTGGCAGGTCAAAGACCTCGCAGCATTACATTTTTCAAGTTTTGAGATTGGTCTGACTTTAAGAGATCGCTTACGGTTTATCTCCACCTATACTCAGCGCCCTTGGCGTGAATCCCTTAAACTGAAAACCGGACTATGGCACCGGGTAGAAAGGCGGGCCCAAGCTTTTTATCGAGAGTTCAAACGTCGGGGACCACGATGAAGATACTCCTTGTACAAACCAGTTTTTTAGGTGATACCATCCTTTCGACCCCACTGATTGCCGCCCTAAAAAAGCTGCACCCTGACGCGGAACTCTGGATAATGACCACCCCACTGGCTGCTACTCTGGTCAAACGCGATCCTCTTCTTACAGGGGTTATACCCTTCGCTAAACGGGGTCTGGAGAGAGGTATCAAAGGTCTTTTACGACAAGCCCATAAATTACGTAAAATGAACTTTGATATGGCCTACTCACTGCATCGTTCAGCCCGCACCAGCTTACTCTTAGCCTTAAGCCGAATCCCTGAGAAAATAGGTTTCAAAAATGCCAAATTGGCCTTCCTCTACGACATAACCAGGCCAAGACCTCAAGAGCTACATGATGTTTTGCGCAACCTGGCTCTGCTTAACAATGGTTCCCAAAATACAAATTTACCCGATCAGCTCCGTCTTTTTGCACCTGAAAAAAGAGCTCTCGCACCGCTTCTTCAAACAGAACTTCCGGCTCCAGGCAGCTATGTCCTGATGGTCCCCGGCAGCGCCTGGGAGACCAAGAGATGGTCGGCCGCCGGTTATCACAAGGTCGCCAAACATTTGCTGAAAAGAGGCTGGCTCGTAGTTTTGCTGGGAAGTAACGAAGAAGTCGATGTCTGCCAAGAGGTCGCCGGCAACCTGGAGGTTATCAATCTGGCGGGCCGCGGAGATCTTGATAGCGCACTCTATTTAACCAAGCACGCCCGCCTAATGGTCTGCAACGACAGCATGGCTCTACACATGGCCTCCGCCTGCAAGATACCGACAGTGGTGATCTTTTGCGCTACGGTTCCTGAATTCGGTTTCGGTCCCTGGCAAAACCGGGCTATTATTGTTGAGAAAAAAGGTCTCAGCTGCCGACCCTGCGCCCGCCACGGCAACCGGCAATGCCCCAACCAAACCCGGGCCTGTATGGATGAGTTATCGGAGGTTGAGGTTATCAAAGCAATTGATACTCTACTTAAGGTTTGAAATTCTCACGACAACATCTGGTGACAAAGGTGGAGGAGCTGTTTCTGTGAAAAAGGTTTCTCCAGCACTTCCAGGACCACCGGAAAAAGTTTACTGACACGAAAACCCTCATTGAGGGTACCAGTCATAATCAAAACCGGAATTTTAATTTTCCGCATCTCCATCTCGGACAAAAACTCCTCCCCCCCCATCTCCGGCAGCACCAGATCAAGCACGATCAAATCCGCTGAAACGGTTTCGAGACTCTCCAGAGCCTCTTTACCATTAGCCGCCAACTCAACCCGAGCGCCACGCAGTTCAAGCAAAACCTTCAAACTTTCACGTAAAAGCTCTTCATCTTCAACAATCAGAATCTTCCGGGCATTGAGATCATGCGAGTATTCCAGCTCCTGAACAAACGGCCGAGACTTGCCGGGATGGCTGGCTACCGGCAGATAGATAATAAAAGAACTTCCGACACCAAGTTCTGAATTAACCGTAATAACACCATCATGATTAGCAATAGTCCGATAGGCAATAGCCAAGCTCAGCCCCGTACCTTTCTTGTTCGACCACCCCTTGGTACTAAAAAATGGATCAAAAATCTTCCCCATAATAGCCGACGAAATACCGCTGCCGTTATCCGATACGGTAATCTCACAATACCAGTTGCCGGGAGTAAGATTGAAACGCTCACCAAAATAACGATCAACAAATTTAGCTTTGGAAATAATCTTGATTTGAGCATTCTCCTGATCTTCGGTAAAGGCTTCGCCGGCATTCAAAACCAGATTTAATATAGTTTGCACGATTGCAGATTTATCAACTTCAAGCTTGAGATCGCAGCTGTCCTCAAGACAGTCAAAGGATATTTGAGCCGGCAAGAAAGGAGGCACAAGTACCAAAACCGACTCAACCAGATCGGCTATAGAGACGACCTCCGTAGCCCCTATATCCCGACGCGAAAAGAGCAATAGCTGCCGGGTCAGCTCAGCCGCCTGAATCGAAATCTGCCGAATTTTGTCAATATAACGACCTGCGTTTTGTGGTGCTGTTTCCAGCATTATCTCCAGCAATTCAATATTACCGTGCAGGCTGGCAAGAAGATTATTGAAATCGTGGGTAAAACCGGCCGCCAGGATGCCGACAGTCTCCATCTTTTGAGACTGCAGGATAACCTTGGTTTGCCGATCAACTTCTTTATGAAGGAATTCACTGTATACTTTAACCTCCCGAGTCAGCCGCCGCTCCTCACTGATATCATGAAGATTGCTGATGTAACCAACCTTACGATCAGCCCGATAGATCTCGGAAAAATTCTGACTGACTTCAAGCGGTTTTTTCCCTATTTTCTGATAAGAAACCACATCTTGCCAACGACCCTGCTCAGCAACCAAAGAAAAAATATTTTTCGGCAGGCCTTCCCGATCACCGCCCTGACCCTCGACTTGGAAGAAAGTCCCCAAGAGCTCTGGTGCCGACGCTCCGGTAATCTCGCTATAAGCCCGATTAATAAATAGATAACGGCCCTGATCATCAAGCACGACCACGCCATCCGAACTCGAAGCTAGACCCGCCTTAAAGATAGCATTCTCTTGCGCAAAACGATTCAGACGCCAAAACATGAAATATGAGAAGAGGACAATTATCAAAAGCATGAAAATACACAAAAGGATTACGGGAACCAGTAGTCGCCAGACCAATTCGTCAGCTTTTGTCCGGGGCGTGGCAACCATCACCGTCCAGTCGGCAGTCACCATCGTCATCGCCCGAAAGGCCGCCAGAAGGGTGTTGTGCCGCTCCCCTGAAAAAATTTTCATAGTTGTCGAAAAGGGATTCCGGTTGGCCAGAGCGGCCACAACCAAAGACAGCTCCTCTTTGTCCAACAACGAAAATTGTTCACTTTTTTCAAGTAACAGATCAGACGAAATGCCATAAGCCGGATAAAAATCCCGCAACAAAAGCCCCGGCAAAGAGGAAAAAACCACCCGCCCGCGACTGTCGACCAGGACAATCTCACGACGCTTTTCAACGACCATATTCCGGCAATAGGTAGTAATCATAAAATCTAATTGATAAGGTACCAGTATAAATCCGAGAGACTCACCATCAACGACAACCCGTTTTGCAAAGAGGATAATCGGCACCGGCATTACCTTTCCCAGTTCAGGTACAAAGTGCATGAAAACGGAAATGTACTGATGCAGTTTTTCGTCATCAAGCTCATCCCAGAAACCATAATCAAAATATTGCCACTCGTAAACCTCCTTAAGAGGTTGGCCCATAGGCGTAAAATCACCATCTTCACCGGTATAATAAACCTCTCCGTCGGCAGCTAAAAAAGCAAGATGGAAAATTTCCGGATAAATCTTCCATAAAAGCTTAAAACGATGAGCAGTAAGCTCTTTTATATCACCGACTTGATATGAAGTAAAATCGAGTACCGAATCGACCGTCTGCTGCACCCTCTTGAGATAGGTCTGTAAATTTTCGGTGATACGCTCGGCCACCATCTCCTGCTCGCGCTGAACTCCACAGATAAAATGCTGGCTGACATGATTATAAAAAATGTAGCCCCCGGCAAGAAAAAGCATCAGTACCGTCAAAGCCATGAGTATAAATTGAGTATAGGTCCTATTTTCCATCAACTTTTCACCGCACCGTTCGGCCATAGTTAGTCAAAATCTCAGCCCCTAAAAGCAAATCTAACGGCACCCTTAAACCCGACAAAGCATCCTTGAGCCATGACTCTGACGCTCACGCCAGAAATATTCAGAGTGCTAACTGTTGACCATAAAAATGTGATATTCACGTTCACCCGAAACCGTTTGACTCACCTCAACCGCAACTCCAACACTAGAGCACTAGCCAACCAACAAAAAACCTAAAAAAAGATTACCGAACGAATCATAATCACTTTTCAATAAAGTTTAACCTCTATGGCTTAGGGATGTTTGTCGCAAAGGAATAGCAACTTGCCGCAGGCTAGCCTGCGAAGTAGAGGAATACACAATTTCACCTATAAACTTCAAGAAATATTTTTGGATATTGCCGGCTGCTGCAAAAAAGTCTGAAAAAATCCGGCAAAACCGATTGTAACATTTTAACTTGACTTCCAGACACACTTCGGTATAGCCGACGGACATGAATATCTCAGCCTCCTTCATTCTCTATCTGGCAACCTTTATCATGGGAGGTTGCGGTCTCGCCTACGAATATACCTTAAGCCGGGTGGCCGCCGACCTGCTCGGAAATTCCGCCCGCCAGTGGGCCTTGGTGATCGGCGCCATGATGTTCTGTATGGGCATCGGCGCGGACCTGCAAAAACGCCTCAACGACCAGCTTTTGCTCGATAAATTTATCGGCGCCGAAATTTTGCTGGGGGTTTTGGGAGGCTGCGGTCCTCTGGCCCTGCTCTTCACCTACGGCATGGCCCCCAATTACTATGTCATAGCGCAATATGCTTTCATCAGCAGCATCGGTCTCCTGCTAGGCTTTGAACTCCCCCTGATCGCCCGGCTCAACTCTGCCTACACCAACCAGCTCAAGGTTAATCTCGGCAAGGTTCTAAAAATGGACTACGTCGGCGCCTTGGCAGGAGCCTTGATTTGGGTTTTTCTACTGCCCCGTTTTTTCACCTTGATCGAAACCGCCTTTGTCCTGGGACTTTTAAACCTTTCCGCCGCCACCATCTTACTACTCTACTTTCGTTCAAAAGTCACCTTTAGCGTCCGTTTATGGGCAACTCTGATGACCGCCTCACTACTTTTGGCAAGCGGTCTTTTTCAGGCCCGGAACTGGACCTCAAGCGCCGAGCAGTACCTCTATCGCGACCGCGTCATATTAAGTAAAACCACTCGTTTCCAACATATTGTGCTGACTAAATCGAGGGCCGCCGAAATCTCCTGTTATATCAACGGCAGCCTCCAATTTAACAGCGCCGATGAACATATCTACCACGAAAACCTGGTCCATCCCGCTTTCGCCCTAGCCAAACCTCAACGCCGCGTCCTCATCCTCGGTGGCGGAGACGGCCTGGCCGCCCGGGAGGTCCTTAAATACGAGACGGTTAAAGAACTCGTGCTTTGCGACCTCGACCCGGAGATGACCGACCTGGCCCGCAACCACCCGACTCTCATCAAACTTAACCGAAACAGTCTGAGAGATGCCAGAATCAACATCCTGAAAAATAACAGTTTGATTCCGCAAAACAAAGATGAAGTGATTCGCATCCCCGACCAGCACCAACGCTTTGGCAGCCGGCCCGAAGAGGTCGCCATAGTCACTCTGGTTCACCTTGATGCAGCTTCTTTAGTGGAGAAATTGGCCGGTAAATTTGATATCATCATCGTCGACTTTCCCGACCCCAACAACGAGGAGTTGGCCAAACTCTACTCCCGCACCTTCTACCGCCACTTGGCCGACCGCTTGGCCATCGACGGCATTTTTGTCCAACAGGCGACCTCTCCCTATCACGCCCGTGAAGCTTTTCTCTGTATCGGTCGCAGCATGGCCGCAGCTGATTTAAACGTTATTCCCTACCATGACAATGTCCCCTCCTTTGGCGAATGGGGCTGGTGGATTGGCGGTCACAGTGAAAAGTGGTCATCAAAAAGTTTAAAAGAGAAGCTTAAACAGAGAAACGTACTGCCGGTTCCAACCCGCTACTTAACCCCGGAACTTATCGATGCTTCGCTAAATTTCGGCACAAATCAGCTTAAAACCAATGAAAGTGAAATAAATACCCTTGTTAATCATAAGATTTTCACGTATTATCTAAAAGGCTGGCAAACCGGATACTAAAATCAGTAAGCAGTCGACAGTAAAAACCTGCACACTGACCACTGCAAACAAAATGGGGTTTAAACATGAATGAAAAGATTTTCAAGATCCTGGCCGGAGTTTTCTTTCTCCTCATCCTCATCTCCTTCTTCTGGCCTTCAGGAGGAGGTGAAAAACAGTATAATGTCAGTGTTCAAACCATAGCCTATGGCAGTGAAGGTCTCGATCTGGCAACCGTTGGTTCACTCCTGAAAAAAGCTGAAAACGCGGCCGCTCTGGAACGCCTACTCAACGACCCAGATACCGGCCTCAACAATCTCGATCTCGATGAAGACGGCAAGGTCGACTATCTCAAGGTCACCGAGTTTGGCAATGAGCAGACCAAAGGCTTCTCTCTAACGGTTGAACCAGTCGCTGGCGAGACCCAGGAAATAGCGACGATCGCAATCGAAAAAAGCGGTGCCGATCAGGCCAACGTCGAAGTCAAGGGTAATGAACAGGTCTATGGCCAAAATCACTATCATCGCAGCAGTTTCGGAATCACCGATATGCTGTTCATGTACTGGCTTTTCCGGCCCCACCCCTTCTACGCTTCACCCTGGGGCTACGGCAACTATCCAGGACATTACAGATCCTACAATACGACTTCTCAGGCAAACTACCAGCAACGTACCGCTGGTAAAAGAAACTTGAAAAGCGCTTCCAGCAGCACTGTTAAAGGTAAAGCAACCTCACCTAATGCCGGTAAAAGTGCGGCTAAAGGTATCAAGACACCATTGAAAAAACCAACCTCTTCACAGAAAAGTTTTCAAAAACGCAACCCCTCAAAACAGATCGGTAAAAGTGCTTTTGGCCGAAGTTCAAAACCCCGTCCGTCCCGTCCATCGGTACGCAGAAGCAGCGGTTTCGGTCGGAGCGGCGGCCGCTTTGGTGGTAAATAAAAGAGTTAAGTTACAGCGGATAGCGGCGAACTTTGCTTCGCCCACTTCGAGGGGGACAGAACTAAAGGTCGATCCCCGCATCGAGACAATTTGTGGACAAAACCTGAATAGTTGCCCTAAATAGTTACCCAAAATCTAAGCTAATAAGGATTAAGTCATGTTCAGTTTTTTTTCTTTGCGCCCCATCGCCGAACTTTTTCAACCGGTTGCTGCAACCTACCTGCTGGTCGTTCTGGTTATCATGGTTATCGGCAAACACCTGCACAACAAGTTTGCAAGCTACGACCTTGACCATGAACTAACCACCACCGACAACAAAGCGGTGGCCCTCTCAACCAGCGGCTACCTTTTCGCCTTAGGCCTCATTCTCTGGGGGGTTATCACCCCCAACGGTGATGCTGCCGTCACCGGCTTCGGGAGCCTGATCGTTGACCTGATTGAGATCTTTTTTTGGGGACTGCTCGGAATCGGCCTGCTCCAGATCTCGCAATACCTTAATGACAATTATCTGCTGCCTAATTTCCAGAACCACAAGGAAATCATCGAAGATCACAATCTCGGCACCGGAGCTATTGAAGGCTGCACCTTTATCGCCTCAGGGATTATCATAAAAACCGTTTTAAGTGGTTCCGGCTCAGGTTTTTTTACCGACCTTTTCGGCACTTTTTTCTATTTCGCTATTGCTCAAGCCACCTTTCTCCTCTTCGGCCGCCTCTACCAACATATTAGTCGTTTCGACCTGCACCACGAAATTGAGCAGGACAACCCCGCCGCCGGAGTTGCTTTCGGATTGAGCATGGTTGCCGTCGGCATCCTTTTAGCCGACTATATCGCCGCCTACGACTCCCTGCCGGGGCTCATCTTATGGCTCCCGGTAAGTTTTTTCTTTCTGGTTACAGGCCGCTATATCGCCGACAAATTGCTGCTTCCCGGAGCCCTGCTCGACGAAGAGATCAGTCAGGACCACAACTGGGGCGCGGCCCTGATTGAGGGTGGAGTCGCCATTATCATTGCTTTGGTTGTCGGAAGTCTCTTCTTCTCATGAATAATTTACCTCAACTACCCTATCAACTTGACGAAAAACAGCGACATCACTACGCCCGCCTCTACCTGCTTGATTACATGATTCAGGAAAAGACCAGAATTTCGATTCTGCTCAACGAAAAAAATGAAGATTTAGAATCAATTTTTGATGAACTCATGGCTCGTGAACTGATTGAAATCGACCAGGAGCAACATTACTGTGTCAGCCGGAAAGGCAAAACCCTGCATCATAATTTTCTCAAACATTACCGGGAAAACATGACCATCAGTGATATCTTCTGCGCCGTTGACCTGACCAGTGGTGAATTCGCCTTCAATTACTATGACGACTATCCAACAAAACCGGAATGGGAAGCTTTTCTAGCTGAACAACGCTGGGATGACTTGCGTATCGCAGTCGCGGAATACTTAAAAAGCGACCCGATTGAACTCGTCTTCATGAGTTTCATAAACGAAAAACGTTTTGGTCGCGATGCCGACGGCAACTGGCAGTTCGATTTACTTTTAGGATCGGTCTGGGATGAAATTCTGGAGATCTGCAACCAATCAATCCACTGGCCGGATCTCGGCTATGAAGATAAGGAGGGAAAGATTGCTGCTGAAACGGTGATCAAAGATATTATCACCCAAGGTAATGCCCTCCGGGATGCGTTATAGAGACAACAAAAATCGATGCCTATTTTTCAACGTTTTTTAAGCTGGTTACATCAACACAACTATCAGCGCCTGCGCCTGGTTCGGATATTCTCTCTGGCCCTCTTCCTGAACCTTTTTTTCGGTCTGGTCTTCTACCTTGTTGAACGAAACGTTCAACCTGAACTTGACTTAGCCGACAGTATCTGGTGGGCAATGGTAACCATGACCACGGTCGGTTACGGGGATCTCTCCCCGCAGACTGAAATCGGCCGTTTTCTGATCGCTTATCCCTGCATGCTGGTCGGTATCGCAATTATCGGCTATCTATTGGGGATGGTGGCGGAAAGTGTTTTTGATTATATCTCAAAAAGAAAGCGAGGACTTGTGCAAATAACCAGAGAACACCACATCATCATCTGCAACTTTCCCACTCTCGACAAACTCAAACGCCTGACCGCCGAACTGAAGTTGCATCCAGCCTATGAACACTCATTCTTCGTGATCGTCAGTGACACAATCACGAAATTGCCCGAAAGTCTACCGGCCGATGACTTTGCCTTTGTCTACGGCAACCCGACCAGTGAACAGGTGCTACATAAAGCAAACCTTATGGCGGCGGCCGGGGTCTTCATCCTCGCCGGCGACCCTTTCAACAGTGACGCCGATGCCATTACCTTTGCCATCGCCTCGGTTGTCGAACAGCTCCGACAGGAACATCACTATCCGTTCAAAATGGTTGCCGAACTCATCCATCATGAGAATCTCTGCCTTTTGCAAAGGGCCAAAGTCGACGGCATTGTTACTCCGGAAGGTCTGACCGATTGCCTTTTGGCCCAAGAATTTCTCTACCCCGGGATTCATGAAATCATCACTCAGATCATCAGCAACAAGATCGGCAGTCAGTTCTATATCCTCGACACGCAACTGGCCGGTCACAAGGTTGCCGATATTCAGGTCGCAGTCCTCAAACACCCCGCCAACCTCCAGGTCATCGGCATCATCAAACAAGGAAAGACCATCCTCAACCCGGCCAAAAATGAATGCATTGAAGAGGGTAATAAACTCATCATGCTGGCCGAAAGCCGCCGCGATTTCAGCGTCATTGAAAAAGATATTTTGAATTCGGACTCAAGCTTAACATAAAAGAGAGATCTTAGAATTTTCAAATAAAGGTACATACCTCTTGACCACACCTGAAAAGAGTCCTATATTCTCATCCAATAAGGTAAATATCCTTAAAAAAAATCAATAACGTCAACCTGATTAAAACGGTAAAAAGGATGTCGTATGAAACAGGTAATCGTGACCAGCTCGTTGAAAGAAGATCTTGTCAGTTTTCTCGAATTTAACGAATTTACTGTCGAGGCACTTGAAGAAACCATCTACCGGGTCGAACGCGACGGTGAATTACCGGTCTTCATTAACCTGGAAGACGATCATCTCTACTTCGAAATTGATCTGGGCAATATCAGCTCTGTCGCCACTGAGAAACTCTACCATGACCTGCTTGATCTCAACACTGAAATCCTGCCGGTCGCCTTTGGTCTCAACCGGGCCAATCCCGACGACCCTCGTCTAGTTCTGGTTGAGAGCCGCGAAGCCGAAAATCTCGACAGCAATGAACTACTCTGCGTTTTCACAACCTTGGAACTGGCCGTTGATCGAGCCGAAACCCTGCTGGCAGATTATCTGAGTTAAGTTACAGCGGATAACGGCGAACTTTGCTTCGCCCACTTCGAAGGGGACACGACGCCACGCGGCTCGGGCTTTCAGCCCGGTCTGGAGCAAAGCCCCGCACCGAGACAATTTGAAAACGGTACGGGTACCCAAATAGTTAACAAATTCATTCGCTTAACATTTTTAAGGAGAACCAATATATGAGCATCTTCAGTAGAATATTCAAGGTCGGCCAAGCCGGAGTCAATAAGGCCATCGACAAAATGGAAACCCCTGAACTGATGTTGGATCAGGCCATCCGCGACAAAGAAAAACAGATCAAAGAGGCCAAACAGGCAGTCATGTCATGTATCGCCACCGAGAAACAGGCCAAGGCGATTCTCGATAAAGATAAACTCGAGCAGAGTAACTGGGAGGCCAAAGCTGAAGCCGCACTTAAGGCCAACCGCGAAGATCTCGCGGTGAAAGCTTTAGCCCGGGCCGGAGAACATGAAAAGAAGGCCTTGGAGATGGAACCGCGCTGCAAGGAACAGCGCGGCCAGATCGAAAGTCTCAAACAGGATATCCGTCGCATTGAGGATGAGCTGGCCGAGTTTAAGCGCAACCGCGATTTCATCATCGCCCAGAGTAAAGCCTCGGAAGTCAAGAAACAGATCTACCAAGCCAAGGCCAAGATGTCTAATAAACATACTGCCGATGATCTCATGGCGCGAATGCGGGCTAAAGCCGAACGTTCATCCCATGAAGCCGACGCAGCCGCCGAAATGGCGGCTGACAGCGGTGACAGCCTCGAAAATGAGTTTGCCGGTTTGGGTGAAAACCACACCAACCAGGCGGTCAACGATAAACTCGCCGCTCTCAAAGCCAAGCTCGACAACTGATCTTAATAATCCCCAAAAGCACGAAATTGGGTTTATGCCAATTTCGTGCTTTTGTTTTTACTCCGAAAGAACCCTCTTATGGAACCGACAACCACCTCACTGCAAAACATCGCGCCGCCAGGTAATGAACCCCGGGAGGCTTTCCAACAGGCCAAAGAACGTATGGAAACCGAGATCATCGGTCAGCAAGTTCTAGTTGAACGGCTCTTGGTCGCTTTACTAGCCGATGGTCACCTGCTGGTTGAAGGAGCTCCGGGACTGGCCAAAACCAGAGCCGTAAAAGCCCTGGCCGATTGTATCGAGGGTGATTTTCAACGCCTGCAGTTTACTCCCGACCTCCTGCCGGCTGACCTTACCGGCACCGAAATCTACCAACGTAGCAATGACTCTTTTCGCTTTCAGCCCGGGCCACTCTTTCACAATATTGTCTTAGCCGACGAGATCAATCGGGCCCCGGCCAAGGTTCAGTCGGCTCTATTGGAAGCGATGTCGGAAAGACAGATCAGTGTCGGCCGTAAAACCCATTACCTGCCCGATCTTTTTATGGTCATGGCAACCCAGAACCCGATCGAACAGGAGGGCACCTACCCCCTGCCGGAAGCCCAGCTTGACCGTTTTCTCATGCAGATCAATGTCGATTATCCAGACTATCACAGCGAAAAAAAAATTCTTGAACTGGCCCGGCGTGAAGCTTTGAGTGAACTGGAAGAAAAACCTTCACAATCGGCAATTCTCACGCCCGAAGCAATCACCCGAGCGCGCCGCGAAATTCTTGATCTGTATATGGCAGATCCGCTTAAAGAGTATATCGTCCAACTTATTCTCGCCACCCGTAACCCGCAGGCCTGCGACGAGAAGATGGGGCGCTGGATCGAATACGGCGCCAGCCCGCGGGCCTCTATTGCTCTGGACCGTTGTGCCCGGGCCCATGCATGGCTTCAGGGTAAAAAGTATGTGACCCCGGAAAACATCCAGGCCATTATCCATGACATCCTGCGCCATCGTCTACTTTTGACCTTTGAAGCCGAAGCCGAAGGGATCAAAAGTGAAGAGGCAATCGACGAATTACTGCGCTATATCCCGGTGCCCTAGCCCCAATATGCGTCTGGCAAAGATTTTTAGAAAACCGCAACCTTCATCCGTCAACGGGATTACCTGCACAACTGAAGAGCTTCTCGATCTGCGCCATACAGCCCGTTCCCTGATCGGCAAAAACAATCGACGGGCTTACTCCATTATGGCCGGCAATACGCTCTCCAAGTTTCGCGGACGCGGCATGGACTACGCTGAATCCCGGATCTACACCCCGGGCGATGATATCCGCAGTATCGACTGGCGGGTTACGGCCCGCAGCGGCAAAACCCATACCAAACTCTATGCTGAGGAGCGTGACCGCCCAGTCCTGACCCTGGTCGATTTTAGCCCCTCCCTCTATTTCGGCACCAAAGAGGCCTTCAAATCGGTAATTGCTGCCCGGCTCGCTGCAACAGTGGCTTGGACAGCGGCCTTTAACAGTGACCGTATCGGAGGTATTCTTCTGACCCCACAGAAAAAATTCGATTTAAGGCCGCAGGCCGGTCGTAAAGGGGTACTGGCACTGATCCATGCCCTCGTTAAGGCAACCCAAACACCCACAACCGAAAGTTCCGAACCTTCTTTAGAGCAGGTTCTCCATCACGGAATTCGCACCATCCGTCCCGGCAGCCGGATTTTCCTGATCAGTGATTTTTATAACCATGACCAGAATCTCGAACGCAACCTGAACCGCCTGCGCCGCCACAACGACCTTATCCTCTGCCAAATTATCGACCCCCTGGAGCTCAAGGCACCACCCCCGGGCCTTTACAATATAAGCAACGGCCATGATCAAGCCCGGCTCAACACCAAAGCCGCTATCGTACGCAACGCTTACAGTGAAAAGTTTAATGCACGCCGGGAAAACCTCGGGCGCATCGCCGGCAACCTGAAAATCCCCTATCTCAAAGTCGTCTCCGGTGATGATATCGCCGGTATCATGCGCCGCGGCTTAAGCCTTAAACAAAATGTGCATCGGCCATGAATCCAATAAACTCAAATCCTCTGGCCGCACTTAAGGATATTCATCTGCCCCCAGCTCCGGGTTGGTGGCCTCCAGCTCCGGGCTGGTGGTTTATAACCTTTTTACTGCTAGCGCTAATCAGTTTCGGACTTTATAAGTGGCGACAGCGACAGTTGCATCACCAGCCCATCAAACTTGCCTTGCTGGAGCTCGCACAACTCGATTTGAAGAGCGAAGATCCCGAGCAATGCCGCCAAGTGCTGCAAGATCTTTCAGCCCTTACAAGACGCTTTTGCATCGTTTTTTTTCCACAGCAAACGATTGCCGGGCTCTGCGGCCAGCCGTGGCTTGAATTTCTCAAACAAGAAATCTCTGGAAAAAGCAAAGGTAGAGACACACAGTTTACCGACCAAGAACTTCAGCCTCTAATAGAAGATGCCTACTCTCCGACCAATGACACTGACCTTGTGGCCCTCGGCCGAGTTGTCAAAGAGTGGTTCTCCGGACAGAAGAAAAAAACCCGGGTCCGACCATGATAGAATTTGTCTGGATTCAGCTGTTCGTCGCCTTGCCACTCCCATTACTGGTCTATCTGTTGCTGCCCCGGGCTCGCTCTACTTCCGGCATGGCTTTAAAGATCCCTTTTTTTCAGGAACTTGAAGAGTTCCGTAAGACCTCAACTGAAAAAGGTTTCGCTGGGCTCCGGTTTCTAGCCGTTATCGCATGGCTATTACTGGTCTGTGCTGCGGCCCGTCCACAATGGATAGGTGAGCCTCTAAACACACCTATCAGCGGCCGTGATCTACTGCTGGCCGTCGACATCTCCGGCAGTATGCAAGCCAAGGATATGGAAATCAACGATCAACCGGTTGATCGTTTAACCATGATCAAAAAGGTGGCTGGTGATTTTATCAACCGCCGGCAAGGCGATCGGGTCGGCCTGATCCTCTTTGGCAGTCAGGCTTACCTACAGGCACCACTCTCGCTGGATCGTAAAACTGTAAACCAACTCTTGCAGGAATCCCTGATCGGGATTGCCGGCGAAAAAACCGCGATCGGTGACGCTTTGGGACTGGCGGTCAAACGCTTGCGTCAACGACCGGGAGAAAGAAAAGTCCTGATTCTCTTGACTGATGGAGCAAACACAGCCGGCACCATCGAACCTTTAAAAGCGGCCGAATTGGCCAAAGAGGGTAAGCTTTCGATCTACACCATCGGGGTCGGAGCTGACCGCATGGTAGTCAACAGTTTTTTTGGCAACCGGCTCGTCAATCCCTCGGCTGACCTCGACGAAAAAACCTTGCAAAAGATTGCCGAACTTACCGGCGGCCGCTATTTTCGAGCCCGTGAAAAAAAAGATCTGGAAAAGATCTACGCCCTGCTTGACACTCTGGAACCGGTATTGAGTGAAAACCATGCCCTGCGACCCATCCAAGAATTCTTCTACTGGCCCTTGAGTGGCGCTCTTCTGCTCACTTTTTTACTGCTCTTAATCAAACGTTATGAATATTCATGATTTCCATTTTTTGCGTCCCTGGTGGCTGCTGGCCCTGCCGGCCGGCCTGGTTCTGCTGGCCGGTCTGAAAAGGCGTGATCCCGGCAAAAACCAGTGGCATAAAGTCTGCGACAACCACCTGCTTGAACATCTCCTGGTAGGTGAAGCAAAAATTGCCCAGAAAAGAATCTACAGCGGCCTCTTGATAATGTTGTCTCTCGCCACCCTGGCGCTGGCCGGCCCGACTTGGGAGCGCTTGCCTCAACCCCTTTTTCGAGCCACCAACGGCCGCGTCATAGTTCTCGATCTGTCGCTCTCGATGCTAGCTCCAGACATCGCTCCCTCGCGCCTGAACCGAGCCCACTACAAGGCCATTGACCTGATTAAAGCCGGAGTTGGAATCGAACAGGGACTGGTGGTCTTTGCAGGCGACAGTTTTATTGTCACACCCCTGACCGATGACCGCGCCACCCTGCTTAACCTCCTGCCGGGCCTCAACCCAAACACGGTTCCGATCCAGGGCAGCCGGGCCGACCGGGGCCTTGAAAAAGCCGGCGAGCTACTCCAACGAGCAGCCATTAATCAAGGACAGATAATTCTTCTGGCCGATGATGCCGACCAATCGACAATCACAGCGGCCCGTAAACTGAAAAGTGCGGGTCATCGAATTGATGTTATCGCCGTCGGCACAAAAGAAGGAGCCCCGGTTCCTTTAGCGGAAGGCCGCTATTTAAAAGACCTGCAGGGTCAGATTGTGGTTCCGGTTCCCGCCTTTGACAAGTTGCGTGAGGTTGCTGAATCCGGGGGCGGCAGCTATTTTGAAATCGAGGATCAGGATAGTTCTTTTCAACGTTTAAACCAACCGGATACCCTTTTTCCTGAAAACAAAAGTAAAAGTGAGCTTACCGGTGATCAATGGCACGATCGCGGCCCCTGGCTCCTGATTCCTCTGCTCCTGCTAGCGGCAATATGCTTCCGTAAAGGTTGGCTGCTGGTTATCCTTATAGCTATTTTTGTCAACGCCGAAACCGCCTCAGCCCAAAACTTAGAAAATCTCTGGCATAATCTCTGGCAGCGCCCGACCCAACAAGCAGTGAAAGCCTTCGCTAAAGAGAACTTTAACGAAGCCGCCCAACTGACCAAAGATCCCGACTGGCGGGCGGCGGCCCACTACCGCGCTGGTAACTTCAAAGAGGCGGCAACCGTCCTTGAAACTCTCCCATCTCGCCGGGCCCACTATAACCGAGGTAATGCTCTGGCTCACTCAGGAGAACTGGAGAAGGCAATCGCGGCCTACGACCAGGCTCTGCAAACCGACCCGACTATGGAAGATGCCCGTTTCAACCGCAAACTGGTCGAAAAACTTCTACAACAACAGGAAAAATCACAGAACGACAGATCACAAAACAACGACTCGGAAAAAGAGAACCCGGAAAACCAAGAGTCAAAACAAAATTCGTCTCAGTCTCAAGACTCTTCCGAACAACCAGAACCGAAAGAAAACCAACAAAGCTCTCAAAGTGAAAAGTGTCAGGATAATCAGACACAAAATCAGGAGCAATCTTCTCCAAACAATCCTCCACCGCAAGAACCAGAACCCGAAAAAACTCAGGGGTTAGAATCCAATAATCCTGTGGATTCGCTCGAAGAATCCAGAGACTCCACTGGAAACAGAGACGCAAAAGAAAAAAAACGACCGGAAGGTGGGGCCGCAAAAGAAGATAACGACGAGAAACCGATGGCTGCCAAACAACAGGCCTTAGAACAGTGGCTTCGTCGGGTCCCGGATGACCCACAGGGCCTCTTGGAAAAAAAGTTCCTCTACCAGTACCGCAGCCGACAAAATCGCTCCCAAGGCCATAAAGGGTGGTAAACCAATGAAACGCCAAACCGTAATTTCACAACTGCTCTTTTTTGCCATCATCGCTATAATTGTCGTCGGCCAGTGGCCTCTAACTTGCGATGCGGCGGTCAGAGCCCGACTCGACCGGCAGACAATCACCATTGATGAAACTGTTAAACTCATTATCGAAGCCGATGGCGCTCTTAATAGCATTGCAAACCTTGACACCAGTAATCTTGAAAAGGATTTTTCCATTGTTGACCGCTCGGTCAACAGTAATTTCCAGATTATTAACGGCACCAGCAAAGCTACCAAAACCTGGACTATTAAGCTGGAAGCGAAACAAACCGGAAGTTTCACTATTCCTTCCTTTAACGTCGGGGTAGAAAAAACCGCGGCCCTGACCCTAACCGTTAGCACCCCAATTCCGAAAACCTCGAAAACCTCCAAAACCCTTCCCGAGGTCTTCATTGAAGTAACTCCTGAGATGGATACCCCGGCATACCTCCAGGCTCAAATCACAATCAACGTCAAACTCTTTATCAAGAATCAATTACGCCTCACCGAGGCCTCACTCGAAGAGCCGGCCTTAAAACATGCCACCATCATTAAACTCGGTGACGATCGACGCTATCAGAGCCGTAAAAACGATTTTACCTACCAGGTAATTGAACGAAAATATGCCATCATCGCTGAAGATGGCCGCGAAATCACAATTCCGCCACTACTTTTTCAGGCGATCACTACGAACGGCGGCAACCGCCGTTTTCCGGCCGATCCCTTTTTTGACCGCTTTTCCGGTCGCGGCCAGCGTCTCCGGGCCCGGAGTCAGGAGCTAACAATCTCACTGACTCAAATACCTGATGAATTTAAAGGCAAGGTCTGGCTACCGGCGCGAAAAATAGCAATCATGGAAAATCTGGACGAAGAGAAAGTGCTTAAAGTCGGCGAGCCCCTGACCCGGACAATCCAGATCGAAGCCTTAGGTCTAACGGCTGAACAACTGCCGGAAATAAAACCTGATGCCCCTGACGACGGTAAAATCTATCTCGATCAAGCCGAGTACCAAACCGAGGTCGATGGGGCGCTGTTGCACGCCGTCAAACGCCAGGCAATGGCCTTTATCCCTTCACAAGAGGGCCTATTCACCCTACCGGAAGTCACGATTGACTGGTGGGACGTGGTTAACAATAAACAACAAAAAGCTGTGCTGCCGGCGCGCGTGATCAAGGTTATCAAGGCTGACAATGGATTCGCAGACCAACCACAAAGAAGCAATATAAAGATTGAAAAAAAACCCCGCAAAGCGGAACCAGACAGTGCTAAAAACCCGTCCCCAACCTCAGATACTTTAACCACAAAAATCGTGGACGCCGATACCACCCAACTCTGGAAAACGATCAGCGCGATGCTGCTGATCGCCTGGATTATAACCGTTCTGCTCTGGCGTAAAACCCTGCGCCGGCAGATTGCAGAACTTAAAGAAAGAGATCTGACACCGAAAAAGAAACAGACAATCAATCAAGAAACTATTAAACAAGCCTGCTTAGACAACAATCCCCGGGATGCACATCAGGCCATCCTCGGCTGGGGCGCGGCCAATTGGCCGCAAAACCCACCACAAAACCTTAAATCAATTGCTGCCCGCCTGGAAAACCCAACCTTGGGTAACGCCTTTGCAAACCTGGAAGAAACCCTCTACAGCCCGGACGGCCGAACCTGGGACGGCAACTATTTCTGGCAAACGATATTGCCTAATCTAGAGAAAAAAGCGCCGGGTAAACTAGCCCATAAACAAAAAAAGGGGCTTCCGCCCCTCTATTCTAATCCGGCATGAGCCGGAAACTTAACAGATTTTTCACTACTTCAACAATTCATCAAGCTTGCCTTCTGAGTCAAGGGCATAAAGCTCATCACAGCCGCCAACATGAAAATCGCCGATAAAAATCTGAGGTACGGTTTTACGCCCTCCACTGCGAATCTGGGCCTCTTCAACCAGGACCGGATCACGACTGATATCGATTTCCTTATAAGTTGCCCCTTTGGCTGATAGTAACTGCTTGGCTTTAACACAGTAAGGACATACCTGAGTACTGTAGACAACAATTTCCACCATTTTATCCTCCCTACAAAATAATTTTAAAGCGTTTTTTCTACTTCGACAACAAAACGCCGCCAGCGTGTGACGAAATCTTTAGCCGGCATACTATCCATGGTCCGCAATTCAAAAGTCGGCCCTTTAAGATTAAGCCGTACATCAGTAAAGATAGTTGTAAGATGGCTCAGGAAATCAGCAAACGACGGCTCTTTGAGCTCTGCGAAAGGAATACGCCGATTCAAATCTAAAGCCTGCAGGGCATATTTAACCAAGTGAGCCAGCAACATCATTTCGTTTTCTATTTTGCCAATTACGGGAAGACCGCAACGGCTGGATTCGGTCTCATTCCAGATCTCCCGGCGAGGGCCTGACATGGCAAAATCGGGATCCTTTGAAAGTTTCTGGAAAAGCAGGAAAAGCGGCACCATCTCATTTAAGGAGCGCAGCCGTACATGAAGATGGATCGACGCCGTACCCTTCATCATCTCACGACCACGTCCGCCGTTATCGGTAAACAACGAGTGCATATCATGGTATCGCCGGTTATCTATACAAAGCGGTGCCGAAGCCCGGCCTGAACGATAAGCAACGGCCAGGTATCGCACTCCGAAAGACTCCTCAATTGCCTGATTGGTAACTGCAATATGATCTAACAGGTTGGCAAACCCCTCCTCATCAGAGCCAAAAAGAGGAGGCGAACCATACTCCAGTTGACCACCCGGCTCAAAAGTAACATGAAGTCCGTCAAGAGCCTTGAAACTGCCGTCTGGCTGGCGTTGAAAACCGAGACCCGGCAAAGCTCTCATAAGCTTTTCAAGCGTTGCCGGAATAAGCTTAGAAGACGACAAAAACTCGTATTCAAAACCATAAGTTAAAGGCCCGGGAACCAGAGCCTGGGAAAGCTCTCCAAAAAGTTTTTCAGTATACTCTTTTTCAAGATCAAACAACGCTGGATGATGACTTTCAGACATAACAAAACTCCTCATACCACAAAGTAAAGACCAACACCGCAAAGAGACGATCGGCTCCCGAAACCAGGGTCGCAGGACCAACCCCGACGGTTGTAACCTGCGCCATCAACTCTTCAACCATTTTGGGAGCAAGCACCCCATGGCGCTTTATCATACTACCCGACAAAGCCTCAGAGACAACCTCCGGCCAAGCCTTACGATCGGCAAGCCAAGCTGCCAAAGGACTCGTAAAGGGCTGTTTACGACGCCAGGCGCTACGTTCGTCCAATAGTTTGTAACGGGAAAATGTACGTCGACAGATATACTTCTCCCGCCCCTGAGAAAGATCTATTTTATATTCAACCGGTAAACGAGCGGCAAACTCGGCCAAACGATAGTCTAAAAACGGAGTTCGCGTCTCCAGCGAATGACGCATCGACAGTTTATCAAGCCTCAAAATAACGTAATCGGGTAATCGACAACGACTTTCAACCGCCAGAGCCGCATTCAAGGGATGTTCACGACCATCAAGTTGCGGTGCCGCCTTGAGTTTTCGCAGATCGGGCACATCTACATGTTTATACCCTAAGAGACGCGACAACTCAAGCTCTGTGAAAAGAGCCTCACTCTGGATATAGCGCTGTAAAGGATCAGCAGCCCGCTGCTCGATATAATTTCTCAACTCCGGATAACTGAGTTCAAGCTCCCGGCGACCTGTACGATCTGACTGGACATATTCAAGCGCTGCCATTTCAATGAGAAATTTACGGTATCCAGCAAAGATCTCATCAGCCCCCTCACCGGTGAGCACGGTTTTCACCCGCTGGCTGGCTATCCGACAGACCTGGTCGGTGGGCAGCACCGCTCCAAGAAAAATCGGTTCTTCGATAGCCCGCACCAACTCGGGAAGTTCCGCCAAGATGCTCTTTTGACAAAAAGCGACATGGTGTTTCGCTTTTTTGAAACGCGCTCCGGCAGCCGCAAGAAAATTTTGCACATCAGGCAACTCATTGTATGCCGGATCATTAAAAGCGATCGTAAACAGTGAAAGTTCCGGTTGTTTCTCGGCGGCGGCCGACGCGACGGCACAAGAGTCGATACCACCGCTTAAGAAGCTGCCAACCTCAACATCGGATCGCAAGCGCAAACGTACGGCATCACAAAATAGTTCATAAAGCCTCTCCTCGGCTTCGGCAAGAGAGATTTTTTCACTATTTTCAGACTCCGGGAGAAAACTGTTCTGCCAGTAGGACTCAACTTTATAGGTTCCGGCAACCAGATCATAGATCAGAAAAGAGCCCGGTGGCAGACGCTTGATACCAGCAAAAACGGTCTCTTCACCCGGCAGATAGCGATAGGTGAAAAGCGCCGGAAAGGCCTCGTCTCTGATTCTCGTAGCACCTCCAACCTGCAACAGAGGCTTGATCTCGGAAGCAAACAGAAGGTCGCCGTCAAGTTCACGATAGTAAAGCGGTTTGATCCCGAAACGATCACGAAAAAGAACCACTTGACGCTTAACGGGATCAAAAAAAGCCCCGGCATACATACCATTAAAAGCTTGCAGTGCGGCCCCAATCCCAAAACGCCGCAACATCTGCAAAGCCACCTCGGCATCGCCTTTCGTCAACCATTCAACATCATCAAAACCATCCTTAAGCTCAAGGTAATTATAGAGTTGACCATTGCAGATCAGAGCCGCCTGATCAACCACGGAACGTACCGGCTGCATGCCGGTTTCAAGATCAAGAATCGCGAGTCTGACAAAGCCAAAACCAACCCGCCGCCGACCACACTCATAGACCTCACAACGCTTATCATCCGGCCCGCGATGGGCCTGAACTGAGCCCATCAAAGACAATTTATGCCCAATTTCACCAGCCTCCATGCGGGCTGAAATTATACCGTGAACACCACACATTACAAAAAAGCCGGAATATCAACCAACATACAGGTCACATCCAAACCATGCTCTTTCTGAGTAATTAGTGGTTTAATTTTGACTCCTGATGCAATAGAGTGGGGCATCCAGGAAATTCTTTCTAGCGACTGATGGGCTGCCATTGAATCCTCCTAATGCTTGAGCAGTTGTCTTGAAAGGTCCAATCTATAGACTTGCAGTTAAATTGTAGGCTATTGAAATAGAGTAGATCGGCAGCTCTTTTGAAGTATAATAAGGACTGTCGTCAAAACGAAGGGCACCACTTTTTAGATCACCACTATAACGTAAATTATTCGGCATTGAAACAAGTAATTAATTTCGATTCCGGTCTTTTAGACGGTCTAAAATTGGGAACTAGGTTTAAATTATCTCGTTGCAACTGTCCATGTCAATTTGAGTCCAGAGGTATAAGAGGGAATGGTAAAGTAAGAATGATGGCAGGAGATTATGTAGTTAGCAGGTGATCGTTTACAAGGTTTATACTGACTAATAATAATTCTTAAAGTGTTTGGTTTTTATTCAGTTCACTCAATGTCCAGGGAGTTCCCGTTCCAGCAGACTACGATTGTAAGCCGCGATAATATCCTGACGTGAAACCATACCGACCAAACGATGTGGATTATCATCGGCAACCACCGGCAGGTAGTCGATATTTCGTGAACCGATCTTCTGCATGGCGTCATCAAGATTATCTTTGGCGGTCACCGTCAAAACCTTATTTCGAGCCAATTCCTTGGCGACAATAAGATCTTCAAGCCCCTCCTCGTAGACCAATCCACGGAGATCCTGAATACTTAAAATACCACTCAATAAACCTTCGCCATCAACCACCGGGAACGTTGTCTTATGAGATCTCGGCAAAAACTGAAGGAGTGATTTAAGCTTCATAGTTTCCGGAATGGTCTCCAGAGAACCACGAAACATAACCTCGCCAACCTTGATCGAACGCAACAGATTAACCTCCCGACCATCTTCAAGATGGATCCCCTCGCGAGCCAGGCCGAAGGTATCGATCCCTTCACGTTCAATACTGCGGGCCACCATGATTCCGACCACAGTCGCAAACATGGCCGGCAGAATGATCTCTGAATTACCGGTCAATTCATAGGCCAGAAAAATGGCGGTCAAGGGGGCATGGGTCACGGCTGAAAGAAAGGCCCCAAGACCGACAATCGCGTAACCATCAGCCGAAAACACCACCTCCGGCAGCAATCGACAGGCAATCAGGCCACAACTTTCACCGATCATCACACCGATAAACATGATCGGTGCAAAAAGGCCACCGGAACCCCCTGAGCCCAGACATATAGAAGTTGCCAAGATCTTCATGAAAACCAGGGCCAAGGCCATGTACCAGATCGACGAATGATTAAAAACATGCTCCATATGTTCATAAACATCGCCCATCACTTGGGGAAAGAAAAGCCCGATAAAACCAACTAAAAGGCCGCCGAGAGCCGGCTTCAGATAACGGGGAAAAGTCAGTTTAGTGAAAAGATCCTGAACGAAATAGAAAAAACGGATAAAAAAAGCCGCCAACACCCCGATCACCAAGCCCATCGCCATATAGACAAAGAGTTCTCGAAAACTTCCCAAGACAAAGGCCGGAGCTGCAAACAAACTCTCCTCACCAAAAATAAGCCGGGTAAAAACCACCGAGGTCGCCGCCGAGATAACCACCGGTGTAAAAATAGCCAGACCGATATCACCCATCATGATTATTTCCAGAGCGAAGAAGACTCCGGCAATCGGGGCATTAAAGGTAGCAGCGATGCCGCCGGCGACCCCGCAGGCGATCAGTAAACGAACCCGGGCCTGGTTAAAGGAGAAGAAACCGGCGACCATCTGCCCGATGGCGCCACCAATCGTTGCGATCGGCCCCTCCTGACCAGCTGAACCACCACTACCAATAGTAATCGCCGGAGCAACAATCTTGAGCCAGATATTGCGCCGCGCCAGACGACCATGGCCGAGATTGACGGTTTTGAGAAAATTGGGCAACCCGTAACCACAGACATAACCCGGAAAAGCCATCTCCAGAGGAATCAGGAGAAGGCCTCCGAACATCGGCAGCAACGGCAGTAGATAAAATTTCCAGCCCCCTTGGTCAACGCCGAGCAGACCAGAGCCGGCAACAAAGATATATTCGTGAAAAAACTCAATCGCAAAACGCAGGCCCCAGTTACCCAGAGCGCTCAGGACACCAACTAGAACAGCCAAAAAGATAAGGAAATAGTTCTCTGATACACCGAAACGTTTTCTCAGATGAACTATCTTGTTTAAAAGTTTTTTGCGAAATAACATAAGTATCTTATTCTACCGTCACACTCTTGGCCAGGTTACGGGGCTGATCGACATCGGTCCCCTTTAAAACGGCGGTGTAGTAGGCCAGTAGCTGCAAGGGAACAACATAGAGCAGGGGGTTAAGCTCCTCGCCCACAACCTCAACCACAAAACGGTCAACCCCTGAAACCTCTTCCGGGACCTCCAGATCAGGTCCGGAAAAGAGCAGCAAACGCCCTTCCCGGGCCGCTACCTCCTGAAAATTACTGACGATCTTTTCTAAATGACGATCTGGTGGGGCCAGAACAACAACCGGCATATTCTCATCGATCAGAGCGATCGGACCATGCTTCATCTCGCCAGCGGGGTAGCCTTCAGCATGAATATAAGAGATCTCTTTGAGTTTTAGAGCCCCTTCTAAAGCAATCGGAAAATTAAGCCCTCGGGCAAGATAGAGATAGTCATTGACATGATGATATTTGCGGGCCATCTTTTCAAGTTCCGAAGCCCGGGCCAGAACCTTCTCCAAAGCGACGGGCAGATGCAGGAGAGCCTTTACCTGCTGACTGATCTCATCAGGACTTAAAGCCTGCCGGCGGGCCGCCATCTCCAGAACCAACAGAAAAAGCGCCGTCAACTGAGTCGTAAAGGCTTTGGTTGAGGCTACCCCGATCTCAGGCCCGGCATGGGTATAGAAAACGCCGTCACAAAGCCTGGTGATACTACTCTCCATAACATTACAAACTGCCAGCAACCGGGCCCCACGGCGCTTGGCCTCTTGCAAAGCCGCCAAAGTGTCAGCCGTCTCTCCAGACTGGGAGATACCAATAACCAGGGTATCGGGTCCAACCAGAGGATCCCGATAACGAAATTCTGAAGCGATATCGACTTCAGCGGGAATCCGAGCCAGACTTTCAAACCAATATTTAGCCACCAGCCCGGCATGCCATGAGGTTCCGCAAGCAACAATCTTGATCTCTTTAAAACTTTGCCACTGTTCTTCACTGAAACCGATTTCCGATAGTTCTACCCCGCTACGATCTTCATTTAAGCGGCCCAACAGGGTATTACTGACAGCCTCAGGCTGCTCAAAGATCTCTTTGAGCATGAAATGCTTATAACCGCTTTTCTCGGCCATAATCGAATCCCAGACGATGCGCCGTGGCGTTTTTTCCCTTTGCTCGCCATCGACAAGACCGAGAACCCGCATCTTGTGATCATCAAAAATTACCAGTTCACCATCATCAAGAAAGATTACCTCCCGTGACCAGGCCAATAGAGCCGGGATATCTGAGGCGACATAGTACTCACCGGCAGTCTCTCCCAGAGCCAGCACCAAGGGACTGCTCTGCCGAGCCGCTACCATTTTCCCAGGCTCCTTCTCGTAGAGAACGGCCAAAGCATAGGTTCCCCGAATCTTAAGCAGGGCCTGCCTGACCGCCATCTCAAAGTCGGCACCGTCTTCAAGCTCCCGGACGATCAGATGACTGATCACTTCGGTATCGGTTTCGGAAGAAAAGGAATGACCAAGCTCGATTAACTCCTGACGGAGATTTAGATAATTCTCAACAATCCCGTTGTGAACAACCACTACTCCCTCATATTTATGAGGATGGGCATTAGCCTCAGTCGGCCGGCCATGAGTAGCCCAACGGGTATGGCCGATGACCGGGGCCCCGCTGAGATTTTTTTTAAGGATCTTCTCCTCAAGACCGATCAATTTACCAACGCTACGATGGATATCAATCCCATGCTCACTGAGAATCGCCAAACCAGCTGAGTCATAACCTCGATATTCAAGCTTTCGTAATCCGTCAAGGACCACCGGGACTCCGTTTTTCGGACCCATATAAGCAACGATTCCGCACATTTTACTTCTCCTCCAAAGATCGTCGACGCCAGGCCATCCCCCGTCCGGCAAGTGCTTTCTGCCGGGTTCTGGTCGTCACCAAAGCATTATCAGAAACATCTTTAGTGACTGTAGAACCAGCCCCCACCAGAACATCGTCACCCAGTTTTAGGGGAGCCACAAGCTGTGTATCACTGCCGACGAAAACCCGCCGACCAATCTCGGTTTTGAACTTATTAAAACCGTCATAGTTACAGGTGATGGTACCGGCGCCTAAGTTACTTTGTTCACCAATCTCGGCGTCACCAATATAGGCCAAATGAGAAGCTTTAGCACCTTTGCCAAAACGCGCCTTTTTAGTCTCGACAAAGTTACCAATTTTAGCCCCGACCCCGATCTCAGTTCCAGGTCGAAGTCGAGCAAAGGGGCCGATTTGAGAGTCTTCTTCAACTATGGCATCTTCGAGAACCGAATAAGGTTTAACCTCTACACGATCACCAATTTTAGAATCTTTGATAAGTGCCCCGGACCTTATATAGCAACCGACTCCGATTTCAGTTTGGCCACTTAATGATACACCGGACTCAATCTCGGTATCCTGGCCAAGAATCACCTGCGGACCGATTCTGACTGTTTCAGGATGACGCACAGTGACCCCCTTAGCAAGCCAATGGTGACAAAGCCTTAACGCCATAATTTTCTCCAGATCAACCAGATCTCCACGCGTGTTAATCCCCAGTATCTCACGGTTGTCCAAGATATCAAAGATGGCCGTCGGTGCGCCTTCACGTCGCGCAAAAGCCACTATATCGGTTAAATAGTACTCACCTTGAGCATTATCACAACCGGTTGCTGCAAGAACGCGTCGTAAAAGATCAATATCAACCAGATAGGTTCCGCTGTTAATACGCTTAACGGAAAGCTGCTCTAAAGTCGCATCCTGGGCTTCGACAATTGCCTCAGGTAACCCCCCGTCATCCAAAAGAACCCGTCCATAGCTACCACCATCGTCAAGAACGGCGGTAAGAACTGTCAGTTGTGATCTACTTTGTTGGTGCTTTTGATGAAAAAGCTGCAAGGTTGCCCTACTTAACAAAGGCACATCGCCACAGAGAATAAGGACGCTTCCTGAAACCCCGTCCAAAATTTTGAGAGCGCTAGTGACCGCATCCGCAGTCCCCCGGGCTTGAATCTGCCGAGGCCACTCAAGCCCCGGAAAGGCGGCCAATGAGCTGGCCACCAAATCGCCATCTTGATCACCACTAACAACCACTAACTGCCTTTTAATACCGAGCTCACCCAAAGCCCGTAAAGGGTAGGATAAGAGAGGCTCATCAAGTAGTTTATGAAGTACTTTAGGACGCGCCGACAACATGCGAGTGCCCCGCCCTGCAGCCAGAACGATAGCAGTTAGATTTTGCATGACAAGCCCTCCTCCTAACCCGAACTAGTCGAGACTAAACCGGTTAAATAAAATAAAAATATTTAGACTGCTTTGAGTTAATCTTCATTGCTAAACACATAAACGAAAAAAACGGAAGCTTGTCAACTCCCGTTTTAAGCCTCTTTAAGGCTATCTACAATTATTCAGTTTATCGAAAACTAGATCTTGGCAATTGTAATCCGGTTCATGGCCCGATCAAGAGCTGCCAACTCCTCATAGTAGTCTCGATCTTCATGGCCAAGTTCAGCCAGACGTCCTTCAGCCCGAAGGCGGGCTTTTTCAGCCCGTTCAAGATCAATTTCATGAGGAAGTTCAGCGGCATCGAGCAAGACAATCACCCGATGATACTCAACTTCAGCATAACCATGCGAGACCGCAACATATTTCATCTGATTGCCCTGGCGATACATCAACTGCCCGACACTGATGGTTGCCAGAAATGGGGTATGGCCCGGCAGAACTCCAAACTGTCCCTCTTCTCCAGGAGCTATAACCTCATCGACCTCAACATTTAAAACCTGGCGATAAGGGCTGGCAATCTCAAGGCGTATTTTATCACTTTCCATTATTCTAAAATCTCACTTAGGTTAGCACCGTGAAAGATTCTTCAGGATTCAGTTATATTAAGGTTAAACCCCGAGTTTCTTGGCTTTTTCAACAACTTCTTCGATTCCACCTACCATATAAAAGGCCTGTTCCGGCAGATCATCATATTTACCAGAGAGAATCTCTTCAAATCCACGAATCGTATCTTCAAGCTTGACATAAACTCCCGGAGTTCCGGTAAATTCTTCCGCAACAAAAAAAGGTTGAGAAAGAAAACGCTGAATCTTACGGGCCCGGCTGACAAGCTGTTTGTCTTCTTCGGAAAGTTCATCCATACCCAAAATTGCGATGATATCCTGAAGATCTTTGTAACGCTGGAGAACCAGCTGAACATCCCGAGCAATATTGTAATGTTTATCTCCCAAAACCCGGGGATCAAGGATTCGGGAAGATGAATCAAGCGGATCAACCGCCGGATAGATGCCGAGTTCAGCAATCTGACGAGACAAAACAGTGGTCGCATCAAGATGGGCAAAAGAGGTTGCCGGAGCCGGGTCAGTCAAGTCATCCGCAGGGACGTAAATAGCCTGTACAGAGGTAATTGAACCCTTTTTAGTCGTCGTAATCCGCTCCTGCAATTCAGCCATCTCGGTGGCCAGATTTGGCTGATAACCAACGGCTGAAGGCATGCGCCCGAGCAGTGCTGAAACCTCGGAACCGGCCTGCGTGAAACGAAAAATATTATCGATAAAGAGGAGCACATCCTGACCCTCTTCATCACGAAAGTATTCAGCCACAGTCAAGGCCGAAAGGCCGACCCGTAAACGTGCTCCCGGAGGCTCATTCATCTGCCCGTAGACCAGGGCGGCTTTTTCGAGAACGCCTGAGTCTTTCATCTCGTGCCAAAGGTCATTACCTTCACGAGTCCGCTCCCCAACCCCGCCGAAAACCGAGTAACCACCATGCTGGGTTGCAATATTATTGATAAGTTCCATAATAACGACGGTCTTACCAACCCCGGCACCACCGAAGAGACCAATTTTTCCACCCTTCACATAGGGAGCCAGTAAATCGACAACCTTGATGCCGGTCTCCAAGGCAGCAAGCTCGGTACTCTGCTCTTCGTAAGTCGGCGCGGGACGATGAATCGGGTAGCGTTTCTTTTCGCCAATCGGACCCATTTCATCTACCGGATCACCAATAACATTGATGATCCGACCGAGTACTTCATGACCTACCGGCATCGTCATCATCTCACCCAGATCCCAGACTTCCATGCCGCGAACCAGACCATCACTGGAGTCCATCGAAACCGCCCGAACCGTATTCTCACCCAGATGTGAGGCAACCTCACAAACCAGATTCCAATCTTCGTCGTTAAGCGATTTATTGGTAATCCGTAGAGCATTGAAAATCGGAGGTAATTTTCCTTTTTCGAACTCTACGTCAACAACAGGACCGATTACCTGGGTTATTCTGCCAATATTCTTATCGCTCATTCCCTTGTACCTCTTTTATCACTAAAATTTAAAGTCTGTGAACCTGATTTACGAATTAAGCGCTTCTGCACCGCTGACAATTTCCATCAATTCCGTAGTAATTGCAGCTTGCCGGGCCCGGTTATAAAGTAACGTCAATTTTGCTGTCATCTCAGTAGCATTATTGGTTGCGGAATCCATTGCCGTCATCCGTGAACCATGTTCACTGGCAATCGATTCAAGCATCATGCTGAACATCTGCGTATAGATATAGCGAGGAATAATATCCGCCAACAGAGCGTCTTCGGATGGTTCGTAGAGATACTCAACCGGAACTTCATCCTCGGCCAGAACTTTCGGTTCAAGCGGAAGAAGGCGTTTGACGACAATATTCTGAGTCATGGCCGACTTAAATTCGGTGTAAGCTACATAGACGGCGTCAATTTCACCCTCGACATAGCGATCTATTACAGGACGGGCAATTACTTCGGCTTGACTGAAACTGGTACTTCCGGGATTGAGCTCCTGGTTTTTAAATTCCCAGTTGCGACGCCGGTAGTAATCGCGGGCTTTACGCCCAATCACACTCATGACAACATCTTCACAGACACCTTGCTTCTCTTGAAGAAAATTGTCCGCCGCTTTGGTCACGTTTGTATTGAACCCGCCACACAGACCCCGATCTGAGGTAATAACCAGCAACTCGATTTTTTTCTCGTCGCGACGCTCGAGCAGGGGATGTTTGCCGGGCTTCACACGAACCACAAGACTGGCCAGCACATCACTCATCTTGGCCGCATAGGGACGCGCCTGAACGACACCATCCTGCGCTTTTTTTAATTTAGAGGCGGCCACCATCTTCATGGCTTTGGTGATTTGCTGCGTACTTTTAACGCTGCTTATGCGTTTTCTGATATCTTTTAGATTTGCCATCTATCAATAATCCTGCTTCAGCCAAAGACTTTACCCACCAAACTCCGATTCAGTTGCGAATCGGAGGGTCAAAAAACGGAAAACTTTAAGGTTTAAAAACTTCTTTGAAGGCTTTTAAAGCATCTTCGATCTTGGCTTTAATGTCATCATCAATCTTCTTTTTCTCTCGCAGCTCATCCATTACTGAACTGTAGTTGGCATTGACAAAGTCGTTGAGTTCAGCCTCATAACGAAGCAGCACCGACTCATCATAATCATCAACAAAACCGTTAATCGCGGCAAAGATGATAAGCACCTGTTTCTCCAGAGGGAACGGAGAGTATTGATCCTGCTTAAGGATTTCAACCAAACGAGAACCTCGTGCCAACATGGCCTGCGTTGTTTTATCAAGATCACTGCCGAACTGAGCGAAAGCAGCCATCTCACGATACTGGGCCAGGTCGAGGCGCAACGTCCCGGCAACCTGCTTCATGGCTTTCACCTGAGCCGCACCACCGACCCTCGAGACCGAAAGTCCGACATTGATTGCCGGTCGGATGCCGGAATAAAAGAGATCAGATTCGAGAAAGATCTGACCATCAGTAATTGAGATAACATTGGTCGGAATGTAAGCCGAGACATCACCGGCCTGGGTTTCAATAATCGGCAAAGCGGTCAGCGAACCACCACCCCGCTCATCACTCATTTTTGCAGCCCGTTCCAGCAAACGAGAATGGACATAGAAAACATCCCCGGGATAAGCTTCACGTCCCGGCGGCCGGCGCAACAGCAGAGAGAGCTGACGGTAAGCCACAGCTTGCTTGGAAAGATCATCATAGATAATCAAAGCATGCTTGCCATTATCACGAAAATATTCACCCATAGTAACCCCGGCATAGGGGGAAATAAACTGTAGCGGCGCCGGTTCGCTGGCGGTTGCCGCAACCACAGTCGTATACTCCATAGCCCCAAACTCTTCTAGCTTGGCCACCACCTGGGCAACGGTTGAACGTTTCTGACCGATCGCCACATAGATACAATAAACATCGGTATCTTTCTGGTTGATGATAGTGTCAAGGGCGACCGCCGTCTTACCGGTTTGCCGGTCACCAATAATCAGCTCACGCTGGCCCCGGCCAATCGGCACCATTGCGTCAATAGCTTTTAAGCCCGTCTGCAGAGGTTCAAAAACCGACTGGCGATCAACAATCCCGGGGGCCTTGATTTCGACCCGGCGGCTCAAATCGGTATCGATCGGGCCCTTACCGTCAATCGGCTGTCCCAGAGCATTAACGACACGCCCTAAAAGAGCTTCGCCGACAGGAACTTCAACAATACGACCAGTTCGTTTAACCTCATCGCCTTCGCTGATCTCAATATCCTCACCAAAAAGGACCGCCCCGACATTATCCTCTTCCAGGTTTAGAACCATCCCATAGATATCATGGGGAAAGAGCAGGAGTTCTCCGGCCATAGCATTCTCAAGACCGTAGATACGTGCAATACCATCACCTACCGTCAGGATAGTTCCGGTTTCACTGACCTCGACCTTCTTCTCATAGTTTTCAATCTGATCTTTGATAATCTGACTTATCTCTTCAGCGCGTAATTCCATGGCCTCTTACTACTCCCTAAAAACAGTTCGTTGTCTAAGGTAACCGTTCTAAACTTCCCTATTCAAAACTATAAACAACCTGTCATTACAGGTTATCTTTTCTTTTGGTTTAACAAGTTTGCCCTAAGCTTTAAGGGCCTCGCCAAAATAATTTAACTGAGTCCTGATACTACCATCGTAAACCATACCCCCGTAACGGGCCACGATGCCACCGATAAGGGACTCGTCGACTTCAACTTCAAGCTCAACCTCTTTACCGGTCAAGCGTGAGAACTCTTTTTGCAGCTCGTTCAGAGACTTTTTGCCCAAGGCTGTAGCACTGCTGATTGCAACCTTCATCCGGCCTTCTGCATCATCCACCAGGCTGCTGAAATTTTCAGCGACAAGGCCAACATAAGCGATCTTATTTTTGTCGACCAAGATAGCTAGCAGACTACGTAAGGGGGACGATACTTCAAGTTTGTCGAGAAGTGCGTTGAGAACCGCCTTGCGCTGCGCGACCTCAAAAACCGGATTGTAAAGTATCACGCGAAGCTCCGGCTGTTCATCAAGAAAGGCAACAAACTCACTTAACTCTGTCCGCGCTTCAAGCAGACGATCCTGTTCCCGGGCCAAATTAAAATAGGCTTTAGCATATCTCTTGGCAATAATATCGCGAATCAATTCACGCCCTCACTACTTTTTCTAGATAGTTTTCGACCATCATCTTACGGTCGGTATCACTGACATTCTCTTTGACCAGACGTTCAGCCACTTCAACCGCCAAACGAGCCGCCTCATCACGCAAGGTGCGCTGGGCTGTGGAAACTTCCTGATCGGCCATCTGCCGGGTCTGCTGCTGGAGTTTGGCTACTAAAGCTTCAGTCTCCTGCAGCATTCTCTCTTTTTCACGCTCAGCCTCAAGTTGAGCCCGTTTTTCCATCTCCTGCAACTCACCTTCAAGACCGACAAGTTTTGACTGATACTCGCTGTAGATACTTTCGGCCGCCGCTTTTGCCTCCTGAGCCTCCTGAACCCCCTGCAAAAGAGTTTCACGACGACCGGCAAAAAATTCACGGACCGGCTTACCGGCAAACTTAATGATGACCCAGAGCACAACCGCAATATTCAGAACCCGCCAGAGAAAATCTTTGAGCAAGGGCATCGGGTTCTCAACCAACAGGGTCAAGAGACTCTTATGTTCGACACCGCCATGTTCGGCAGCTTCGGCTGCGACAACCATCAACCCAATCATCAGGGCAGCCAGCACGATCTTCCCGGTTCTACTCTTTACACGACTATCCATCCCACCCGGTCCCTCTTATACCTAAAAATCAGTTCAGGTTAAATTTTTCTCTCAAGAATCTTGCCGGCAATTTCGCGGGCCAGGCTATCAACATTGGCAACCAGCTCTTTACGCACAATTTCAGAATCATTCCGAACCCGCTCTTTGGTGGACTCAATCTGAACCTGAGCCTCTTCCCGAGCCTTTTCCATGAGCCCTTTGGCATTTTTTACTGCACTCTCACGGATGGCCGCGGTACGAGCAAAGAGTTTCTCCTTGGAGGCCCCAAGTTTGGCCTGGTACTCGTCCTGATCCTTTTTTGCCTTAGCCTGAAGATCTTGGGCGCCGGCAAAAGTCCCCTCAACCTTGGCCTGTCTGGCGTCGATCACCCGCAACACCGGTTTGAAAAGGAAAAAATGCAAAAAAACCATCAGGGCTATAAATATGCCCCACTGGATAAACAGTGTTGCATTAAGATCTATCACAGCACTCTACTCCTACTGATTCCATCGACCACTTTTGATGTATTCAACACCGGATCCCGAGGGCACCGGAAAACCAACATCTGAGAATGGCATCCAATCCAGTTAAAATGTTTAATTTTGCCCATTATTACAGGTTGCTAAGCGGGCGCATAGCTATCATACTGAAGCTTTTTAAGTCAAGTTTTTTTTACGACCGCGCCCCCTCTCCTAAGAACCTAATTTTACTAAAAAATATCTTGACAAAAAATCATCAAAAGTTATAATATTTAGGTTAATAACTTCATTTTATCCTCTACATCATCAGCACTTCAAGATTTATCATAAACAAACTAATATTCAGCCAACGAACCAACCCTCTCTAATTGAAAAATCAGCCCTAATCGGTCATACGACAACCAATGAACAACGAGGCTACAACTACTCCCCAGACCAAACCTCACACACCTCGCACCCCTGACCAGCCCGTTTTTACGCAGAAACGAGTCTTACAGGTAAGACATTTTACCCTGGCCTTTGTCCTGCTTTTTCTCTTCTGGCTCCTACTCTCCGGTCACTATGACCTGTTTCACATAACAATCGGTATTTTTTGCTGCCTACTGATCTCCTACACCTCAGGTGGTTTCCTTTTTGTTCATGTCGGTGCCGAGGACACCTATCTGATTATCCCGCGGCTGCTCACCTATATCCCTTGGCACCTTTACCAGATTATCCTTTCTAATATATATCTGGCAAAACTGGTTTTTTCGCCGCTTGACCGGCTCAAACCCAGTATCATCCCCTACCAGACTAAATTAACCAACGGCCTGGCCCTGGTTACTTTTGCAAACTCCGTAACCTTGACCCCGGGAACCATTACCGTTGAACTTGATGAGAACATTTTCTACATTCATGCAATCGACAACAAGGTTGCCGATGATCTCTTAACCGGAGACATGGAAGACCGGATTGAAAGAGTATTTCTCCCAATCGCTCACGCTCATGAAAGGTCCAGCGCTATGCTGGCGGCCGAATCAAGTAACCTGATTGTCAAAACCATCGTCCGCCTCTTTACCCCATTCATTCAGATCTACGCCCTTTACGTTATCGCTCACGGCCACTATTCACCGGGCGGCGGTTTTCAAGGAGGCGTTATTCTGGCCGCCAGCATCGTCCTCCTGACACTCGCCTTCGGTTTCAGAAGAACGATGACCAAGGTTACCGAAAAACTAACTACCTTGCTCTGCTGTACCGGAGTCTTCATCTACGGAGGGCTGGGTCTTTTGTGTCTGCTACTGGGTGGTAATTTCCTCGATTATGAAAAACTTGATCTTTTTTTAAGGGTCGGCGCCCCCCAATCCCGTTCACTCGGAATTTTAGGCGTCGAGATCGGCGTCGGCATCGCAGTCATGGCCTGCATGACCTCAATTTTCTTCGATATCGCCACTGCCGGCGAACTCCCCGACGATCCCTCGAAAGCCTTGATTATAGATGACTATGTTGCAGCAGAGGAAGCTGTGGATGAATAGTTTCTTTCTCGGCATCAGCCTTTTTCTCTGCCTTCTGATTCTGCCTTGCCTCTACCGGATGATTGTCGGGCCTACGATTATCGACCGCATGGTAGCGGTTGGCGCCATCGGCACCAAGACCCTGATCATCCTCGTCTTAATAGGTTTTCTCTACAAACGAATCGCCATGTTTATCGATATCAGTATGGTCTACGCCATCCTCAATTTCATCGGCACTCTGGCAGCCGCACGTTATTTTGAAAACGAGGGGGAGATTTAGGTGACGATTGCCGACATTATCGCAGTAATTTTCATTTGCTCGGGTTGTTTTTTCTTCATGACCGGCTCTATCGGAATCTTGCGTTTCCCGGATTTCTACACCCGTATGCATGCCACTGGCAAAAGCGACACTTTAGCCGTCCTCCTTTGTCTTTGCGGCCTCGCTATTCACCATGGCTTCACCCTTGACAGTGTAAAACTTCTTCTGATTGCGGCCTTTGTCTTCCTTGCCAACCCAACCGGCACCCATTCAATCTGCCGAGCCGCCTTTCGCTGTGGAGTCAAGCCGTGGACGAAAAAAAAGGAGAATAAACCATGATTTGGCAACTCGACATCGTCTTGCTACTCTTTATTGTGGTCTGCGCCGTCGCCGCCATCAACATCAAGGATCTTTTAAGCGCCGTCATCATCCTCGGGGCCTACAGTTTTTTCATGTGTCTGCTCTGGACTGAAATGGGTGCCGTAGATGTCGCCTTTACCGAAGCCTCGGTCGGAGCCGGCATCGGTACGGTGCTCTTTATCGCCGCCATCAACAAAACCACCCGGAGGTCAAAAGATTAATGAAAAGCTGGTTCAAACTGATCTCTTGGGTGGCGGTCATCATGACCGGCGCCCTACTGGTTTACGGTATGCATGACATGCCGGCCTGGGGCGACCCCAACTCACCGGCCAACTCCCATGTCTCACCACGCTATATTCTTGAGGCTACCGAGAAGACCGCGACTCCCAATCTTGTCTCGGCGGTGTTGGCTGATTACCGAGGATATGACACTTTAGGGGAGACCGCAGTCATCTTCACAGCCTCGATCTCCTGCCTCTTTCTCTTGCGCCGTATCCGGGAAGAAAAGAAAGGAAGGAAAAAAGTAGATGCTTGAGTACATCCTTGCCAAATATAATTTCTGGATCTACGTCGTCCTCATGATGATTGGCCTCTATGCCATGATGGGCAAGCGCAATCTCGTCAAGAAACTGATCGGCATGAATATCTTCCAAACCTCAATCATCCTCTTTTTCGTCTCCATCGGGGTCAAGAAAGGTGGAGCTACGGTGCCGATTCTTATGGAAAATGGTCACGGTCACGGCGAACACCTCATCAAGGTAGCCGACTACTTAAACCCCCTGCCCCATGTTCTGATGCTGACCGCAATTGTCGTCTCGATCGCAACTACCGGGGTTGCCTTGGCAACGCTTATCCTTATATATAAACGTTACAACACCCTGGAGGAGGATGAGATTATGGCGCTCAGAAAAGATGCCTCTTCCTACAAAACGCTGGGTTAAGCAATTAGCTGTCAGGTGTCAGGTCAAGAAATCGAGCCGGAATTCTAAAAGTTAATCGCTGACAGCTTTTTAAAAATCTCGGCTGTAAAAACCGGCTAAAACCTCTTGCAAGGCCTGGATTGAAGCATCTTCCGTTCAGAAACTAAAAACTTAACAAATTTATTTTAATGACAGATCAGCTTCCCGCTTTTATCATAATCGCCCCGTTGCTCGGGGCCTTCCTGACTCCGATTATCGGCTGGCGTTATCGCCATCTCTGCCGCCCTTGGGCACTGATGATTCTGGCTGTCCCGCTATATGCTGCCGGCGGTGCCCTTTTACAAGTTATCAGAAGTGGCCCCTTCGGCTACAATCTTGGCGGCTGGGCCCCACCTTGGGGTATTGAATACCGAATCGACCATTTAAGTGGTCTGATGCTGGTTCTGATCGCCGCTATTGGCCTGCTCGCGGCAATTAGCGCCAAACCCGGGATCACAATGGATATCCGGGGTAAAGAAACTAACTTTTACACCTTGCTACTTCTTCAGATTACCGGTTTACTGGGCATTGTCATCACCGGCGATCTTTTCAATATCTTCGTCTTTCTTGAAATCTCTTCTCTTTCAGGATACGGTCTCATCGCCCACGGTGAAGACGGGGCCCCGATGGCGACCTTTAATTATATTATTATCGGCACTATCGGTGCCAGCTTCTACCTGCTTGGCGTCGGCTATCTCTACATGGCTACCGGCTCCCTTAATATTGCCGATCTCGCAACCATCCTGCCCAACCTTTACCATTCAAAGGTGATTCTTGTCGGATTTGCCTTTTTTACAACCGGCGTCGCTATCAAAATGGGACTCTTCCCGCTCCACACCTGGATGCCGGATGCCTACACTACAGCTCCCAACCCGGTCAGCGCCCTGATTGCCCCTTTAATGACCAAGGTTGCAGCCTATATCATGATTCGCATCATGTTTACCCTTTTCCAACCTGATTTCTCCATTTCCGTCGTACCCGTAGCGACAATTCTCGGATGGATGGCGGTAGTCGCCATCATTGTCGGCGGTATCAAGGCCCTGGCCCAAACCGATATCAAAAGAATGGTTACCTATATCATGATTGCCGAGGTCGGCTACATTGTTATGGGAATCAGTGTCATGAACCGGCCCGGCCTGACCGGTGCCATACTCCATATCGTCAATGACGCCTGTATGATCTTCTGCCTCTTTCTGATAATCGGAGCCATCTCTTATAAAGGTCACGGTCGGGAGATCTTCCACTTTCAAAATCTTAATAAAAAGATGCCCTACACTATGGGTGCCTTTGTTATCGTTGCCCTTTCAATGTGCGGGATTCCACCAGCCTGTGGTTTCTTCAGTAAATGGTATCTGATTATGGGCACAATTGAAGCCAAGCAGTGGGTTTTCGCAATCACTCTATTAATAAGCAGCCTGATTAATGCAATCCTCTTCTTTCGCATCATTGAAAAAGCCTATCTCGCCCCCTTGAACGGCACCACTCACGACCACGGCCACGAAGAGGTGGTCATCGCCCGCGACGAGGCTCCGGCGGATCTGCTAATTCCGATCCTGATCATGGCAACGATTATTATTATTCTCGGCCCTCTAAGCGGAAAAATCATCAGTACAGTAATTCAACATGCAGTACCGGCAACATTTTAAATAGTGGCCAGTAACATTTAACAAACAGAGAACTGTGCGAACTTTGCTTCGCCCTCTATAACCGGGGACAGAACTAAAGGTCTGTCCCCACATCGTGACAATTCGAGAACGGAACCTAAATAGTTACTAAACTATTTTCTAAGAGGATTTGTAATTCATGGGTGAGGTGATCTATTCGGCAAAACCGTTGTGGGCTGTACTGGTCTCGATGATTGCCGCTTTTCTAATCCTTTTGACCGGCGAAAAGTCCCGCAATTTAAGGGAAGGCTGGACCATCCTGGCGGCGCTGATCAAATTCGGTCTGGTCTTCTCCCT
>CAZUXG010000002.1:0-81284 GCA_964623985.1 uncultured Thermodesulfobacteriota bacterium | reverse complement strand
ACCCTTTACATGCATTTCAAAATAAAGGTGGAGACGCTTCTGGTCATGATCCAATAATTGCACGTGCACATCCACCATCTGCCCCAGCGTAACCTCATTGTCATAAGTGATGTGATTCTCCAACACCACCCAGGAGATCCCGGTTGCACGCGTAACTAATTCTCCCAACCCCAGCGAATGCACCAGGGCCTCACCGGCCTGATCGAAAATCAGTAGGTAATAGGCCACGTTCAGATGATCGTTATAATCGAGCCATTCCGGTTGGATGGCGGTGGTGTGAATAATGGGGCGTAAGCTGTCCATGATTCCTCTTCTTAAAGATGTGTTTTGGGGTCAAAGATACGAGTTTAAGGGCTTTTAAAAACTAAACACCTTAACTCATTAATTTTGGGATGTTAGTATGCCCGACCCAAATTGCTGTTAAAAGATCATTGGGATTGGATTTAACTTGCTGAATATCCCAGATATTATTTTTGTCTTTTTCAATAATTAGTTTTTGTTCTGGCTCAGCTAACGGGTGCTGTTGAGCCGCGAGCATCGCAGGTGGCGAAGCAAGCTTGCTTGCGTAGACACCAAGACGCGGAGTCGGCTCGAACGCGATTGATAGGCGGAGCGCGGAGAATATCAATCGTGGTCGAGGCCCTCAACAGCACCCGATAGGACGGGCCGCGAAGCGGTCCGTCCTATCGTTTGGCATAACCTGTCAAAAAATGTGCTATAGGCATACGGAATAAGGACTGAAATTTCGGGCGCATTTTTTGATCAGTGTTCATGCCTTTGTTATATGATTTATCCAATTAATTCTAGTACTTTACTGTAAATTTTTTCTGTATTCTCGATGTCAGAAATTATTATACCACTTCTTGCACTCCCCTGTTGAGTACCAGTTGATGGTGTAGAAAAAATTATTGACCCTATACCATATTTCTTTTGAAGAATACCTCTTCTCAAATTGGTTTCCGTAATATTTTTGTATTTGATGGTTTTGTTTTCTACAGTCCAAAACCCTTCTGCGTACTCTAGTCTGTCTGGGTAAAATTTATATTCTGTTTTAGCATACGTCTTTTTCTTTGCGTAGTAGGCTAAAAATGGAATGCCGAAAAATACCAATGCTCCAAAGAACACAAATGTGGACCATATTGGAAGGTTTAGGCCAAGTGCATTTACGCCAAGCAGTCCCAAACCACCCAAAAGGCCTCCTGCCCAAACTGTTATGAATAGCTGAATTGGCAACACTGATGCAATAGTTATCCATGGTATAAATACCGGTTTTGCTGTCACGACTGGAGTCTTTAGGTCAACTGAGGCTGTTTTAACACCTTTTTCTGACGTTGAAGCTCCGCACTTTGAGCAAAATTTTGCAGTATCTTCAACTTTATTTCCGCATTCTTTACAAAACATATTTTCTCCTTAGAAGTAGCATATAACATTGTCAATAAGTGGAAACTTTTCATGATATTGACACTAATAGATGGCTACTATTTCCACATATCCAGATATTGTGAGGTAATTATGGAAAATCGTTGTCATCCTAAAAATCTATTTTCTTATCTCTATTTGCTTTGATGAATGGGGTCAAATTTTTATCCTTGACTGATAAATTGCATCCGCCAATCTTAACTTTTCTGTCAAACAATAAACTTGAACTTCATAGTAAATATACGTAACTGCAACCTGTAAGCAAATTGGTACAATTATCACAATACCAATTTTGTAGAAAAGGTCGAGATGAGGAGGTAATCACCCCATTTTTAAGTAGCGTCTGCCGGAGTTTTTGCGTTGTGGTTTTTAAGGGCGAATATAGTTCTTGCAACTAAGGCCGCCGCTTTTTTTGTCTGGAAGTTTCAGCGGTTGGGTCAACGGCTTTATATTTTTTTAGCAAGTAGTGTGTTATAATCCCGGTTATTACGAAGCGGTTATCTCGAGGCTCGCTTTTTTACGATAAACCGTACCCTGGAAAATAGCAACAAGCTCACCGTGCTCATCGCGTACCTCGGCCTGGTAGGTTGCCAGTTTGGGGTTAAGTGCAACTTCCCGGGCCTCGGCGGTGAGGGTTCCCTGGTGTGTCGCCTTGAGGTAGGAGATGGTTGCGCTGATGCCGACTGCGATCGTGCCGTGAGAATTCGAAGCCACGGCAAAGGTGAGATCGGCCAAGGTAAAGATGGCTCCGCCATGGGTAATATCGACCCCATTGAGATGTTTGTCGCTGATGATAAGTTCGGCTTTAGCGTAACCTGGGCGGGCCTCAAGCAGAGTGATATCGTTGTGGGCCGCAAAACGATCCTTTTTGAAAAACTTCTTGATTTTTTCCATAAAAGTCCAGACTCCGGTTGTTTTTTATTCTCTAATAGTGGGGTTTTTGAATCATTGTGAATATTATAGGGCGGTTTTGCCGTTGGCGCAAGGGAGAAATACGTTGGGCTAGTATTTTGTGGATTAGGGTTGACGGCGGGCTTTGTTTCGGTGTATGAGTATTACCTTGATGAACTTTATTTGGTAAGCGTTAGAATTTTAATTCATAGGAGGTCGTTATGGCAACCCTTAAAGGAAGTAAAACCGAAAAGAATATTCTCACCGCCTTTGCCGGTGAAAGTCAGGCCCGTAACCGCTATAATTATTTTGCCAGTAAGGCGAAAAAAGAAGGTTATGTGCAAATTTCAGAGATTTTTGGTGAAACTGCCGATCAGGAGAAAGAGCATGCTAAACGTCTTTTTAAACTGTTGGAAGGTGGTGAAATCGAAATCAGCGGTTCTTTTCCTGCCGGGGTGGTCGGTTCGACTCTTGATAACCTGAAAGAGTCGGCGGCCGGTGAAAATCATGAGCATGCCGAGATGTATCCCGAATTTGCGGTTATCGCTCGTGAAGAGGGCTTTGCCGAGATTGCCGGTATCTTTTTGGCAATTGCCGTGGCTGAGAAACAGCATGAGAAGCGCTATCTTGATTTAGCCGCTAATATTGAGGCTGGGCGCGTTTTCAAACGTGATGATAAGGTCACTTGGCGGTGTCGCAATTGTGGATACCTGCATAGTGGCAATGAAGCTCCTGATTTGTGTGCCGCCTGTAATCATGCCCAGGCTCATTTTGAATTGTTGGGGGAAAATTATTAAGCCATAGTGTTATTGTGGAAGGTGTTCAGTTTGTTGATCCATTAGCTTTTTTTAGGCCATCTTCGGAAAAATTCGGGGGTGGCCTTTTTTTGTAACTCTACTTTACTCAATGGCGCGGTACAGCCAGCATTCTTTCGAGAGCCAGGCGGGCGCGGTCGGCTATCTCTTTGGGGACCGTGATCACCGGTTCAAGTTTCTCAAGGGCGTTATGGATATCGAGAAGTGAGATCATCTTCATGTCAGGGCAGATCATTGCATTTTGGACATCTTTGGCAACGCGCTGGAAAGTCCGGTCGGGGTGGGCATTTCTTAAGGGGTAGAGCATCCCCTCTTCGGTTGCGATAATAAATTCTTTGGCAGTCGAATGCTTGACAAAGTCGAACATGCCACCGGTACTGCAAACGCCGTCAGCCAGTTTGGTGACTTCAGGGCGGCATTCCGGGTGGACGATGAGTAAGGCTTTAGGGTGTGCCTTTTTAGCTTTGATTATATCCGTCGCCCGGATTGCATCATGAACCGGGCAAGCGCCATCCCATAAGATCATCTGGCGGCCGGTTTGCTCCTGGACATAGGCTCCAAGATTGCGGTCCGGAACAAAGATGATCTCCTGGTCATTCGGTATCGATCTGACAACATTTACAGCATTGCCCGAGGTGCAGCAGATGTCACTTTCGGCTTTGACTTCGGCTGAAGAGTTGACATAGGTGACGACCATGGCATTGGGTTTTTCCCGGAGCATTTTCCGCAGGGCAGTAGCCTCGGCCGTATCCGCCAGGCCGCAACCACATTCCAAACGTGGCAGAATGACTTTTTTATCAGGTGCCAGGATGGCGGCACTTTCGGCCATAAAGCGAACCCCACAAAAGACAATTACCGGATTTTTAAGCCGGGCTGCATCGACGCTTAGACCCAGTGAATCACCGGTTATGTCGGCAATATCCTGGATTTCCGGGGGTTCATAGTTATGGGCCAGAAGAATCGCCTGGCGCTCTTTTTTTAATCGATTAATACTTTTTATTAAATCATGCATGAGCTTTAGTTTCTTTCAATTTATTTATATTTTTGATGGTTTAACTACTCGTTGCCTAACTCCTGCGAACGTTGACAAGCGCTTTTTAAAGCTTCGTTGAAGGCGTGGCGCAGGCCGTTTTTCTCAAGCTCGGCGAGGCCGGCAATTGTAGTACCGCCGGGGGAGGTGACCATATCTTTTAGTTCCATCGGATGCTTGCCGCTTTCTTTGAGCAGTTCGGTCGAGCCGAGAACGGTCTCGATTACCAGTTTTCGGGCCAGTTCCCGGGCCATACCGAGGCCGACGGCGGCATCAAGCAGGGCCTCAATAACGAGAAAAACATAAGCCGGTCCGCTACCGGATACGGCAGTCACCATATCCATTGCACTCTCTGGAACTAAAGCGGTTTCACCCAGGCAGGAAAAGATATTTTGGGTTATCTCCAAATGTTTCTTTTCGGCATGGTAGCCGGCCGCAATTGCCGAGATTCCCCGGTTGATCAGAGCCGGGGTGTTGGGCATGATACGGACCGTCGGAACCGGAGCCTTCAAACCATTTTCAAGACGTTTGCACGATACTCCGGCAGCGATCGAGATGAGTAGCTTTTCTTCTGTCAGGGAGTCTGCGATCTCAGTTATAACCAGATCTATGACTTGGGGTTTGACAGCCAGAATAATAATGTTGCTGTTTAAAACCAGCTCACGGTTATTTTGTGGAACCGTGACCCGTAGCTCCTCTTTGAGAAGCTTACGATTGTCGCTAAGTGCATCCCAAGCGGCAATCGTCGGGCTTTGTTTAGCGACTTGCAGTCCCTTGATAATGGCTTTACCCATATTGCCGCTGCCGATAATACCGATCCGGTAAGTTGATAGATCCATTATTATTTTCCTTTCATTCATTTTCTAACTGGGCCAGAATTCCGGCAACCAGCAGGGGAAACATGATCTCATGGTGGCCGATGATTTGGTAGCCCCGGCCGTTGCCGAGGGTTGGGCGTTTGACGACATTTTCAAAAGATCGATACTGACGGTTGAAGTCCATATTGACAGTGGTCAGGTTGTCTACTTGATGGCCGAGATTGCGAACCAGTGAGATCGCCTTGAGAAAAACCTCGGGTAGAACCACCGCTGAACCGAGATTGATGTAGACACCACCTTTGAGTTGTGCGACTAAGCCGCAGAACCTGTCAAAATCTTTGAGGCTGGTGCTGCCGATTGCGGCCCCGTCAGCGGCCGCATGCATATGGATGATGTCGGTGCCGATGGCGACATGGACAGTGACCGGGATTTGCATTCGGTAACATTGTCCGAGCAGGCTCATTTCACGATGTGGTAGTTTTTCTTCCCAGATCATCCGGCCCACAGCGGCTCCTAAGCCGAGACCCTCCCGGTCGCCCAGCAAAATTGCCCGGTTTAAGAGTTCACCGGTCTCTTGGGCCATGCCGAAATTACCACTGCTTATGCCGTCAGCGACATCTTCGGAAGTGTGGCCGGCATAAGCGATTTCGAAATCATGGATAATCCCGGCCCCATTTAAAGCAATACCACTCAGCACCCCTTTTTCAACCAATTGCAGAATTAATGGTGTCAGGCCAACCTTGATGACGTGGGCTCCCATGCCGAGCAGGATAGAGCGCTGTTGTTGATGAACTGAAATTATGGTGTTGATTACGTTTCTCAGATCATCGGCGGCGAGAAACCCCGGCAGTTTATCAAGCAGGCCGGCAACGCTTTCTTTCCCGGTCAGTGTTTTGGCAAAACGGTTTATGCTGACTTTGCTCGGACGTGACGCCAGAGGGTAGGTAGTCAGTTGCTTTTTGTTTAATTCTATATTTTTCATTTTACTAAGCCATCTCTTTTTCCACCAGGCCGCAGAGCAGGTGCCCCAAAAGGAGATGGATCTCCTGGATGCGGGCCGTATTGGTAGCTGGTACCAGCAGGGCGATATCGCAAAGTTCGAGGCAGTCGCCACCGTCACGGCCGAGCAGGCCGATAGTCGTCATTTTTAGTTCCCGGGCCCGTTTCAATCCGGCAATAATGTTTTCTGAAGTCCCGCTGGTGGTTAGGGCTACGGCAATATCGCCGGCGCGGCCAAGACCTTCAAGTTGGCGGACAAAAAGTTCGGCAAAAGAGTAGTCATTACTGATTGCGGTGGTGACTGCAGAATCGGAAGTCAGGGCCAAGGCAGCCATTGGTCGCCGGTCAATCAGGAAACGGTTGATCAGCTCGGCCGCCAGGTGCTGGGCTTGGGTGGCACTGCCGCCGTTGCCGAAAAAGAGGAGCTTATTTCCTTGTTGCAAGGCTGCACAGCTGTTTTTGACCGCTTCTTTTAAGGCTGGCCCGCAGTTATTGCAAACTGTTGTTAATAAATCCTGTAACTGGGCCGAAGCTTCAACTAATGGGGTAAATGTTTGTTTATTATCCATTCTTTATTATGTATCCCAAAATATTTTTGAAAGCAAGTTACTTGTCCATGTATCTCGGGCTCGGAAAAAAATCAAGTTCGGGAACCTTGTTGATCAAACCGAGATTCTTGGCAATACGGTAAAATAGTTCAAGTCCTTCAAGAGCCTGATTGTCAAGCTTGTAGGAGATCGCCTGACACCAGTAAGCGAGTAATTGAGAGGGATTGATCGTGGGGTTTCCCCCCATCTTTAAAAGAGCCGGTTCGGTCAGGTCGGCGAGTTTTTCGGGTAATCTTGCAACAATTTCGGTTAGGTTTCGGTGTAGATCAATGAGTGCTGGGCGCTTATCCTTAAGGGCCGGTTTGCGCCCGATCCAGAGAGCGTAAACGAAAGGCAGGCCGGTGAACTGATGCCAAAGGTGGCCTAAATCGTAGATTTGGAAACCCGGCGGCGGGTTATGGTAGATCCCTAAAGCCTGATCACCGATGATCAGAGCGGCTTCCCGGTTTTGGTGTGGGGTGAATTCTTCTGTGGTAAAGGTGATTTTTCCCGGGTTAAGCCCTTGAAAATGGAAGAGAATAACCTTTAAAAGAAAAATAGAGGTCAATGAGTGGCTGGTCAGAGAGATGCTACAACCGTTAAGCTCAGACAAGGGGCGGCGGCTTAAGAGGAGGACACTGCGGACTTCGGTCAGCGAGGCGATAGCAATGTCGGGCATCACGAAATAATCACTTTTAGGGCTTACGGCCAGAAGCATTGAGGATGAGGGACTTATATCGATCTCACCGTTTTCGAGTTCCTGATTGAGTTGGGCTGGATGGCCGGGTCTTAAGGTGAAATGGTTACCGTTGGGAACCCCGTTTAGTTGGTGATAAAGAGGCCAGCAGTTCAAATAGTCGATCTGGCCGAGGTTAAGCTGCGACTGCATCATTCCTGCTCCTTGGTTTGGGGTTCACCAGGAGCTTGGCTTTCGTCAGGGCCGACAACCGGTTTTCTTTTAGGTTTATTGAAAAGGCTGCTGTAGTCCAGACCCCGGGCCTCGTTATTATGATTTAAATGGTTACTCTGTTGACTCCAGAAAAAAAAGTGCGAAGGTTGTGGCGTTACCTCTTGGGTGATGACGGCATAAAAGAAGAGGGCGGCGAAGAAATTGTCTCTTTTGAGCAGTTGTTTGACCCGTTTGTCACCGCGGCCCAAGCGGTAGAGCAGGGTGAATATATCTTTGATGGCATGTCGCTGAAAACGGGGCAGACTGAAACGCTGATTTAAGGGTTTTAAATGCTCTTCAACTTTTTCCTGGATCAGATTGAGGCGGATCCCATCGGCAAGTGGGTAATTTTTGAGAATGCCCGGCAAGAGGAGGGCGGTGACCGTCATTTTTTCGAGTTCATTATCATTATCGGCCAATGGGAAAAATGCTTCAACTTTTTTTAAAATGGGGATCGCTTTGGCAATGTTGTCGGCAATTTGCTCAGGCAGCCAATGATGGTTAATCTGGTAGTGGTTGCCAAGAGAGAGCAGGGCGGCGGTGGTTTTTTTGGTGTAGAGACCTCTTAATTCTTCGCGTAAACGGCCGGCTGGAATGGATGCCAGTCCGGGGGCGCCCGCTTTAAGGCCTTTGCCGGTTTCATTCTCAATCGTAAAATTGAGACGGCAAGCAAATTCAAGAGCTCGTAATACCCGGACCGGATCCTCGCTAAAACGTTTGTCCGGGTCGCCGATAATCCGAATGATGCCATCTTCAAGGTCCTGCAGACCGTTGACATGGTCGATTATGGAAAAATCTTTAATATTGTAGAAAAGGGCATTGATGGTGAAATCCCGGCGTTGGGCATCTTCTTCTGGAGATCCGAAGAGGTTGTTGGCCAATTCCGGCTGTTCCTTGATACGTTCGAGGTCGTCATATTCTGAGGTGACCTGCCGGCGAAAGGTGGCGGTCTCGAAAATCTGCGGGTTGGAACGGTTGTTTTCATGGAAGAAGATATGGACCAGGCGGAAGCGCCGGCCGATAATGCGTGAGTTGCGGAATAGTCTTTTAATCTGTTTGGGACTGGCATCGGTGACAATGTCAAAGTCGACGGGGGTTTGTCCCAAAAGCAGGTCTCGTACGGCACCGCCGGCAAGGTAGGCGGCAAAGCCGCTATTCTTGAGCCGGTAGAGGATTTTTATCGCATTATGGGCGATCTTTTTACGGGAGATTGGATGGCCTGAACGAGGGATGATCACCGGTTCATGAGTTATGTTTTGTCGGTTACTTATTGACGCGTTAGTGGAGGTCATAAGGTGGGTTTCTGATAAATTATTTACTAGGTTGTTTTTACGGGTTGAATTTTTGGCTTCCTTACGGTATGAAAAGAGGTTCTGGGCTATAGCAGAGATAGGCTGTTCAGGTAAAGTCTTTTATAGAGTCCAGCATTAATCTGGGTGGGATAGCGACATTCCATACAAAGATTATAAATACGGGGATCTTGCACGATGGCCGAAAAGAAATTCGAGCAGAGTCGGACTGAACTGAAAAAAGAGCTGATTCAGGCCCGCGAAGAGGTTCGGGCTTTGAAGGAGCAGTTGAATTGTATATTCTCCGAACAGGGCGACCGCAGTGCGGCCGAAATTCTGCGGGAAGCGGCCTTTCAGCAGGCCATTCTGATTACCGGGTTGCGTGAGAAAGAGGAGACCCTAAGTAAGTTGGTAATTACCGATGGTTTGACCGGACTCTATAATCATCGTCATTTTCAACAGCGTTTACGAGAGGAGTTTGAACGTATTAAACGCTATTCTGGAGCCCTCTCCCTGATTATGATCGATATCGATAATTTTAAGCACTATAATGATACCCATGGTCATCCGGCCGGTGACAAGGTGCTCCTGACGGTTGCTAACATTTTGTTGGACAACACCCGGCATAGTGATATCGTGGCCCGTTATGGTGGCGAAGAGTTTGCGGTTCTCTGCCATGGTGGGATCGAGGATGCGACCGGAGTGGCCGAACGTTATCGGCTGGAGATCGAGAAAGCTGAGATTTGCGGTCAGGAGCAACAGCCTATATTGGTGGGTCAGACAGAGGGATGTTTAACAGTTTGTCTCGGAGTGGCGGCCTACGATGTTTCAATGGCTGAACCAGGCATGCTGGTTGAGCAGGCCGATAAAAAACTATATCAGGCTAAAAAAGAGGGGAGAAATAGGGTTGTTTTTTAATTTTTTCTGCCGTTTCAGGGTAACATTTTTTATAAAAATATAGAAAAACATAAGGCCGATACCCTGGGGAATTATGTCGCAAGGGTTGATCAGGCCCTCTATCGGGCTAAGAACGCTGGGCGTAATCGGGTGGTTGGTGAAGAAGACGGTCTTTAGAGTGTTTTGATCATGGCGATTTCATCACAATCGGGAAACTTGGGACATTTTAGACAGTCTCCCCAAACTTTATGAGGGAGCTGGTTTTTGTTGATAGTTTGATAGCCGAGACCGGTAAAAAAGCTTTCCTGATAGGTCAGGGTGAAGACCTTTTTTAAACCCAGTTGGATGGCGTCCTTTTCGCAGTCGTTAACCAGTTGCCGGCCGATTCCCTGTTTCGTGTGGGGTGGCAGGACGGCCAGTGAGCGAATCTCTCCCAGATCTTCCCAACAGACATGCAGGGCGCTGACGCCGAAAATCTTTTCTGCCTTTTGGTATACGATGAAATCGCGCAGGTGGTCATAGAGGTCGCTAAGTGAACGGGGCAACAGCAGACCTTCTTTGGCGTAGTGCTCAAGAGCGTTCTGGATGGTCCTGACATCTTTTATGGTAGCTCGGCGAATCATCTTAATTTATCCTTTTTCCAATCCCCGACCAGGTGCTTACTCGCGCTCGGTCGGAGAGCTGGTTTTTTATGAAACCATTTTCCGGGCTTCTTTGCGTAATATCTTGGCGTGCTCTTTGGCTTCTTTAGTGATCTCTTCGCCACTGCCCATACGAGCCAGTTCACGGATTCGATCCTGCTCTTTTTCCGGGGCGATCCTGATAAGTTGGATCTTGGTTTGTTCTTTCTCTGGGCAACTTATTTTATCAATGATAAAGTGCTGATCAGCAAAAGCCGCAACCTGGGGTAGATGGGTTACGGTAATCACTTGGCAGTTTTCTGCGATGTCGGCAATTTTACGGCCGACCGCGGCAGCCGTGCCACCGCCAAGGCCGGTGTCGACCTCGTCAAAGATCATGGTTGGTAGCTGATAACGCTGGGCGACCGAGGTTTTTAGCGCCAGTAAAAGTCGGGAAAGCTCGCCGCCGGAGGCGATCTTTCCGATGGGGGCCGGTTCTTCACCGGGGTTGGCACTGAAGTGGAAGGTAATGTGATCCTTGCCGGCAGCCGAGCAGGGGATATCTTCTCTTTTAATGAGAAAACGGGCTTGGGACAGGTTGAGATCATGTAGGTGGCGGGTTACGGTTTGGGCCAGGATCTTTCCCTGTTCCTGGCGGCCTCGGCTAAGTTTTTCGGCCGCATTCAACATTTGCTCTCTTTTTTTTGAAAGTTCAAGGGTCAGGCCCTCTTTTTCAGTATCGCGATTTTCCCAAACCCCGATTTTTTCTTCAAGTTCATTACGCAACTCAATCAGACCATTTATGTCGGTGGCGAATTTTCGTTTGAGGCGTTCCAGAATGGCCAGCCGCTCTTCGGTTTCTTCGATAGTTTGTTCGTCGATTTCCAAGCGGGTCGTGTAGTTGCGATTTTCCTTGCAGATATCTTGAAGGCTGTCAATGATCCCGGTTAAGGTTTCCTCCGCCCGGGGTGCTTCGGCATCCCGGCGGGAAAGTTCACTGAAGATTTCAAGCAGGCGATAACAGTTGTCAATGATTGAGCTATTATTCGAGTAACTGATTTCTTCGGCTTCCCGGGTCAGTTCTCGAAGTTTATCGACCTGCTGGTATTGCAGGCGTAGGGCCAGTAGCTCGTCTTCTTCCCGGGGGGCAAGGCGGGCGTCGCTCAGTTCTGTGAGTTGGTGGGTGTAGTAGTCTATTTGCCGGGCCGCCTCGCTAAGTTTTTGCTGCCACTGATCAAGCTGGCGTTCGTGTTCTTGGTATTCGTGAAAAAGAGTGCAGTACTTCTCTTTTAAAGGCAACAGACCGCCATAAGCGTCGAGCAGGCGCAGGGGTTCTCGAGGATTACGTAAGCTTTGCTGTTGGTGTTGGTCGACAAATTCAATCAGGTAGGTGGCCAGAGAAGTGACAGTGTTGCCGGTGGTCGGTTGGTCGTTTAGGTAGATGCGGTTGTTGATGCCGCCGTGGCTTTTGCGGCTTATATGGCGGCGCAGGATGATTTCATCATGGTCACTGGCGAAGTCGAGATTATTAAGATGTGAGTGAAAAGCTGGATTATTCGGTAGAGAGAAGATGGCGCTGATAATTACCGGCTGGTTTTCGTCATGGAATATGTCGGCGCCCGGTTTGCCTTCCAAAAGGGTGATCAGGGCACTCAGGATAATTGATTTACCGGCGCCGGTTTCACCGGTCAGGACGGTTAAACCGGCATTAAAATCACATTCGATGTGGTCGATCAGTTTGAAGTTACTGATGGTCAGGTGTTTAAGCATGAGGGTCGTTATATTCTCGGTAGCTAGTTTAGGGGTTCATGTTTTGATAGCGTTCGCCCCATTTGAGTTTGTTGCGCAGAACTTCAAAGTAGGTTTTGCTTGGTGAGGCGACAAGTTTGATATCATGATCGGCTCTGGTAATGATGACCTTATCGAGAGGTAGTAGGGAAAAACCGACCTGGCCGTCAAGGGTTAAAAAAACATCATCGCTGTCGGTCGATGTCAAGGTTGTTTCAATCGTGACATTGGAAGGTACAATGAGTGGTCGGTTGGTAAGCGTATGAGGGCAGATTGGGGCGATTGTGATACTGTTTAAAGTAGGGTAGACAATTGGGCCTCCGGCGGACAGAGAGTAGCCGGTGGAGCCCGTCGGAGTCGAAAAAATAAGGCCGTCGGCTTTGAAGGTGTCGACCAGCTTATCGTCGATAACCGTTTTCAGATCTATGATACGTGCCATCGCTCCTTTATTGATAACGACATCATTGAGCACGTAATGGTTAGAGGCGGGTTGCTCCCGGCGGTAGAGAGTTATCTTAAGAATCATGCGGGGACTTAAGGAAAAATTGCCGGCCAAGACCTCCACCATGACTTTGAAAAGTTCATCTAGGGTGATGGCTGTCAAAAAACCCAGGCCTCCCAGATTGACGCCGAGAATTGGTAGGTTGCTGCGTTTTATGTGGCGGGCGATGCTGAGCATGGTGCCGTCCCCGCCGAGGACAACAATCAAGTCGGCTTGTTCGGAGATCTCTGGTTTTGTGAAACTTTCGAGTTCTAATGGTGTCGCCAGTTTATCTTCACAAAGTACGCAAAGTCTACGTTCTTTAAGCCAGCCACTTAGTTTTATACCGGTTTCAAGAGCCCGCTGGTTTTTGTGTTTGGTGATTATCCCGATATTTCGCATGGGGCTTTTTAACACAGGAGAAGGGAGTGAGTAAAGCGGAAACCGGGGGGCATCAGGTTGACGTCAGCCGTTCAAAGGTTATAGTCTTGCTTTTTTCATCAAGACCTGCAGGCCAAGTTTATCGACCATGTCGGGAGTATCTTCATGGCCAAGGCTGATCTTAAGTAGGGGGTTTCCCTGCTTGAATGATTTTATTATCCCTTTATTTTTATAATCAATTTGGTCTGCATCATGGAGCCGCCCGATATTTTTGCTGGTTGCGAAGTAAATTTATATTTATGTTGAGATACCGGTTTTTCAGACAAGCCCCGGGCGACAATTGTGGCGAGAGCCTTGTTTAACATACAAAACCAGGTTTGACAAGATTGTCAGGGAAAAGCTAAAATATTGACAATCTGGTGGCACTTTGTTATTTAGGGTTGCCCAATTTAATGGGGTTGCAGTAATGATTGAGAATAAACAGCTGGTCGTCACTCTGTTATTTATTGGGAAAGACTTGAGTGATGGACTTTTTACGAAGCCGGCAAACTTGAGGGTGGATTATCTTGATGAAGTCTAAAGACCGATATACGCTGGTACTTTTTCGAACCGGGAGCGGCGTGCATCGTAAATTGACCATGCCGGTCAAGCAGGCAAAAAGGATCCTGTGGTTGATTACCCCCGGGCTTTGCGCCCTTTTTCTGGGGGCTCTGGTGGCTATTGCGCTCTACTTAGTAAACTTAAATAATATTAATGATTACAGCCGTTTGGCAAAAAAAAATCGTGAATTGGAGAAACAGATAAATTTCTTTTCACAGCGGATGACCGATATCTATGATCAGTTTACAAAGTTGAAAGAGAGTAATGCCCGGGTTAAGGTTATGGCCAACTTGGCAATTGTGCCAGGACAGGTGGAGACCCGGAGCGTGGGCGGGCCTGATCCCTTGGCCGCTGAGTTGACGGTTTCGAGTATTGACACTGAACGTAAACAACAATTGGCCCGTATGCATCGGGAATTGCAACGTTTAGAGCTTGATATCGCTTGTGAAGAGGGCGAACTTGGGCATTTGAGCGCTCACCTTAAAGAACAGCAGACGTTACTTAACTTCACTCCGTCAGTGTGGCCTGTACGAGGTTGGATCAGCTCTCGTTTCGGTTATCGTGTTTCGCCTTTTACCGGTCGTCGTGAACTTCATAAGGGAATTGATATTGTCAATCGGGCTGGTACCCCGGTTGTGGTGACTGCCGATGGCCAAGTTGTTTTTGCCGGTTATAAAGGTGGTTATGGAAAAATTGTGATCGTTGATCATGGTTTGGGTAAGGTGACCAAGTATGGTCATCTTTCAAAGATAGTAGTCCAAAACGGAAATTCAGTGATTCGTGGTCAGGAACTGGGTCTTCTCGGCAATACCGGTCGTAGTACCGGTCCCCACCTTCATTACGAGGTTGTGTTAAACGGTAATGTGGTAAATCCGGTTGACTATTTGTTGGATTGAGGTACATGACATCCTGGGATTCTAGGCGGTTATGCATCTGTTCAGTTGGTCCTCGTAAACGTTAGTCGGCGTTTTTTGCGAGGACTTTTTATTTTAAGAGGTTGAAGTTTCATGGCAAATATCCTGAAAAAAATATTTGGTAGCAAAAATGATCGTGAAATAAGGGGTATGCAAATCCTTGTTGAACAGGTGAACCGGGAAGAGGAGGCGCTTAAAGTTCTTTCGGACAGTCAGCTTCAGGGTAAAACCCTGGAGTTAAAATCGCGTTTTCAAGCGGGTGAAACCCTTGATGAGCTTTTGCCGGAAGCTTTTGCTGTGGTTCGTGAGGCCGCGATGCGAACTTTGGGGATGCGCCATTTTGATTCCCAGATCATGGGTGGCATCGTTCTCCACGACGGCAAAATTGCCGAGATGAAAACCGGGGAGGGTAAAACTTTGGCTGCGACCCTGCCGGTCTACCTTAATGCTTTGGCTGGTAAAGGTGTACATATTGTAACCGTAAATGATTATCTGGCTCGTCGTGATGCTGCCTGGATGGGAACCATTTACGAATTTCTGGGACTTTCGGTTGGGACTATCCTTCATGAGCTTGATGATCAGCAGCGTCAGAAAGCTTATGGGTCTGATATTACCTACGGTACCAATAATGAGTTCGGTTTTGACTATCTCCGCGATAATATGAAATTTTCTCTTGAAGATTACGCGCAGAGGCCGCTCTTTTACGCGATTGTCGATGAGGTTGACAGTATTCTTATCGATGAGGCGCGAACTCCGTTGATTATCTCCGGACCTACCGACGACAGTACCGAAAAATACTATGTTATTGATAAAGCGATGCGTAACTTGATCCAGAGTAACCAGGCGCAGGCAGAAGCGACCGATTATGAACTTGATGAAAAAAGTCGCTCAGCGACCCTTACGGAGGCCGGGGTGGCTCGGGTTGAAGAGCTGCTTAAGGTCAATAATCTCTATGAACCGGCTCAGATCGAGACCCTGCATCATGTTAATCAGGCCTTGAAAGCGCATGTTCTTTTTAAGCGGGATGTTGATTATGTGGTCAAGGATGACAAGGTTATTATTGTCGATGAATTTACCGGGCGCTTGATGGATGGGCGCCGCTATAGTGATGGCCTGCATCAGGCTCTTGAAGCCAAAGAAGGGGTCAAAATCGAGCGCGAGAATCAGACCCTGGCGGGCGTCACTTTTCAGAACTATTTTCGCATGTATGATAAATTGGCCGGGATGACCGGGACTGCCGATACCGAGGCCGTTGAATTTTCCCAGACCTATGGTCTATCCGTAGTTGTCGTGCCCACTAACATGCCGATGATCAGGAAAGATAATCCTGATGTGATTTTTAAGACCGGTAAGGAAAAATATAATGCTGTTGTTGAAGAGATTGTTGTCTGTCATGAGGCTGGACAGCCAGCCCTGGTCGGAACTATCTCGATTGAAGATTCTGAACATTTAGCTAAGGTGCTGAAGCGTAAAGGGATTAGACATGAAGTTTTGAATGCCAAATTTCATGAGAAAGAGGCCGAGATTATTACTCAGGCCGGTCGCCAGGGGGCCGTAACTATTGCCACCAATATGGCCGGGCGTGGAACTGATATCGTACTAGGTGGCAATCCCGAGATGATGGCCAAGACCAAATTGAATGATGAGATGAGTCTTAGCGAGCGCGAGCAGGTCATAGCTGGTTACCGGCAGCAATGTGAAGCTGAACGTGAGGAGGTTCTTAAGGCCGGAGGCCTGCATATTCTGGGCACTGAACGACATGAAAGTCGGCGTATCGATAATCAGTTAAGGGGGCGTTCCGGTCGCCAGGGGGATCCCGGGTCATCTCGTTTCTATCTTAGTCTAGAGGATGACCTGATGCGGATTTTTGGTTCCGAGCGCATTGCCAAGGTTATGGATACCCTGGGCATTGAAGAGGGTGAGCCGATTGAGCACAAGATGATTTCCAAGGCGATCGAAAATGCTCAGCGACGGGTCGAGGGTCACAACTTTGATATCCGCAAGCAGCTGCTTGAATATGATGATGTCATGAACAAGCAGCGAGAAACCATCTATGCCTTGCGTCGCGAAGTGTTGGGTAATGAGAACCTTCAAGAACTGGTTGTCGAGTATGCCGAGGATGTTGTCGAAGAGATGCTGAGTGCCGCTACCGGGGGCTCACGTAATGCCGCCGAATGGGACTTTGATTCTTTGATGCTTGGCCTGCAGCGCTCATTTGGTCTGGCCGTCGATTTTTCTGAAGGGTCGGAGCTGGCACTTCTTGATGATGCTGAAATGCTTGTCGAGGAGTTGCAGGAGCTGGTGCGGAAAAGCTATGCCGCCAGGGAAGTTGAGATGGGTGCTGAAACCTTGCGTCAGTTGGAAAAGATTATCCTCCTGCATACCATAGATAATTTGTGGAAAGATCATCTCTATGCAATCGACCAGCTCAAGGAAGGTATTGGCTTGCGCGGGTACGGGCAGAAAGATCCTTTGCGTGAGTATCAGCGTGAAGGTTTCGAGATGTTTGCCGATATGATCGAACGTATCAAAGAAGATGTTATCGGTCAACTTTTCCATATTCAGGTGACCCGGGAAGAGGAGGTCGAGGAGCTTGACCAGCAGGCCCGTCAAGAGCATGAGACAGTTCTTTCGCGTCGCGGTCGGAGTGAGGATGGTAAACGAAAGCCGATAGTTAGCGGTAAAAAGATTGGTCGTAACGACCTTTGTCCCTGCGGTAGTGGTAAAAAATACAAAAAATGTTGCGGGAAATAAGGTTCGCAGTTTAGCGTTCGAAGTTTAAGTTATGATCTATTCGTAAGAAGGTTTTCCGCTGGGTTAGGTATTTAAAATGTCTGAAAATATAAAAATATGTCCCGGTTATCAATTTGTCGGTATTCATTGTGGCCTGAAAGCGGGCGACGCACTTGATCTGGCGTTGTTGCTGAGTTCTTGTCCCGCAGTTGCGGCTGCAGTTTTTACCAAAAATCGTTTCCCTGCAGCCCCGGTTATTTATGGTCGCAAACAGATAGCTGAAGGTCATGATCTGCGCGCCGTCCTGATCAACAGCGGCAACGCCAATGCTTGTACCGGTCATCAGGGTGAAATTGATGTGATGACGATCGCTGAGGTTCTAGCGGCGGCCCTGGAACTTACGCGTGAGGAGATTTTTATCTCCTCAACCGGGGTAATTGGTGAACCTTTTCCGGTGACCACGGTTCTTAGAGGGGTTGAGGCTCTGGTCGGTGATCTAGAGGGTAAAATTACTCAAAAAGAAGCTTTGGACGCCGCAGCTCGGGCGATTATGACAACCGACAAGGTGTCAAAAATTGCCGGGATCGAAGTCGTAACCAGTAAGGGACGGGTGATTTTGACCGGGATCGCCAAAGGTGCCGGCATGATTCATCCTGATATGGCGACTATGCTTGCCTATCTTCTGACAGATGCCGAAATTGATCGGCAAATCTGGCAGGCTATGTTGTGGAGGGTGGTTGATAAGAGCTTTAACCGGATCAGTGTCGACGGCGATATGAGCACCAATGATACGGTTCTGGCACTGGCCAACGGGGTTTCCGGTTGTTGTTTGACGAGTTCCTCTGACCTTGAAGTTTTAGAGGACGGTCTTTTGCAAATAGCACGTGAGCTGGCCTTGATGATTGTCAAAGATGGCGAAGGGGCTACTAAGGTGGTTGAGGTTACCGTCACCGGGGCGTCAGGGGTTGTGGTGGCCGAAAAAATTTGTCGGGCAGTGGCCAATTCAGCCCTGGTCAAGACCGCTTTTTTCGGTCAGGATGCTAATTGGGGACGGATCATTGCGGCTGTCGGTTACGCCGGAGTCGAGATCAATCCTGAGTTGGTTAACATCAGTTTTGATCAGGTCAGGGTTGTCAGTGGCGGGGTTCGTGATCCGGACTATCGTGAAGCAGATGGCGCGGCGGTTTTGCGGCGCCCCGAATTTGCGGTGAAAATTGACCTTCAATCAGGTGAAGATGAATTCACCATGTTAACTTCCGATCTGACCCATGAGTACATCTCGATTAATGCCGACTACCGTAGTTAGCAGACCCCCAAAAGTTCTTGTTTGCTATCACTCATGGTGCAAAAAGAACCCCAGACTTCTTACCGGGTAGTGAAGTAGGCCGGAATCGTTACCAAAACACTTTTTATTAGTGAGATAAATTTACTTGTTGTAGTACGGTTCTTGCTGTTAGTACTTTGTTTTAAAGTTGATGGTGTCGTAAAAATTTTGATCTATTACGTTGTACCCCAAGGGCACTTCCTGTGAGGCGTACGGTTTTTCAGACACTCGACATACTAAATGTATGGTCTCACACCTGAAAGCCTATGACTTCTTTTATATCGAAATTTTTACGACACCATCCTGAGACTTTTTACGAATGAATCAAAGTTATAATTTCTCTAAAGAAGGAGTGTGAGAACGATGAATTATGCCAACTATGCCTGCCTGCATGCCCGCCATCTGCCTGAAAAGATCTGTTTAATTGAGCGAACCCCGGCGACCGGTGAGCGGCGTACTTTGACCTGGAAAGAGTTTAATCAAGCGATCAACCGGGTTGCCAACTATTTGAGTAAGAAGTTAGGCGTCAAGCAGGGTGACTATGTTATGCACCTACAGAACAACAGCTTTGAGTGGTTGGTCAGTTACTATGCCATTATCAAGCTCGGTGGCGTTGTGGTACCACTCAATTTCCGTTTTGTCGGCAATGATATCAAGTTTGCAGCCGAGGTATCGAGTCCTAAAGTCTTTATATTCGGATCCGAATTTTTGTCGGTTGTGGAGCCGGTTCGGGAAGCGTTGACGACGATTGAGCACTTTGTTTGTGTTGGTGATAAAATTGGTGATGGGATGCTTGATTATCGAGAACTGGCAGCCCACGACGATACTTCCGAAGCTTTGGTCGAGGTTACCGACGATACTGATCTGGCGATGATGTTTACTTCTGGGACTACCGGCAAACCCAAACCGGTGCTCCACACCCACTTTTCGTTGAATAGTACAGCAATTGGTAATGGGATGAGTTATTTTATTGAAAAGAATGATAACTATCTCTTCTTCCTGCCTCTCTATCATAGTGGTACGATGTTTCTTTGGGCTCCTTTTTATGCTACTGGAGCTACCGGGACAATTCTAAGAGATCTTAAGGATCCTAAATGGATTATCGAAGCCCTAGCCGAAGAGCAGGCGACCGATGTCCTTTTTGTCGTACCGATTGCGGTTGCGATTCTTAATGCGATTGATAAGGGTGATATCAAACTTGAAGACTACGATCTTTCGAGCTGGAGATATATGGAAATCGGGGCTCAACCGGTGCCTTTTGATGTTATGAAACGGCTAGTTAAAATCCTGCCTTGCGGGGTTTCAAATATCTACGGTATTACCGAAGGCGGTGGGGGTGGCTCCTTTAACCTCTATCCTGATGAAGTTCTGGAGCGGCCTGGCTCGATCGGTAAGCCGACGTTTGGTGTTGAAGCCCAACTGGTTGATTTTGCCGGTAATGAAGTTGGTCCAGAAGAGGTTGGCGAGCTGATCTTTAAGACCCCCCGGATGATGAAGGGTTATTTTGGTAACCCCGAGATGACGGCTGATTTTTTAAAGAATGGCTGGCTCTATACCGGGGATCTTTTGAAGACCGATGACGATGGTTACTACTATATCGTCGATCGCAAGAAAGATATGATTACCTGTGGTGGCGAAAATATTTTTCCGGTCGAAATTGAAGATGTCTTAATGGAACATCCTGATATTGATGATGTAGCCTGTATCGGGACCCCGGACGAACGCCTGGTTGAGGCGGTGATGGTCATTGTTCAGCTGAAAGAGGGGCGGGCCCTGACCTCTGAAGAACTGCTTAATTTTACCAAAGATCGACTTGCGACCTATAAATTACCTCGGGTTGTCAAGTTTGATCAGGTAATGCGAAATCCGACCGGTAAACTGATGAAGCCCCAGATGCGGGAGAAATATACTGGTCGCAAGGAGGCCTTTCAGAGTCTGGTCTAGTAATATTTGTCAACTTGGCTATTGCTGATTAAAGAAACCGGGAGTGGGTTATGCACTCCCGGTTTCTTTTTTTGGTTATAATTGCAAATTTTTGTGATTCACAGTGAAGTATGTCTTGATATATGTTGCAAAGAAAATAAAAAAGTGCTTTTCACATTGACGACTGCTTTTTTAGTGATCAATTAGCTTCAGATCTTTTTCAAAAGAGAACTCCGGGTCGGTATTGGCTGTGTGGCAGATGGTGCAGGTCAAAGCTTTAATTTCCAGACCATAAGGGCGGTTCGGATTTTTGAGATGTTTCTCGGCTGGGCCGTGGCACTCCTCGCACTGGATGTTGAAGAGATGCGGAGTGGCTGTTGGTGAACGAAAGCCTTGTTTGCCATGTTCCGGGCTGCCGGTGACGTGACAGAATAGACAGTCTGGGCAGAAGTCCCTGCACTTTTTTTCTAGGCTGGCGTAGGCCCGGGCATGTTTGGTGTTTTTCCATGAGGCGGTAATCTTGGGATGGCAGGTACCGCAGGTCTGGCTGCCGACATAGGGGACTTTGGCGGGCAGTTCAGTGGTTGTTTTCTTTTTGCTTTTTTCCACTTCGATATAGTGCTGCCGCAGCCAGGTCTCATAGTCACTGACCAGATTGACAATCCTCTGGTCGGTTTCATACGTCTTTTTATCGACCGTGATGAGTTTGGTGGTTGTCGGAGATTCAGCCGTAAAATCCCAATCCAGATAGCCGATAGTTTTCCCTTGGTTATTGTTTTTAATCAGCCAGCATCCATTAACGAGTTTGCTCCCCTGTATAGTTCCCCGCTGGGTTCCCAGGATAGCTATATCAAGACCGGCAATGCGGCGGATGAGTTGGTGGGCTTTGGCGTCGGAAAAGTGCAGGACTGCAATGGCCAGGTCGTGCGGAGTTTTGAGGATCTCCTCCAGAATTGCAAATGGATCCTTGGTCCGCAGTCCGTGAATCGCCTTTTTTTCAAGGTCCGGATCGATGATCGCCGTAACCAGGATCTTCTTATTGTTGATGGTGAAAACTTTATGAGTTTCGATTCCCGGAATCGGCACTCCGTCCAGGTTGCCGCAAAGAATGGTACTCTTGGGGGCATTAATTTTTAGTGAGTTCATCATCTGCCGTCCGTAAATCAATTCTTGGGTTCCCGGGGTGAAGATTTCAGTGTCGATAATTTCATAGCTTTTAAGGGCGGTTTTGATGACTTGGCGTTTAATCTCAAAATCATTCTTGGTGGTCCTTTTGGTCAGGTTCCCACTGTTGATAAACAGGCTTTTTCCTGTGCCTGCGTCCTGACGCAGAAGATCGATCACCATTTTCTGGCGGGCTAGACCGCCCACCTGTTTCTTATGTCAACCGCAAAGATTGACATAGCCTGAGAGAGAACCTATATATATGAGGCGGAAATCAGTTTCTCCAGTTTGGCCTGCAGAGGGAAGAAAAAGGCAGGAAAAGATCGAAATAAAAGTTAAAAATCGCAGGCCAGTGATTGTCATGGATGCTCCTTAGACTTATGGTTGCGGTATTGTAAAATATATGTAAGGTTAATTGAATAATTCAGGTTTTTCAAGAAAAATCTAACCAACTTTTTTCTAATATTTTGAGAATGTAGCGTGGAAGAAATTGTAATTAAAGGTGCTCGGGAACATAACCTTAAAAATATCAGCCTAGTCATTCCCCGGCGGCAGTTTGTGGTTATAACTGGCTTGAGTGGTTCCGGCAAATCATCACTGGCCTTTGATACGGTTTATGCTGAGGGGCAAAGACGCTATGTTGAGTCTCTGTCGGCCTACGCCCGGCAGTTTCTGCAGCTTATGGAAAAACCTGATGTAGATGAGATTTTGGGACTCTCGCCGGCGATCTCGATCGATCAGAAAAAGGTTTCTCATAACCCTCGTTCAACCGTGGGGACGGTGACCGAAATTTATGATTATCTGCGCCTGCTCTACGCTCGGGTCGGGGTTGCTTACTGTGCTAAATGTGGTCAGCCGATCACTTCACAAACGGTCGACCAGATAGCTGATGCAATTGAAAGAATGCCGGTTGGAACCAAATTGATGATTATGGCTCCGCTCGTGCGCCGCCGCAAAGGAGAGTATCGCAAACTTTTTAGTGATTTGCTGAGTCAGGGGTTTTTGCGCATTGAGGTGGATGGTGAAATTTATCGGCTTGATTCTCCGCCTCTTCTTGACCGCCAGCGTTACCATGATATCTCTTTGGTGGTCGATCGTCTGGTTGTCAATTTAGAAAGTCGTAGCCGTCTGGTTGATTCGCTGGAGCTGGCGCTGGACAAAGCTGACGATCTGGTAGCGGTGCAGGTCGTAAACGGGGAACGCCAACTTTTTTCCCGCCGTCTGGCCTGTAGTGATTGCGGCATCAGTTTTGCCGAGCTTTCACCGCGTCTGTTCTCCTTTAATAATCCGCATGGTGCCTGTCCCGAGTGCAGCGGTCTGGGGCGGGATCTGGTTTTTGATGTCGAGTTGATTGTTCCCGATCCATCTTTAAGCCTCGCCGAGGGGGCCCTCGCCCCCTGGCGCAAATCACTCTCTTTCTATCGCAGTGAAGTTTTGGAGCCGCTCTCTCGGCATTACGATTTTTCGTTGATGGTTCCTTTTGCCAAGCTTTCGCAAAAGATCAAGAAGATAATTTTTTCGGGGTCGGGGCGGGACAAAATCCCCGGTTTGCTTGCCGATGGACGTTATCAGCACTCTCCTGAGAGAAAATTTGAAGGGGTCATCCCCAGTTTAAAAAGGCGCTATGAGAAGGCTGCTGGTGAGCATGACAGTGAGTTTTTGCGTTATCTTTCACCACAACTCTGTTCTCTTTGTCACGGTAGCCGTTTAAATCAGGAGAGTTTGCAGGTTAAAGTGTCAGGTTTAAATATTTATGAACTAACCTGCTATTCGTTACCCCAGACCCTTAAATTTTTGACTGCTCTTAAGCTGCCGCCGGCTCAACAGGTTGTAGCCCGGCGGATTCTTGGTGAGCTTTACGCTCGCTTGCAGTTTCTGATTGATGTCGGCCTTGACTATTTAAGTCTGGAACGGGCCAGTGCCACGCTTTCCGGCGGGGAGTCGCAACGAATCCGGCTGGCGACCCAGATCGGCTCGGGGTTGACCGGGGTTCTCTATGTTCTTGACGAACCCAGTATCGGTCTGCATCAGCGAGATAATCGCCGTCTTCTTCAGGCTTTAATGAAACTGCGTGACCTGGGTAATTCATTGCTGGTGGTTGAACATGATCAGGAGACAATCATGGCGGCTGACCAAGTTATCGATATGGGGCCCGGGGCCGGCCGTCTAGGTGGTGAGGTTGTCGCCCAGGGGCGACCTGAGGAGGTCGCAGCCGGAGATTCATTGACTGGGCTCTATCTCTCGGGCCGAAAAAAAATAGAGCTTCCGGAACGGAGAACGGTTGATCGGCAGCGGTGTATCGTTATTAAGGGAGTAGCTCAGCACAATCTCCAGGAGATTGATGTCGAATTTCCTCTTGGTTTGCTGCTTTGCGTGACCGGGGTTTCAGGGTCCGGGAAAAGCAGCTTGATAAATGAGACCCTCTATCCGGCTCTCCACAATCATCTTTACGGTGACCGTTTCCCGGTTGGAACTTTTCAGGAGATCAGTGGTCTCGATCAGCTCGATAAAGTGATCAGTATCGACCAAAGCCCGATCGGGCGGACGCCGCGCTCTAATCCGGCGACCTACACTGGTCTCTTTACGCCGATTCGTGAACTTTTTGCCGGTTTACCGGAGGCCAGAACGCGGGGTTATAATCCGGGACGATTCAGTTTTAATGTCAAGGGGGGCCGCTGCGAAGCTTGCAAGGGGGATGGTGTGACCCGGGTTGAGATGCATTTTTTACCCGACATCTTTGTCAAATGCGACTCTTGCAACGGCCGGCGTTTTACCCGAGAGGTACTGGAGATACGTTATAAAGGGGCGAATATTGCCGAAGTGTTGGACATGACCATTAATCAGGCGGCTGAATTTTTTGCCGCAATTCCTAAGGTGATCGGTAAACTTGGGGTTTTAAAGGATGTCGGTCTCGGTTACATGACTTTGGGGCAGGGTGCGGTGACCCTCTCTGGGGGTGAGGCACAACGGGTTAAACTGGCACGTGAACTGGCCAAGCGGGCAACCGGCCGGACCCTGTTTTTGCTCGATGAGCCGACAACCGGACTCCATTTTCATGATGTAAAACAATTGCTCAAGGTCTTGCAGAGGCTGGTGACCGAAAGTAATTCGGTAATTGTTATCGAACACAATCTTGATATTATAAAGGCGGCTGACTATCTCATCGATCTGGGTCCCGATGGCGGAGTTGGCGGCGGTCGACTGGTTGCTTGCGGGACTCCGGAAGAGGTGGCGCAAGTGTCAGACTCGGCAACCGGTCAATGTCTGCGAGAGGTGTTGCCGGGTTAGGTTAAAGAGGAGTTTTTCAACCCTAGAATCCTGAACTTTGCATTGTTATTTCAGCGTTTTTTCTGGGTCAGGAGATAAGCCAGATTATCAAGTTCACTGGTGATCGAGACGTTGCGTAAGGTGATCGTCTCGGGAACCTTAACCTTGATAGGGGCAAAATTGAGCAGGCCTTTGATGCCGCCGGCCACGAGTTTGTCAGCGACCTCTTGGGCGGAGTCGGCCGGAGTAGTGATGATGCCGATGGTAATTTTTTTATTTTTGACGGTTTTTTCGATCTCGGTTGTCGGTAGAATGGTTACGCCATGGGCAAGTTCATTACCGATTTTATTTTTATCGCTGTCAAATGCGGCGATTATACGAAAGCCATGTTTACTGAAAAAAGCAAAATTGAGCAAAGCTTGTCCCATTTTTCCGACCCCAACCACAGTGGTTGGCCAATTGTGGTTAAGGCCCAGGATCTCTTTGATCTCGCTTAATAGTTTTTCAGTGTCATAGCCGACGCCACGAACGCCGAATTCACCAAAGTAAGAGAGGTCTTTACGGATTTGGGCCGGGCTGACTTGGCATGATTCGCCAAGCATTTCTGAAGAGGTTACCGGGTTGTTTTCGTTCTGGAGTCTTCCCAGACAGTTGATATATGAGGAGAGGCGTTTAATGGTCGCCTCCGGAATCTTGCTCTCTTTAGTTTTCATGATCGGTCCTTTTTCCTAAAAAAGGTTATCGAATATCTCATTAAGCCTGTATTAATTACGATCCTGTGATAGTTATCACATTGTCAAGTTTGATTCAAGTGAAATTTTTACTTTGATGATTATTAAGGGCTTCATGAATAGTTGGTGATTCTGCTAAAACAACTTTTCGGCGAAAGCTGGAAGGCTGTGATTTTAATATGTTCTGGATGTCGGATCAAGTCCGTCATGACGAAGGTTTTGCGGAACAAAGCACTTTAAGAGTACTTTTTCGTTGAAGCTCAGGGCGCAGTTGACTTTTTATGAAGGTAACAAGATATTTTTTGACAATTACGGTTTTTTACACTAGGTTTACGGGGGAAATATTGATGGTTTTGTGAACTGAAGTGCAGGATAATGGAAAATATACGCCGGACAAATCTTGAGAATGTAAAGCTGGTGGTTGTTAAGCTTGGCAGTGCTGTGTTGACCGACAATGGTCGCCTGAACACCTCTTTTTTTACGCGTTTTGCCAGTGAAATAGCGGAGTTAAGACGTCAGGGCTATAGCTTTATCGTGGTCACTTCCGGGGCGGTTGCCGCCGGTCTTGAGGCTTTGGGTTTTACGGTTCCACCTTTAACTATTCCGGAAAAACAGGCTTGTGCAGCAGTTGGTCAGCTGCGTTTGATGCGGCAATATGAACAGGAATTTGCGGCCCATGATCAAGTGGTCGCTCAAGTGCTGCTGACGGCTGATGATATTCGCAACCGGCGGCGTTATTTGAATGCTCGAAATACCTTGATGGCGTTACTCAACGCTGAAATTTTGCCGTTGGTCAATGAAAATGATACCGTCGTCGTGCGGGAAATAAAATTTGGAGACAACGATAATTTAGCCGCCCTTTTGACTTCCCTGGCCGAAGTCGATCTTTTGTTGATGTTGACCGATCTTGACGGGGTCTATAATTGTGATCCCAAAGCGGTTGGCGGGGCTTCTTTGATATCTCTGATTGACGAAGTTGATGATAAAGTTACAGCTTTTGTCTGCGCCACCAAGAGTGCGGTTGGTACTGGCGGCATGCTCAGTAAACTGGAAGCGGCCCGTAAAGCTGCGGCTTACGGGATTCCGACTGTTATTGCCAACGGCCGGCGTCCCGGGGTCATGGGCCGTGTTCTGGCCGGTGAGAATGAGGGCACTATTTTTCTGCCACGGTCCAATCGTTTGAGCTGTCGTCAGCACTGGCTCGCCTTTGCCGTCAATCCCTGCGGCAGTATTTACCTGGATGGTGGTGCGGTTAGGGCTCTGGTTGAGCGTGGTACCAGTCTGCTGCCCTCAGGGGTATCCCGGGTCGAAGGTGATTTTGGGGTCGGGGATCCGGTTTCCTGCCGTGATCTCAAAGGGCTGGAGATAGCCCGCGGGTTGGTTACTTACAGTTCTTCAGATATTGAAAAAATTGCCGGTCTGCACTCTCGCAAAATTGCCGAGTGTTTGGGTTATGCCGCGGGGGCCGAAGTTATCCATCGGGATAATTTAGCACTTTTGTGAGTTTGTTAATGGAGATTATAGATTATGGGTATTGAAAAAAAGATCAGGGAACTGGCAGTCCAGGTCAAAGAGGCGGCCCGGGTGCTGGCGGCGGCGCCGACCCCGGAAAAAGATAAAGCTTTATTGGCGATGGCCGCCGGTTTGAGAAGGCGGCGTGATTTTTTACAGGAGCGCAATCGACTTGATCTGGAAAAGGCCCGAGAAAAGGGTCTCAGTGCAGCGTTGATCGATCGTCTGGCCTTGAGTGATAAGGTTATTGAGGCGATGGCCTCAGGTCTTGAAGAGGTGGCGGCGTTTGCCGATCCGGTGGGTGAAGTGGTGCGCATGTGGCGGCGTCCGAATCAGTTGCTGGTGGGTAAGATGCGGATTCCCTTGGGGGTTGTCGGTATGATCTATGAGTCTCGGCCCAATGTGACCGCTGATGCTGCCGGACTTTGTCTTAAGTCGGGGAATGGGGTTATCCTCAGGGGTGGGTCTGAAGCTTTTTACTCAAATATGGCGGTGCTTGAGGTCTTACATGAAGCTCTTGAAACAACTTCAATTCCATCATCCGTGATTCAGGTTGTACCTTTTGTTGAACGTCAGGCAATAAATTATCTGTTGCAGTGTGAAGAGGAGATCGATCTGATTATTCCGCGTGGCGGCGAAGGGTTGATCCGTTTTGTCGTTGAGCATTCCCGGATTCCGGTGATCAAACATTATAAAGGGGTTTGCCATGTTTTTGTTGATGCCGGGGCCGAGGTCGGGATGGCCCGAAAGATTGTTGTTAATGCCAAGGTTCAGCGGCCCGGGGTCTGTAATGCGGCTGAAACAATTTTAGTGCATCAGGATATCGCGGAAAGCTTTCTACCTTTGATGGCCGCCGATTTACAGGAAAAGCAGGTTGAGATCAGAGGCTGTGCCAGAACTTTGGCTCTGCTTCCCCAGCTGGTCCCGGCGACCGATGAGGACTGGGCGGCTGAATATCTTGATCTGATTGTTGCAGTTAAGGTGGTTGATGATTTTGCTTCGGCAGTTACCCATATCACCCGGTATGGTTCAGATCATACGGAAACGATTGTGACATCCGATTATCACCGGTCTCAGGAATTCTTGCGTCAAGTCAATTCATCGGTTGTAATGGTTAATGCCTCAACCCGCTTTTCCGACGGCGGGCAGCTGGGGTTGGGGGCCGAGATCGGGATAAGCACGACCAAACTTCATGCCTATGGTCCCATGGGGCTTGAGGGCTTGACGACTACCAAATATATTATTTATGGCGACGGTCAAATCAGAGAGTAGGAAGATCGGCATTCTTGGCGGTACCTTTAATCCGATTCACAACGGCCATTTAAGGGCTGCGGAAGAGGTGCGTCAGGCTTTTGCCTTGCAAAAGGTATATCTGGTTCCGTCGGCTAGGCCTCCGCATAAAGGTGAAACCGAGGTCGCGGCAGCGGAACATCGATTGGCCATGGTGCGCCAGGCGCGGCGCGGCAATCCCTTTTTCGGCAGCAGCTCTTATGAATGTCGTAAAGGAGGAACTTCCTATTCAATTGAGACCTTGGCTTACTTCAGAAAGCGTTTCGTTGGAGCCGAACTCTATTTTGTGATTGGTTGGGATGCCTGGTGCGAAATTGGAACCTGGTATTCCTTTCCAGAACTTTTTTCCCTGGCGAATTTCATTGTTATCTCCAGGCAGGGGCTGCGGCCGTGGGCCGAAGATTCCACAGAGTCGCTTTTTCCATTTGCGCTTCAAGATGAATTTTGCTATGAGAAGGACTCTTGTTACCTGCACATTTCCGGGCATAGTCTCCATTTTATGGCCGTGACCCGGCTTGATATTTCCTCAACTCAGGTGCGGCGCGAAACGGCGGCAGGTCGTTCATTGCGCTATCTGGTACCTGATGCGGTGGCCAACTATATTTACAGAAACGGGTTGTATGTTTCCTGAGCTAAGTGATTAATTGCTAGCTATAATCGGTTAGTGGTTGAAATTGTTCCTTTTCCATCCTTTTTTAAACTTTTTATGAGGGTAGTATATTTAATGAGTGAAAACCATGTTAGGGCTCTACAGGATGATAAAAAACTTTCCTTGATCAAGAGTTTACTTGAAGAGAAAAAAGCTGAGGAGCTGGTTATTCTTGATTTGCGGGGTATCTCCTCGGTTACCGATACCTTAGTAGTTGCCAGTGGTCACTCCGATCGTCATGTCCAGGCGGTCAGTGAATATCTGGCCCAGGAGATGAAACGTCAGGGCTATCAGCCTTTGGGTAGTGAAGGCTTGAAAGATGGCCGTTGGGCCCTGATAGATTATGGCGATGTTATTGTCCATATTTTCTATCAGGAGATCAGGCGCCACTATGATCTTGAAGGGGTCTGGCGCGATGCTCCGGTTATCCTCGATGAACGTCAAGGGGATGAATGGGGGGATAAGCATTAATGCGTTTGCAGCTGCTGATGGTTGGTAAGACCAGAAATGTGGCTTATCATCAGGAGATTGTCGAATATCGTCGTCGCCTGAGTCGCTATCTTGTCTGTGACGTAAAAGAGATCCGGGAGGAGAAGCCGGGTCGGAGGGAAACCCCGGCCGCTTTTTGTCGGCGTCAGGGGCCGAGATTGCTTGGTGAATTCAATAAAACCCCAGGACTTAAACTGCTTTTGGATGAGCGGGGGCGAAGTCTGGGAAGCCGTGATTTTGCACTATTTTTGCAACGTATTCTCCAAGGCGGTCATCAAAACCTGGTTTTTTTCTGTGGTGGTCCTTTTGGTTATGATCCTTCATTGCGTAAGGCGGCCGATCATCTGATATCACTGTCACCGATGACGTTTCCCCATGAATTGGCCCGCCTATTGCTTTTTGAACAGCTTTACCGGGCTCTGACTATTATTAACAATGAGCCCTATCATTACTGAGGGCTTGACGGCTTCGAAAAAGCTCCACCTTCTTCGTTATCCAAAACCTTTGTCATTGCGGCGTACTTTGTGTACGCCTCATTCATCAGGATTTGGACGCCTCGAATCTGAAGCTTTTACTATGCCGTCCGATTTCTGCTTTTTTATCAACGCCATCTATTTAACCTTTCAATTGTGGATTTAGGTCTTATGATTTACCGTATAATGCTTTTTGGTGGTTTGCTGGTGCTTTTAGGGGCGGCCTATCTGGTCTACCTGAATCCGACTGAAACCTCCGTTGCCCTGACCCAAGGGTTTAAGGTTGACGGTACCATGCCGTTTTTTATGTTGGTGGCAATTGCCATGGGCGGCTTTGGCAGTGGGATCTTCTTCTCTTTGCTGGCTTTAAAACGGCAGGTCGGTGATTTTTCCCGGAACCTGAAAGATAAAAAGAAAAAATTGGCTCAACAAGCCCTATTTGAAGGGGTTGTGGCCGGGTTTAAAGGTGAAACCAAAAAAGCGGTAGCCAGCCTTCATAAGGTAGTTAAGCTTGACAAAAAAAATATGGAAGCGATTCTGGCTCTGATCCGCCTGCAGTTACGTGAACGGCAGCCTGACAAGGCCCTGAAAACGCTTGATGCGGCACTTGAGCACAGTTCTGAGGACCCACGTTTGCACTGGTATCGTATCCAAGCTTTGCAAGGACTTGACGATCCCTTGCGGATGACCAATCAGCTGCTCTTTATGAAAGCCCGCTATCCTCGTAATCGGGCTTTGATGACCATGCTTGTTGAACAGTTCAGTAGCCGTGGATATTGGCGGGAAGCTCTGGAAGTCTGGCAGGATATCAGCAAAGGGGAAGCCAAGGGTTCCCAGGAAAAGAAAAAGGCCATCAGCGGCATCGCTAATTGTGCTTATGAGCTGGCGCGGCAGCAATGGTTGGCCAGCAATAGAGATGCTGCCGGAGCTTCCCTGAAACTGGTTTTTGATTATGATAAAGAACATATTGCGGCCTATTTGCTTAAAGCTGAAATGGAGGACAAAGCCGCCGATGCTTTAAGTGTTCTCAAAAGTGGTTTCTGGAAAAAACCGAGCGCCATATTTTTGCTTGAGGGTGAGCGTTTGCAGGTTGAGGATGACCCGGAAAACAGTGCCGTTAAAGTCTTAAAATTTTATCGTAAAGTTCTTTCGAGAAATCCTGAATATTGTCCTGCCCGCTGGCTTTATGCCCGTTTTTGCCTTGAACATCAGAAGTTTGATGAAGCTGAAGAGGCGGCCAAAAGATTGCGGGAAAGTGGTTTTACCGGTCCCTTTTTGGAGATTCTGGCCGGTGAACTGGCTTGTCGTAAAGAGCATCGATTGGAGGTTGCGGTTGATCATTTCAAAAAAGCATTAGGCTGTTCTGAGCGTCTTGAACCGGTATTTGGTTGCGAGGTTTGTGGCTCTCTATCACCTTCCTGGAAATACCGCTGCCCGCATTGTGAAAGTTACAACAGTTATGATTTTTCTGAAAGGATCTGTTCTTTTGTCTAACCAGTCGGTTGCCTTGATTATTCTCGATGGTTGGGGGGTGGCGGAAGCCGGACCCGGTAACGCTATCTGTCAGGCCCGAACTCCGGTTTTTGATGGCTTGCTAGAGGAGTGTCTCTGGACAACTTTGGGTGCCAGTTCCCTTGATGTCGGTCTGCCGGCGGGACAGATGGGTAATTCCGAGGTCGGTCATACCAATATCGGGGCCGGTCGCATAGTTTATCAGGATTTGACGAGGATCAGCCGGGCCATTGCCGATGGTTCTCTGGTTGATAATCAAGCTCTTGAAAAAGCTTTTCAGGCGGCCACCGGAAAAGAGAGATCCTTACATCTGTTAGGCCTCTTGTCGGATGGTGGGGTACATAGTCATCAGGAACATCTTGAGGCCCTTTTGCGGCTGGCCGCGCAGCGGGGCCTTGAACGGGTTTATGTGCATGCCTTTTTAGATGGGCGGGATACTCCTCCAGCCAGTGGTATTACTTATGTGCGTCGCCTGGAAGCCTTTCTTGCCGGGTTAGGTTGTGGTCGGATTGCCAGTCTTGGCGGCCGCTTTTACGGGATGGATCGGGATCAGCGCTGGGATCGGGTAGAGCGTCATTGGCGAACGTTGGTTCTCGGAGAGGGGGAATGTTTTCCTGATGCTTCGACTGCTCTTTTGAAGTCTTATGAGCGTCAGGTCTACGATGAGTTTGTCGAGCCCTTGATTATCTCTAATGGGGATCAAGAACTGCCCCTGATCAGGAGTGGTGACGGAGTTATTTTTTTTAATTTTCGCGGTGATCGGGCTCGTGAAATTACTATGGCTCTGACCGGAAATGATTTCAGCGGTTTTCAGCGTCCCTGTTTTCCCGAGCTTGGTGCCTTTATATGTATGTCCGAGTATGATGTGAATTTCGGTCTGCCGGTTGCCTTTCTTCCGGAAACCCTACCAGATGGTCTGGGGCAGGTGATCGCTGATCGGGGTTTGTGCCAGTTACGGATTGCCGAGACCGAAAAATACGCTCATGTTACCTTCTTTTTTAACGGTGGCCGTGAAGAGCCCTTCCCCGGGGAGGAGCGTTGTTTGGTTCCATCTCCGCGAGATGTGAAAACCTACGATCTGAAACCGGAGATGAGTGCCTTTGCCGTTGCCGAAGAGCTGATTCAGCGGCTCGATAAAAGTTTCTATGATCTTATTGTATTGAATTTTGCGAATTGTGATATGGTTGGCCATACCGGTGATCTGCCCGCCACGGTCAAGGCTTGTGAAACGGTTGACAGTTGTTTGGGTATGATTATTGAGAAGTTTGAGGAGCAAGGCATCGTCGCTTTGATTACTGCTGATCATGGCAATGCTGAAGTTATGCTCGATACGGCCGGTCATCCGTTTACCGCCCACTCAACCAATCCTGTGCCTTTGGTTGTCTTTGGTCGGGAGACTTTCGGTTACAGTCTTCGCACGGGAGGCATCTTGGCTGACATTGCCCCAACCCTGTTGCAGCTCATGGGGTTTGAAAAACCGGCTGCCATGACCGGCACTAGTTTGTTGGTTGCTGATTGATTTTAATGTGAGATGGTTAAAGTTTGTCTTTTCTGAATTTAATAAAATTCGTTTTTAGTGGCCAGTCGTTAGTAAGACCCTGATCACTGACCACTAAAGGGTGTTTTTGAAAAATTAGAATTTTTGTTTAAGAGCAAGGCAGGCGAGGATTTTAAACGCATGAATATATTGAATATTTTGAGGATTAAAATTTGAACCTAACGTAGCTATCGGGCCCAAAGATAATTTTTCGAGGTACCCTAAATAAGTGACTGATCTTTTCGCTTTTGCCACCGCTCTTCTCAATATCATTTTTCCTCGCCGTTGCTTGGTTTGTTCCGTTTTCCTCTCTCACCCCTTAAGTTATCCAACCAAGAATCAAGTTCTAGAAAACTATCTTTGTGTTTCATGCCGGCAGCAGTTGCAAAGTTGCGAAGAAAGTCTTGATGCTGTTTGGTTGTCTGAGGTTGATAAAGTTCTTTCCGGCTATCTCTATTCCGGTCCTCTCGAAAAAATCATTCCAGCCTGGAAATATCATAACCGGCAAGAGTTTTTCCCTTTGGTCAAGGTTCTGATGGGGCTGGTTTTATCCCGTCAGGAATCCTCAGGGTTAGTTTTCGATCTGGTTATCGCAATACCTCTTTTCAAAGCTGCTTTACGAAAGCGAGGTTTTAACCAGGCGTTTTTTATTGCTTCTTGTTGTTCCGAATTTTTCAAGCAGCCTTTAGGCCATAACCTCCTGGTCAAAACCATCGATACTCCGCAACAAGCATCTTTGAATCGTCGGGCTCGGGCTCTCAACGTGAGGCCGGATATTTTTCAGGTTTCGGAGCCGGAAAGGATAGCTGGAAGAAATATTTTGTTGTGTGATGATGTTTTGACTACCGGGGCGACCTTGAGCTCTGCCGCGAGCGTTCTGAAAAGTGCCGGTGCAGCCTCGGTCAGTTCCGTAACCTTGGCCCGGGTGCGGCGTTGAATTTGTAAAAAAGTTTGTTTTAGTTGGAAAACTAGAAAAATTATTCTTAGTGACTTTTAACTTCAAAAAGATGTTGGTCAGTGGTAATGATTTACGATGATTGATTGTGGACCTAAAAAGTGCTTAAAACGGGTTTCGTTGTTGGTGCCGGGATTGTCTTATGCATAAATGGGGCTGGCGGCTTATCTCCAGAATCGGGGCTTTGGCCTTGCTGGGCTTTTTTTTACTGCTTATCAGCCTTCCGAATCTGATTGATTTGGAAAATTTCCGGCCTCAGCTGCTCGCATATATGGAGTCCCGGATCTCGGGAGAGGTTGCCGTTGGTAAATTGAAGTTGACTTTTCGGAATGGTCCAGGCCTTCGTGTAGATGGTATACGAGTGTTTGACAAATCCGGAGTGCAGCAGATTTCAGTGGCAACCGCGATCATCAATTTTGATCTTAAGCGGTTATTTAAGCGCCGTTTCCATCTTTGTCGGGTGACCTTGGTGCAGCCCCGGGTTGTTTTGCAGGACGATACGGCTATTTTCCCATTGGTCGGTTTTCTGCGCCCTGCTGCAGTCCTTACAAATCCTAAAAATAAGTGTAAAACCGTTAAAGTTCTTCCTGAAAGACTTACCGATTATCTTGGTGAAAATGTTGGCCGCAGAGAGTCAATAGGTTTTTTCAGGGCATGGCGTTTTGATGCCGATGTAAGTCAAGCGTTGGTGGAGATTATTGATGGCTCGGTGGTTTTTACGGACCACGGTTTAGGGAGGTCACCGATCCTGACTCATTTGGAAGAGTTAAACTCTCTTTTTGAATGGCACAAGTTTGGAGCTCCAGCTGAATTTACATTGACGGCCCGGGTAGTTGATAAACAAGGTGATGGTTCCTTGAATATTGAGGGGAGCTTGTCGGCTTTACGGTGGCCGTTGTGTCCTGACCAGATGTTTCTGGATTGTCAGGTCGACGCCGAAAATCTTAATGCGGCGACCTACTTTCCTTACTATCAGAAATATGTACCGATGCGATTTATCGGGGCCCGGGTTGACATTGACTCAACTTATAGGGGTAATCTGATGGGTTTGTTCAGGTCTTCCGGCCGTATCGTACTACATCAGGCCGAACTTGATTACCAACAGGTTTTCAGTCAGAAATTAAAATTTAATCATTTTTTGGTTGATTATGATTTTCGTTTGGCCGATCGCTATAATACAATCGAGACACTAAAGTGTACGATTGATGCCGATGGTTTAAAACTTATGGGTCATTGTTTACTACATGAAGCCCGGTGCGGTATCGATGGTACGATTGAGGCGGGACTTGAAATCCCTGAATTTGATCCCTTAACGGTTTTCCAGCTCCTTCCCTGGAAGGTCATGCCTGAAAAAATGAGGAGTTATTATCAATCCTTACAAAGGGGAGGGCGCTGTGTTGTTGAAAATGCCTATTTGAAAGGCGATTACCGGAGGATTGTCCGGTTGGCTGAAAAAAATCCACCATCAGGAGTTATTGGCGGCCAACTTAAAGGGAAAAATCTGCTTTTCAAGATTGCTGATGATTGGCCTCTTCTGGCAATTGGGGATTGTCGTGCAGTCCTTGAAAGTGATTCTCTTGAGGTCTCAGATTTCGATTTTTCCTGGAACGGTCTCTCGGGAGAGGCTGTAAATGCTTCTTTGCGAAAACTCTACCACGATCCGCAAATTAAACTTACTGCCCACTGCCGGGAATTCAGTCCCGAACATCTCGACTTTTTGTTGGGTCAGCAGTTTCCCGTCAGCGGGGTCAGGGTTGGGCCATCACCGTTAGATCTGCGTCTGACTGGTGATCTCAGGCATTTTCCCGACCTGCAATTGCAGGGTACGTTGCATCTGGATTGGAGTGATGTTGAACTGCCTTTTATAGAGCAATCTTTTGAGAGTCTGAATTGTTTGGCTGATTTTGATTGGGAAAGCATAGATTTCAAACATTTACTTCTTAAACGGGGTGAGTCCGATCTTTCTTTCAAGGGTGACCTGAGTAAGTCTGGAGCGGGCTTGGGCTATGTTCTGAATGGACAGATCACCGGTACCCGTTTTCTGGTGGATGATTTTCTGCCTTTGCCCAAAACGGTTTCCGGCAAAGAGGTTATCACTGAGCCGGAGTCCGGAACCGCCTCGGGCGGAGCCTCTATTACAGAGGTGAAATCTGAAGAGGAGAAGGAAACTCAAAGGTTGCCGGGTTTAAAAGTTAACCTTGAGGGGGCCATCAAAGAGTTATTGTTGCCAGCTGATAGTGGGCCTGGAAATACTTCGATCCAAAGAGCGCCTTGGCAATCTTTCAATGATTTTACATTTTCCTTTTCGGGTGGACCGGAAACGGTAGTTAAGATTAAAGAGTGTCGCTGGCGTTGGGGTGAGCAGGAATCACAAGTCAGTGTTTCGGGTGAATTGCGTTCTTTTGAAGGGTTGGATGGTGAACTTGAGGTTGCAGTTAAGGATCTTGACCTTGATGCTCTTTTTAGTCGACCGGAGCCCAAGGATGAGGGCGTAGAAGAGGAACCGCAAGCCGGTCTGCGGAATGCTGGTAAGGTTAAGGTGGCCCTGCTTAATGAACTGGCCCAGGAGGTTAAGGCGGATCGGGTAGAGACTTTGTTATCCTGGAAAGAAATACTGGCTCGTCATAATCTTCATATCAGTGCCCGGGCCCAAAGTTTACGTTGGCAGCAGATGACGATTGATGAGATTGAGTGTGATTGCTCTTTCGATGCCTTGGGGGTCAATTTCGAAAAATTTGTCGGCCGCAGTTTCGGTGGAGACCTCTATGCCTCAGCTCAATGGCGTTATGATGATGATTATTTTATGGTTGATTCCGAGTTGGCGGAGATTAATTTTGAAACCTTAAATGATTACTTGAAAAACCCTGATCGTGGTTTGCCAATGCTGGGGGGGTATGGCTCAGTGAATTTCAATCTTGACTGGCAGGGAAAATCCTTGAAAAGTTGGGAAGAGAGTCTGGATGGCCAACTCGATTTTAATTTTCATGATGGTCGCCTGAAAAAATTTACCATGGTGGCTAATGTCTGTTCTTTGCTTAACCTGTCGCAGTTTGCAGCTTTACGTTTACCGAAGTTCAGTATTGATCAAGGGGTTCCTTATCAAACGCTTTATGGTAAGGGGACAATTGTCGATGGGGTTTTAGAGGTCGAAGAGTTTGCCCTGCGGGGGCCAGCGTTTAACCTTTTGAGTAGTGGGTTGATCTCTCTGGTCGATGATTGGGTTGATCTTGAGATTGGGGTGCATCCGTTACAGACGGTTGATAAACTGCTTGCCACGATTCCGGTGGTCGGTTATATCATGACTGGAGACAAAAAAACCTTTGTCGTGATCCCGATGACGGCTCGGGGGCCGTTAGATGACATAAAGATTAAAACACAGACGGTTTCCGGACTGGGCAAAAAAGCCATAAGCATGATTCAGAGGTTTTTTAAGACTCCGGTAAGGTTGTTGCGAATGCCGGGAAAATTGTTAAATCAGGTAGGGGCCAAAGATGGTTCTGGAACAGCTGCAGAAATAGATAAAAAATAGGTTGTCTAAGTGTTTAGATTTTTACTGTGGGTTGGGTTGGGTTATCTTTTTTTTCGTCTTTTTAAAGGTCGGCCATCGGTTAATGACGTAAAGATGACTGGCTCAGAAAACTCCTCTCCAGCTTCGGGACGAGGTGAAAAGATGGTCAAATGTTCGGTGTGCGGTCTTTATGTTCCGGAAAAGGAAGCTCTTACCGGTGGTTGGCGTGACTCGGGACGTTATTACTGTAGCCCGGAGTGCCGGCAGCGAGGGATTTGATTGTTTTTATTTCGCCATCCCGAAACTTTTTTTAAGAATACATAAAAAATGGCAGAAGATTTTTTTACCACAAAGACACGAAGGTCACGAAGTTAAAAAGCCTTTCTTCGTGCATTTCGTGTCTTTGTGGTGCAATAATAAATTGCCTATTTGGTTTTGGCTACGCCGGGTTAAGAAGTTGCCAATGCATTTTGTAAATTGGCATAGATACTTTTAACATTTTCGACAATTTTGGGGTTGACTTCAAAAGGGGCCTGATCACGTCGATCAGCGGCAACGATTGCTTGGTCGTAATCGAGGAAACCAAGAATTTCTATGTCCTCAAGATTGTTGGTGATGAACTCCCGGTCACCGGGTTCGCAAACTTTGTTGCCGACGACATAGACCTGATTGATGCCAAGATCAGCCGCCAGTTTTTTGATTTGCCTTGCGGTTTGCAGACTGCGTGAGCCGGGTTCGACGACGACGATAAAAGCATCAATTCCTTTGGTGGCCCCGCGCCCTAAGTGTTCAAGGCCGGCTTCCATGTCTAGAATAATACTTTCGTCACGTTGTAGGAGGATATGGCGCAGTAGGAATTTCAAGATGACGCTCTCCGGGCAGTAGCAGCCGCCGCCGCCTTCAGGGATAGTGCCGAGAATCAGAAGTTTTAGGTTTTCGCGGCTGAGGCTGAAGCGTTCGGGAATATCGTCGACTTTAGGATTGAGTTTGAACATGCCTCCGTAGGTTCCCTTTTGTGATCCGGTGCGTTCTTGGATAAAGTCGGTCATCTTGGCAAACGGAGTGATTTTATTGACTTCGTCGAGACTGAAACCGAGGGCCGAGGCGAGATTGGCATCGGGGTCGGCGTCGATTGCCAGGACTTTATGCTCGCTGGCGGCTATGATCCGGGCCAGGGTTCCGGCTAATGTGGTTTTACCGACCCCGCCTTTACCTGAAATTGCGATTTTCATGATCTGAATTTCCTTTTTAAAGAGATTTATATTTATGGTTTCGTAAACTGAGCACTGTTCTGCCAATGTATGGTGTTAGATTAAAAAAATCAAGCCCGATCATTAAGAAAAGATGGCATATATTTTTAATATTTAGGTTTAGGTGGTGCTGGGTCGGAATTTTTCAATGAAATTTGCACTTTATGCTAATCATGATTTTTGTCTATCAGTAAAAGTGTAAAGAAGTTTAAATAGGTATAGTTTATAGTTTACAGTGAAACCCTGCTCATTGCAGATCGCTCACTGGATAAAGAGTATGGTGAAAAACAAGGTGAAGTCTGAGACCTCTGATCAAATCGGTCATCGGCAGCGATTGAAAGCGCGTTTTGCTAAACAAGGGTTGAGTGGTTGGCATGACTATGAGGTTCTTGAGCTGCTTTTGGGGTACACAATCCTGCGGCGTGATGTAAAGCCTTTAGCGAAAAAGCTGTTGCGTAATTTTGAGACTATAAAAAGGGTTCTCGATGCCCCTTTGGATCGTTTGCAAGGGGTTGCCGGGATGGGTCCGCAAAGTGCTTTATTCCTTAAGTTGTGTCGGGAACTTTTGGTTCTCTATCTTGAGAGGCCTGATTGTCAACGTCAAACCGTAACTTCACCGGAGCAGATTGGAGAACTCTGTCGGGCCCGCCTTGAGGGGCTTTCTGAAGAGCAGTTTCTGGTTCTTTTTCTTGATAACCGCCATCGTTTGATCGCGAGTGAAGTGGTTCATCGGGGTACGGTGGATATGAGTGTTGTCTATCCGCGCGAAGTATTGACCAGAGCCTTACTGCATCGGGCGGCAGCCTTGTTGGTAGCTCATAATCATCCGGGTGGCAGTCCGACACCATCCGCCGAAGATCTTAAGATCACCCAAGAATTAAAAAAAGCCGCCGCAATCTTGGACATTCGTCTTCTTGACCACCTGATCGTTGCCGGTTGTCAAGTGGTTAGCCTGAAAGAGTCGGGAGACCTGTAAAAATTATGTCAATTATTAATCGCTATTTGCAGAGGGAAATTCTACTGCCCTTTTTTTATGCCCTGGTGGTGCTGGTTTTTATCCTTTTAATGGGACAACTTTTTAAGATTGTCAATATGGTGGTTTCCGAAGGGGTGCGAATTTGGGATGTAATGCGTTTGGTCTTTGCTCTGGTTCCTCAGATTTTGACTATGGCTCTGCCGATTTCGTTCTTTTTTGCGGTTCTGGTTGGTTTGGGTCGTATGGTTGGTGATGGGGAAGTTGTGGCTTTAAAGGCTGCAGGTGTATCGCCTTATGCTATGTTTAAGCCGGTCTTGCAGCTTGCTGTCGCCTGCTCTATTGTGGCATTGTTGGTGAGTGCCTGGCTGGCTCCTTGGGGGATGCGCCAGGTCCGTCAAGTGACTTTTGAGATCCTCCAGGAAAAAGTGACCCTGGCCTTGCGTTCCCGGGCCCTTAATCTGGTGTTTCCGGGTATGGCTATCTATATGGGTAAGATTGATCGGGAAACCGGCCGAGTGGCGGAGGTTTTTATCGAGGATCGCAGGTCTGGCGAAAACTCCCAGACAATTACGGCATTAGAGGGGGTGATTGTCAGTGATCGTAGCTCATCTACCCTGTTATTACAGCTTGAAGAGGGGACGATCCATGAGTATGATTCGCGGGCGGAGGGTTACCGGATAACTGATTTTTCTCAATACCGTATCAATTTTGATATCGCCACTCTGTTGGGTGAGAGGGGGCAGGTAAGACTCAGAAGCAAGGCTTTGTCGAATGCTGACCTGTTGCGCAAGATTGCTCTTAAAAAGAGCCAGGGGAGAAACTCGGTCGGAACCCAAGCGATTCTTTACGAACGTTTTACCCAGCCTTTTTCCTGTTTCGCTTTTGCCTTGTTGGGGTTGGCCCTGGCCCTGGTGCCAGTGCGCAGTGGAGCCCGTTTCCAGGGTTTTGTTTTCGGGCTATTCTTTCTTTTAGTATATTATTTGAGCGGTATGGTAAGCGAATATCTGGCTGAATGGCAGCCCCCGTTGGCGATCTTTTTTTTCTGTTTGCCGAACCTTGTCTTTATTATCGTGGGGGCTTTCCTATTGAGTATCAAACAGCGTGAAGTTGAGCTCTCTTTTGTGGCCGGAAGCAGATTTTTCACAATGGCAAAAAGTGCTACTTCCTTCTTTTCTCCTCATCATTCCAGCAATTCCCGGCATAAACGTAAGTGACTGATTTTATTGCGCATTGAAAATATGGCTTTCATAGACTTTTTACTCATCGAGAAAAAACTCCCGTTTATGGGATAATAAATTTCTTCCCAAAAGTATGTATGAAGTTCTTGTCCTGGCTGAAAAGAGCAAATTCTTAAAATCTTTTCTCGGAATCCCTCTATATGAACATTATATGAGCCTAAAAACTGAAGAGTGGGAAGGGTATCGTACCTTTGTTACCCCTCGTGAACATCGGAAAAATTTGAGCACTTAATAGGGCTGTAAAATAATAACCAATTTGCAAACAAGCATAACGAATAAGGTTAGATTGTGCGAGTGGCGCGAGCCACAATCTGAACCGTTACCCGTAAAACAACATCAAATCTGACTTTTCATGCAGGAATTATGGCAACTGCAAGGCCAGTTAGATTAGTCATTGTTTACTTATTTCAGAACTTCACCCTTAAGGTTGATGACCAGCTCTTTAACTGGAGGGGTTTTACCGGCCTTTTGCAGAGCCTTATTGACGGCTACCGGTAGGCCCGAACAGCAGGGTACTTCCATGGTGACAACGGTTACACTTTTGATCTCATTTTTCGCAAATATTTCGGTAAAACGTTCCTCATAATCGGGCAGGTCATCAAATTTGGGGCAGCCCATCATGACGATGCGGTCGACCAAGAGCTCTTGGTGTAAGGCTGCATAAGAAACGGCGGTGCAGTCAGCCAGGATAAGAATGTCGGCATTCTTAAGAAATGGGGCATGGGCCGGGATCAAGCGGATCTTAACCGGCCAGTGGCCGAGAGCGGAAGCCGGGGCCGGATTGTTGGAGATCTTTTTATTGTCGTTATAATTGGATTTCGTAAACGTCTGCATCTGGGTTGAGGGGCAACCACAGGCCAGGTTTTCAGGAGCAACGGGCTGACTTTTTTCATGGGCTTCGTTGTCAGTGGCATCGCGATCTTTAAGATACTCCTCAACTGCTTCAGGGTCAAAATCATCGGCCACCCGTTCAACTATTGAGATCGCTCCCTGCGGGCAGTCTCCCAGACAGGCCCCGAGACCGTCGCAATACTTTTCGGCGACAACTTTGGCCTTGCCGTCAATTATCTGAATAGCTCCTTCATCACAGGCCGGGACACACTGTCCACAACCATCGCATAACTCTTCATCGATCTCGATAATTTTTCGTAAAAGCTTCATCTCAAATCTCCATTGTTATGATGTTTGATTTATAATAACACTTTTGCCTGCCAGCTCGCGACCGCTGTTGGTCGAGAAATCTTCTTTGATATGGGTCGCAAATTCGGCCTGAGAAAAGGGTGTTTCTTTATTTTGGTTTTGTAATTGGTAGATCTTAAGGGCATCATGAACACATCTGAAGTCCAAGTTTTCATTATTCCCGGGGTGAAAGATATGATCAATGATGCTCAGGACTTGTTGGATCAACTCCGCTTTTGCTTTGAGCCCTTCAAGAATCTCTCTACCCAAGCGGACAGCTTCTCTCTCAAGATCTTTTGAAGATGGTTCTGGCGCACTTTTTTCCGCCAGTTTGGCTCCCATATTATGGAGATAGGCGGCGCAGAGAACGACGGCTGGATTAGCACCCTCTTCAGGAGCTATTTTAGCGGCAAAACGGGCCACTTTGGTGGCTTGGCCAACATTTTTAAAATCTTTACGAAAATGCATCTTCATTTTAAGGGCGACCCGATCTTTGAGTAGGTCGTCCCGGCTGGCGAGCAATTCGGGCGGGAGCTCTCCCATACACTGTTCAGCGTATTGACAGTAAGAGGCACAACCGAAATCCATTTTGGGATTAACCACTTTTTTGCCGCAATTTTTGCACTTGCAGGTGGTCTGATCCTTAAAAAATTCGATTTCGGTACCGCATTCGGGACATTTTGAGTCAAAGATTGCATCATGTTTCCAGTAACGGGAATCCTGACCGGGGCATCGCATGATAAGCTCTCCAATATTTAATTGAAATGTTTTACTACAATTATACTGTGGTGGCTTTAAATTAGCCGCCGTGCTTTAAGTGTATTGATTTTATCTACTTACTCTTTTTAAGATAGAATGTCTTTGACTTAAGTCAATCAGCTGAAATCTTTTTGGGAATGTGTTATTGCAACAATGGATGGCCGCATCAGTGGTCAGAGGACGTTTTTTACGCTTTCTTCAGAGTTGGTTAAATATGGTTGATGACAAAGATAGATCACTGGTTAAATGGCTTGGAGAGACGTCACTGTTTGCCGGAATGGCGGATCAACATCTTAGGGATCTGAGCGGGATCGCTATGGTTGTCAGTTATAAACGGCGGGCAACCATTTTCAGTGAGGGAGATCAGGGGGATGGTTTTTACTTGGTGAAAGAAGGAAAAGTGAAGATTTTTATGATCTCTCTAGATGGTAAGGAGCAAATTCTGCATATTTTTGGGCCCGGTGAGCCCTTTGGGGAAGTGCCGGTTTTCGCCGGTCAAAGTTTTCCGGCGCATGCCGTGGCTCTTGAAACCAGTCGCCTGGTCTTTTTGCCACGCGATGATTTTGTTGCCTTGGTTGCCGCTAATCCAGCCTTGGCCCTCAATCTGTTGGCGGTCCTTGCTCAGCGCCTACGTCAATTTACCAAGATGATTGATGCGCTCTCTTTAAAAGAGGTTCCCGGTCGTCTTGCGGCTCATTTGCTTTATTTAAGTGAGAAACAGTCAGCGGGAGATCGCTTACAGCTAGAACTCTCCAAAACCCTGCTGGCCAGCTTGTTGGGTACGATTCCCGAAACCCTTTCAAGAATGTTGAGTAAGCTGCAACGGGAAGGGTTTATCACCATCGAAGGGGCTAGTATCTTTATTGTCGATCGGGAGGGACTTGCCGAGCTGGCTGAAATCGGAAAATTTTGAGGGCTTCGAAAAATATTCACTATGCCCTTAGCCCCGCGAATAAGTGTCATTGGGGTAGTTGCTTCGCATCTGAACATTTTACTTTGCCATCATAGTGATGATTTTTTAATGGTTGTCAGGGCTGCCAGAGGTATTACCAGGGTTAAAAAGAGTCTGAGGGTAAAGAAGAGAATATATTTGATTTTATATGTCTTTTTGCTGTACATATAAGCATTTCTAATGCTTTTTCTGGTATTCGTCAAGTTTGAAAAAAGATGTTGCTAAAAAGCCGAAAAAATAAAAAATCTAGTTCATGGCGTAGCCGGTTTTTGATCCTGTTTCTGTTTGTGGTTTTACTTACGGTTTTGCAGGTTTTCATTTTCGGTTTTATGAAACCACCCCTGACAGTTCCGGTTGCCCGGGCTTGGATTGCCTATGGCCTTAAACGAGGAAGTTGTCCGCAACCTCACCAGTGGGTTGCCCTCAAAGGTTTTTCACCGCATTTGCGGCGCGCTGTACTAGCTTCCGAAGACCAGCGTTTTTTGCGCCATCACGGTTTTGATTTTATTGAACTGGGACAGGCTCTGCGGTCTCTGCATAAGGGCGGGGTCCTGCGCGGGGCCAGCACCATCTCTATGCAGACGGCCCGGACCATGTTTTTATGGCCGGCTCGAAGTTGGTGGCGGAAGTTCAGTGAAGTTTATTATACGCTATGGCTGGAACTGCTCTGGAGTAAAGAGAAAATTCTTGAATTTTATTTAAACAGTGTTGACTGGGGACCTGGAATTTTTGGTGCGGAAGCTGCATCTTTAAAATATTTTCATTGTCATGCCTTCGAGCTTGACGCCAGGCAGGCCGCTTTGTTGGCGGCGGTACTTCCGGGGCCTCATCTCTGGCGTCCGGATCGACCGACTGAAGCCGTCAAGCGCCGGGTCGAAAGAATCCAGCTCGAGATGGAAAAGATGCCTCTGGTTAAAAATGGGAAATCTTAGTTGATAACCTCGTAAAATGTTATAATCGTGCTCGACTTGCAGGTGGTTTTTTAGATGGTCATCTTGGGTTGCTTACCAGAGTCTTTAATACTTGACAAGGTCCCGGCAACCGTTGTAGTCAGCGTCTGTTTCTGTTGTCTTAAGAGAACTTATTGATAGAAGATCTATGGGGTTTTTGAAGAATATCAGGTTCTGGCGGCGGGACTCCTCCTCTTTACCTTTGGTTGATGAGAAGCTTGTCGTAACCGAGTTACCCGAAAAAGAATTTTCAGGTAAGAGTTATGATCTCCATGATCATGATGAGGGGGCTGGAAAAGCTCTCTATCAGAGTGGGGAAGGCCGGGTTTTTCTGTTCGGTTTGCTGCTCAGTGTTATTTTTGTTATCCTGACCGCTTACTATCTGGCGATCGACATGAAAACCGGGCAGACCCTGTTGTTAGCTTTTATCGCCCATACCTTGGGGGGGCGGGCCGCCGGCATCGGGCTCTGTATTGCCTTTGAGTTTTCAGCCTGGGTGACGATAGTTTACAATATGTTTCTTGAGGTCTTGATTGTTTGCTACTGTTATTCGCTTTTCGTCTTCTCATTTAAAAATTATCTCAATTGTAAATGGCTTACGATTGCGTCAAAAAATGCTGAAAAACAAGCTCTTAAACATAAAAATGTCGTCGCCCGTTACGGCTGGTTGGGGATTATTGTTTTTGTCATGATTCCGTTGCCGATTACCGGTCCGGTCGCGGGTTCAATAATCGCGTATTTTTTAAAATTTAGTATTAAACGTAACTTTGCTGCGGTTTTTAGCGGAACCCTGGCATCGATTATAATCTGGACTTGTTTTTTCGATTATCTCGAGCGCCATATTGCAATTTTTAAATATATTGTTGTTGCGGCGTTGTTGTTTGTCTTTTTGTACTATCTTAAGACTTTTAAAAGTTGGTTTACGCAGAAGATAGATGAGTGATGTGATAGTTTTGTATTTAGGGTTTGTGCTATCCAGTTATGGATTTTTCAAATATGTATAAAAAATGTTTTTATTTTGACGGAGGGCTCTGATGGAAACAAGATTGGCACTTAAAGGTGATGTTGCAAACGTTGAAACCTGGGATGAATTTTCACAAGAACTTACGGCTGCAACTGATGCCGGGGTGGATAAGCTGGTTCTGGATATGGAGAGGGTGACCTATCTCAATTCTAGTGCTCTCGGATCTCTAGTGAGTGCCCAGAGAAAGGTTGTGGAGCGGGCTGGTAAAATGGTATTGATTAATGTTTCAAAAAAGTTGCTTCAGTTTTTTGAGCTCTATAATTTAACGGAAATTCTGACGATCGAATAGCTTCTTGTAAATTGTTCCGGCGCTTTTGGCCTGGAATAAGGTGTTTTTATAGTTATAAAGGTTGGTTGCCGGTTATCTGGCGGCTATTCAGGGCACTTATTACAGCCCGCCATATTGCGCAGTGCCCACAATCTTTTCTTTATACTCTCCTATCGTTATCACATATCGGGAAGTCTAGTTTTTTTTGTTCAAGCCTTGAAGGTGTTTAGCCGTGCTTTACTATAGAGGTAGTTTTTGAAGCTGTCCTCCATCAGGCGGGCTGGGCGAAACGCACCGATTTCTCTTTGCTAGCTATTGCGTTTAAAATAGTTCAGACCTTAAGTATTCGTTCACTTCACTGAGACTTTCAACGATCATATCACGTTTTTTAGGAAGTTCCGTCGGACTCAATTCAAGGGTGACGGCACCCTCGTAGTTGCGCTCTTTGAGCATGTAGAGAAAACGGGTCAGAGGCAGGATGCCGCGTCCTGGAAAGAGGTGCTCCCGGTTGTGGCCATAATCACTGAAATGGATATTTTTAATCCGACCGGTAACCAAAAGGCGTTGGAATTCACCGAGGAAATTGGGATTGTGAGAACCTATATGGGTTGTATCAAAGGTCATGAAAAGGTTATGTTTTTCAACGAATTTGAGCATCTCTTCCGATTTTTTCAGGATATTTGGATTGAAGCGAATGTGGTTGCCGACATAGGGCATATTTTCTATGGTGACGATAACCTTACTGTCGTTGACCAGGGTCTGGAAATCTTCAACTCTGTAGAACCAGTGCCGGAAGGTGAATTCTGGTGGCAACCAGAGGGGTGGATGAAAGTTGACCAGTGGGATCTCGAAATCACGGGCCAGATTAATGCATTTGATGAGTGATTTCCCACCATGGCCCCAGCCATGAAGTTTTAAGAAAGGGGCATGGATCGAGAGGATCGGGCAGAGTGGGAGTAGTTTTTCAATGATTTTATGAGAGCAGCTATCCTCAAATACAGTGTTGATAATCAGTTCGATCCCGTCGTAGCCACATTCAGAAGCGATTTCGAATATCTCTGAAAGTTTCAATGTGTAGAGGGTGCCGGCGGAGAGGACAACCGCACGGCGCGGGGCGATAATCCGGGGCGGAAGGTGAATTGGGGGTTGTGGATGCATAGATATTTTTTTTAAACGGGGTTAACTAAGGTTTCTGATTAAAGTTGAATATCTATCTCATAGTGGTTAGCAAGAGACATTCATCTTGATATGGAACCTTTCAAGACGGTCTTTAAACGTCATAGTACTTATAATAACAAGAGTTGCGGGGAATTAAAACCAAAATCTTTATAAATTATTCGATTTTATCATGGGCAAGGTTATTACGACGATTATCCCGATTTTCATGCTGATCATGTTGGGAGCCGGGGTTGACGCCAAACCTTTACTCCCGGATTGATCCTGCTGGCTGCACCGACCGCGACTGTAACCTTTGTTATGGCTCGTGAGATGGGTGGGCATGTTGACTTGGCAGTTGCCTCGATCTCTTTAACGACGATTCTTTCAGCTTTCAGTTATGCTTTGTGGCTGGGTTTGCTGAATTAATGGAGATTGTCGGAGGCCGGGCTCATCTTTCATTCTGATAGAGACAGCCAGTATTGTAGTCATGATTTTCAAAAAGAGTTGAAGAAGTACGACATGATCAGCAGCATGAGTCGCAAAGGGCACGGCTGGGATAATAGTGTAGCGGAAAGTTTTTTTGGTAGTCTGAAAACCGAACGGGTGCATGGTTCCCAATATAAAACCAGGGAGTCAGCTCGACGGGATATAGTCGATTATATCGAAATGTTCTATAACCGCAAACGCCGTCACTCATATCTGGGATATATGAGCCCAAAAGATTTTGAAAAAATGATGGTTAAGAGCAAAGCAGCCTAAGAAAAGTGTCCATTTTTACTTGACCATGTCACTTCATCCAAAGCGATAAAAGTATTATTTATGTAAGCGATTTCCTGCATCTTTACGCTTTTTTTATTCATTTTTCAGTCTTGCTCTGGAACTTGGCCGCAGACTGTTCCAATAGGTTCTGGATTTTTCATTTCTGCTGCTGATAATCTTGTCCAGCCGGATCAAGGTATTTACTCGGCGAGTTTTACTTACTTTCTCTTCAAGATATTGAATTTCATCTTCAATCAACTCAATTGTTTGATCAAAAGGGGTGGCATCGGCATTACAAGAGGAGAGCTTTCTTTGCGTGAGGTCTTTAATTAATTTTTCCGTTTCACAATCCAGAGCTTTCTTTTTTTCAACAATAAGCGGATTTCTTTCACTATCGTTGAGGATTGTCAGGGTCGTTTCCATGGCCTCGGTGTAGTTTCTTACCAGCAGGCAGGGAAAGGGAAATTGGTGGAAAAAGCGACCAATTTTTATGCTTAATTTTATCGACGGTATAAGCCCATAGAAGATTGCTGCCAGCATCCGCTTCCGTTTGCTTATATCCTTAATGGCTAGACGGCGGGCTTCAAGGGGGAACCTTTGTTTGACTCCGTTGTAATCAAAAATATGAATGTAGGGGCGATCAACTAAAAAATTTTCGATAATATGGGTTGTGAAGTGCAAGGCGTTTTGAGTGTCATATAAGGTGGGTGTGCCGGAATTATGGGTGACCAAAATCTGTTCGTTGATAATTTCTACTGAAATTTTATAGTCATTGCCAAACCCAATATTGTTCCATTCCGGTTTGTTGAGAATTGTTAGCTTGGTGACTGGACAGATATATGTATCAGAGGGTGTATTCATGGATGATTTTTTTGAGCCTAACGTAGCTATTGGGCAAAAAGGTAATTTTTAGACGTACTCTGGCGGAGGTCTATATGGTGTGGGGGGTGTAAAGTCAAGTTTTTCTTGAGCATTTCAATTCCTTGATGGGTGCTGCAGAAATTGTCAATTTCTTGATACTCGGAATCGTTAAGAACTTTGCTCAGGGAAATGGTACTGCTGCTCAGGTTGTCACCTCACTAAATGTGTGATAAAATCGCAACAAACAGGCCAAAGGTGGTGAGTTTCTTAAGACCGGCTTGTTATGAAGGAATTTAGTTCTATAAAATAGCTACTTATGAGTTGTATCCGAGTTGGTGATAGAGTGCTGATAGTTATTGGGTTGACGAAGTTAGCCTCTTTATAGTATGTTCATGTAGCAAATGAGCTACATGAATTTTAGTCTAATTTGATCTCCAGCCGGGTTTTTAAGTGGGTAGTAAAGTGGTTAAGGAGATAGTGGAGGGGGCGGTGTCGAAAAGAACTTCAAAAACAGATTTGGAGTCAACTCTGGAGCTTTGCCAGCTGATTATAGATAATATTCACAACGGTGTCATTGTTACTGATGCTAAAGGCGAAATTATCTTTTTTAATAAACCCTATGGTAGTTTTTTAGGAATTGATCCAGCCGCCCAGATCGGTAAACATGCGACTGAGGTTATCGAAAATACCCGTATGCATATTGTTGCCAAGACTGGTAAGGCCGAGATCAATAAAGCCCATCGTTTGAAAAATCAGGATATGGTGGTTCAGCGTATTCCTATTAAAAAAGATGGCAAGGTGATCGCGGTTTTTGGTCAGGTAATGTTCAAGAATGTTGGTGACGTACAAAAGTTGGCAGATCGTCTTGCCCTACTTGAGAGTAAGGTCAAACTTTATGAGGAGGAGATCTTCTCTCTGCGATCTACCCGTTATACCTTCGACAGTATTATTGCTGAAAGTTCGGTTATGGAGCAACTTAAAAAAGAGGCTTTAAAGGTCGCTGCGACGGCTTTACCGATTCTGATTAGCGGGGAGTCGGGAACCGGCAAAGAGATGTTTGCCCAGGCTATTCACCATGCCAGTAATCGTCGGGTTCATCCTTTTGTCCGGATTAATTGTGCTTCAATTCCGCGAGAGTTGCTTGAAGCGGAATTATTTGGTTACGAAAAGGGGGCTTTTACCGGGGCTTGCACCTCAGGTAAACCGGGTAAGTTTGAATTGGCTAACCAAGGGTCAATCTTTCTTGATGAGATTGGTGATATGCCTCTTGAGATGCAACCAAAGTTATTGCGGGTTCTGGAAGAGAAAGAGTTTGAAAGAGTTGGTGGTATCTCGCCGATTCGTTCAGATTTCCGGCTCATTGCTGCAACCAACCACATTCTGGCTGAAAAGGTAGCAAGTGGCTTATTCCGGGCTGATCTTTACTATCGTCTTAAAGGTATCCCCTTAGTCATTCCACCGTTGCGGGAACGCCGTGAAGATATTATCTTTTTGGCCCGTAGCCTCTTAAAGAAGATGATCCAGGATTCATTTATTCCTGAGATCTCCTTGAGTTCTGAAGCGGCCAATACTCTACTCCTTTATGACTGGCCCGGTAATGTGCGGGAGATGAACAATGTCTTAAGTCAGATTCTGGCAACTATTGAAGGTGATGTTATTGAATTGGCCGATCTCCCTTTTTATCTGCATCGACAACCGGGGCTATCAGGAAATCAGGGTTCTGGCCGAAATTTAAGTGAGGCGTTGGCCTTAACTGAGCAAAAAACGATTCGTCAAGCTCTAGACCTATCCCGTGGTAATAAAAGTCTGGCGGCCCGTCAGCTCGGTATCCATCGCACCCTTCTCTATAAAAAGATGAAGCGTCATGGTTTGCAAGTCTCAGCCGCCAATAGTCAATAACACTTCATATGTAGCAAGTTAGATATGGAAGCGTAGCATGATTGCTCCATTTAGTGTTATTTTGGCTATCTGAGTCATATAGAAGATAAAATTTATCCATTTTTTAGGGAGTTTTTTAAATGGATTTTATAAGTACCGATATCGAAGGTGTTTGTTTGATTAAGCCTGATATGTTTTGTGATCAACGCGGTTTTTTTATGGAGACCTTCAATCAGGGGAAATATGCAGATGGGGGCGTACCTTACAGCTTTGTTCAGGATAATATGTCATCTTCGGGACGGGGGACGTTACGCGGTCTTCACTATCAGCTCAAAAAACCACAGGGAAAACTGGTTTTTGTTTTAAAGGGAGATATTTTTGATGTAGCGGTTGATATCCGGCGCGGTTCGCCAACTTTCGGCCGCTGGGTTGGTTATACGTTGTCGGACAGCAGTCGGTATCAGCTTTTTGTGCCGCCGGGTTTTGCTCATGGTTTTATGGTCTTAAGTGAAACTGCTGAAGTTTACTACAAATGCACCGATCTTTACTGTTATGAAGATGAGTATGGTCTGCTTTGGAGCGATCCTAAAATCGGTATAGAGTGGCCCGGCCAAGAGGTTATCCTCTCGGAGAAGGATATTTCTCTGCCGACTTTGGCCGCTATCAATGAACAATATCTGCCGGTCTGGTCGGGGCAATGTGAGTAGCTTAACAATTTATGGATTAAGCATGTTTATAACCGGCGGCTTTCCAGGTACTCATGCCGCCAATGACGCTGTAGACATTTTTATAGCCCCGCTGTTTAAGGATTGAGGCGGCGATGTTGGAACGGTAACCGGACATGCAAATGACACTGATGTGCTGCTCGAGATTGTTGTTGAAACCTCGATTGATAAGTTCCGGTAGCGGTAGATGTTCGGCCTTTTCGATGTGGCCAGCTCGCCACTCTTGCTTATTGCGGACATCTAAAACCATATGATTACTGTATTTTTCGAGTACATGGTGCAGGGAATGGACGGTGATCTGGGGTAGAAATCCGGTCTTCTCAGCCGCTAAAATCCAGCTGCTTAAGCCGATGATGTAGCCTTTGATATGGTCGTAGCCGACTCGGCGGAACATGGTTGTGGCATCTTTGATTTCCTGATGATTATTGGCCAAAAGCAGGAGTTCACTCTCCGGTTTGACCACATTTCCCATCCAAGTGGCGGAGTTTGGGGCCATGCCGATATTGAAACTGCCGGGGATATGTGCACCGCCAAAGGCGGTCGCCTCCCTTAGGTCAATGAGCAGCTTGTTCGGGTCGGCCTCTAGAAATTTTTTGCAGGTTAGCGGTTTGTATTCACTTATTGCCGGTAACTCTTCAGTAAGTTTTGCGCCTTGCAAGTTGGTGCTAATGATGTGGTTGAAGTTGATTGGCCGATGTGGTGTGTTCTGACTCAGTTGTTTCCTGAAATCTTCAAAATCAAGTTGTAGGAAATGGTTGGTTCGGCGTTCAAAGCCTAAAGTAGATGAAGGCTTGGCACTGATTCCGGCACCACAGAGTGAGCCCGCCCCATGGGCGGGATAGACTTCTACATAGTCAGGAAATTCATCGAGTTTCACCCGCAAGCTGTGATAAGCATTTCGGATCTGCTCTTCTATTAGTTCGCCACCGGCTAAATCTGGACGACCGATACTACCGACAAAGAGAAGGTCGCCGGTTAACAGCATCTCGACAAGATCGCCACGAATTAAATCAGAGATTGCCAAAGATATCGAGTGAGGGGTATGGCCCGGGGTTGCAACGACTCTTATTTTGGCATTGCCGATAATAATTTCATCACCGTCATGGAGGGGCAGATGATCATAGTCAACCGGTGAGCCGGCTCCGATATGGATTGGGGCACCGGTCTGGTGGTTGAGCTCGGAGGCTCCTGAAATATGGTCGGCATGGACATGAGTTTCAATAATTCCGGTGATTTTTAATTTATTGATCTGGGCCGCCTTTAAATAGTCGTCGATATCCCGTTTGGGGTCAACGACAAAGGCGCGGCCCGCTTGCGGACAGCCGATCATATACGATAAACAGCTAAGACCTTCGACTTTAAATTGTTGAAACAACATATCTGCCTCCAAAGGGTTTTTTAGTGTATTATGGTTGTTAGGTTTATATTGTTTTAGAAGTAAGATAAAAACGATTTGTTGTCAAGATTTTTTCACCGCGAGAATAATATCTTCCCGATAAAATCATTAGTTAGCGACCGTCAATCACGGTTTAATTTCCGAATGTGCCAAGTGTCATGGCGAGCCTCATTCTCTGATCTTGCCTGAAAAATAAATTTAAGTTGCCGCGGTTTCCAACTTCGTCGACGGGTGGTTTTGAAATGACAAAAGACCGTAATCTTCATTATAAAAAGATTACGGTCTTTTTATTTGTGGTTAAACATGATATTGCAATATATAAAGCTGTTTTTCACTGGGCTGTTATATAAAAATATCGCAGGGTTAGGTTGGGTTAAGGGAGAATCCCATGCAGGTTACTGGACATGAGGCTTGTTTTGCCTGTCACGACAAGTTTTGTTTTTCTTCAATTCGTGATTGTGATTCCGGTGTTGAGACGGGGATGGTTTTCAGTCGGGATCATGAAGGCTGGCAGGGTATTCCACATGGTGGTGTGGCGATGACCGCCCTGCTCGATCTGGCGGATCATTGCTGGTTGCAAATCAAAGGGGAGAACCTTGTTTATCCTCTGGAAATTGATTGGCGTTTTGCCGATACCGTTAGTATCGGTGATGAGATGATTTTGAAGGCCATTGTTAAAGATGAAAATAGTTTACTTCTGTCGATGCGCCGGCAGGGTAGTGATAAAATTTACCTGAGTGCTGAAGTCAGGGTTACCACAGAAGCAGCGGGTGTTGATTTCCCTCTTTTGGAACCGGAGATGCTTCAAGAAAAGAGTGCCCATCACCAGGCTCTGGCTGTCTACGATAACTGTTTTGTCTGTGGTTTGAAGCGCCAGAAACCTGGTTTAAGGCGGCGGTTCTTTCGTGTTGTGGACGACTTGCCATCAATTATTGTGCGTTTCGGCGGCGCTGGAATTGAAGACTTTCAGCTGGCTTCCTCATTTCAACAGGCTTCAGGCACTCTTCATCCCGGAGTGTTGGCGGCTCTTTTAGATGAACTCTGTGGTTGGAGCGGGATTCTGGCTGGAGATCTGTACGGTTATACGGTGCGTTTTAAACTCTATCTCAATCGCTTGCCGGATATTGGTGAAGAGTTGTTCGGGGTTGCTCCGGCTCCTTTAGTGCGGGGGCGTGGGATAAGGAAATTCTACTATCCTAAGGGCGCTCTTTATCAAAAGAAGGCCGATGGATCTTTTGAGATTATTGCCGTTGCAACTGGTCAATGGATGGCTCGGGAAGAGTTGTGTCAACAGTTTTATGAGAGTCATATAGAGGAGGATCTGTCGGGGATTGTTTTTTGATGGTGCTGGCGGTTCCGGTTTTTAGACAGGCGTTGGAGATTTGCAGATATCAGCTAAAAAGAAGGGTGATGGAGTTTAACTCCATCACCCTTCTTTTTTTATTTAGTGGTTTGTAGATCAAGGAACTCTTCGGCAATCGTTCTCGTTACTTTATTTCAATCTGAACTTTTTTGGGTTGGCTGTCCTCTTTTTTGGGCAGGACAACTTTAAGTACCCCCTTATCGTAACTGGCGGCGATATTGTCACGGTCGACCGTGGTTGGTAGTTCAAAAGAGCGCTGAAAAGAGCCGTAGTAGCGTTCTACCCTGTGGTAGCTCTCTTTTTTCTCCTCTTTTTCAAGTTTACGTTCACCCTTGATTGTCAGCATATTGTTGTCCAAGTTGATTTGGACATCTTTTTCATCGACCTCCGGCAATTCTGCTTTGATGGTGATTGCCTGTTCATCCTCAAAGATGTCAACCAGTGGTTTCCAAGTAGTTGAAGCAAGGCTTTTATCATCTTTGTAACCCATTGAACCTTCGAACAGATTGTTGATTCGATCCTGAATTGTGACAAGATCCTGGAAAGGAGCCCAGCCCCGAGTGTGTGGTGCCCATTTGACAATAGCCATAATAACCTCCTTAATAAATTGGAAAACCGTCTTGCCACTCGAAGTCAATTATTTTCATTATCGGGTGACTTTTTATAATCAAAGGATAACCTCCAATTTAACGGTTGTCAAGGCTTGCTGCTTTCGTTAAAAGGTACCTCAAAAAATTGTCTTTTTGCCCAATAGCTGTGTTAGGCTCAAATTTTAATCCTCAAAATATTCAATCTATTTTGCGCCCCTAGGAAGTGTCCTTGGGGTACGGCGCAGTAGAGCGGATTTTTTGCGCCGCCATCAAGGTTTAATTTCCAGGGCGAGTAGCGAAACATCATCGCCGTATCCCTGGCCTGCAGTCCAGTGTTCAAGCTCGTCGGTAAGTTGGTCAAGGCTGTCATGAAGTGTTAAGGTTCTTGAAGTGTTGAGCTTTTCGAGGAGGCGTTCAATCCCGAATTGCTCTCTTTCTGGGTTCATGGCTTCGATAATGCCGTCTGAGTAGAAATAGAGGCGGTCACCATCTTTTAAGTCCAGATGCTGCTCTGTGTAAACCTTGCCGACGCCAACCATAAAACCAATCGGCATACTGCGGACTTGGATGGTCTGACAGCCGCCATCGGCCTGTAGATGTATCATTGGTGGATGGCCGGCTGAAATAAAGGTCAGGGATCCCGATTTGATATTTAATTGGCCATACTGGATGGTAAAATACTGTTCCGTACTGTTGTCTAAAGGGAAACGTTGGTTGAGACGGTCGGCAACCTCCTCAGGGCGAACCAGATGGTAGCCTGGAGTGCCGATGACCTGCTCTTTTAGGAGGTTGGATTGTTCCGGGTTGGGATTTAAAATACGGGAGAGGTTGACCGAGAGCAGGGCGGCGGGGACGCCATGACCACTAACATCAAGCAGGTAGAGGCCGATATGATCTTCATCAAGATGAAAGAGGTTCAAGGTGTCGCCGGCGAGTTCGTCGCAAGGGACATATTTCCAGGCAAAGTTGACTTTTTCGCAGGTCGGCAGCTGAGTTGGTAACAGGGACTGTTGAATCTTAGCCGCCGCCTGGAGGTCACGTCGCATGCGATCGTTGATTTTTTCCAGTTCCTGGTTGCGTTGGGCTAGGTCTCGTTCAAGATCGGTTATCCGGAGCCCAACTTTGAGCCGGGCCAGGAGTTCGTCTTTATCAAAAGGTTTAGAGATGAAATCATCAGCTCCGGACTCCATACCGGCCAAAATATCCTCTTTTTCGCTGCGGGCCGTCAGCAGGATGGTGTAAACATAGCCGGGTCGTTCAATCGAGCGGATGCGCCGTAACAACTCAAGACCATCCATTTCCGGCATCATCCAGTCACTGATGATCATTGAAAAATGCTCTTTCTGAAAAATCTCCCAGGCTTCTTTGCCATCTTTTGCGGCGGTTACTTCATAGCCCCATTTTTTAAGGCGACTTTCCAAAAGGCGTCTCGATACCCTCTCATCCTCAGCAATCAGAATTTTCATCTTTTCCCTGTGCCACAATCATGTACTCTTAAAAAATCGTTGGAGGGTCAATCAAAAATAGTAACGGCTTATTGGTGTAAGTTCAAACTCATTTACAGTCAGGTATTCCTGGTCAAGGCGGTTGATGAATTTTATGGTGGTTCCCTTGAAGTTTCGTCGTCCTTCATCAAGCAGGCGGTAACCTTCATCGCGGCAGCGTTTGCAGGCATCGATCGGGATTTCAATGCCCATACAGGATGAATTGCGATGGGTTTTTGAGGTTAGATGACGCACTCCTGAGCAGTTTGTGCAGACCATGATCTGCTCGAACTGCTGGTCGTTGATCCCGTCGGTATCGTAGTAGACCGTTTTGTAGCGCGTATCGTATTGGTTAGGTTTTACTTTCAAGGGTGGCGGTTTAAGATAGTTTTTCATGGTCAGGGTGCAGAGTTTTTCTATGTATTCAGTGATTTGAGGGCTCTGGCGCAGGTTTTTAAAATTATAGTCAGGTTCTCGAACCTGGCTGTAATCGAGACCGGCCATCGCCAGAACAATGCCGAGATTGACATAGGGCAGAGCCCCTTGGATGGAGTAGCCGCCCTCCAGGACAGCAATATTAGGATTGAGTTTTTCATTGAGCCGGGCGTAGCCCTGGGCCGAGAAGTTCATATTGGTAAGCGGGTCACCATAGTGGTTGTCCTGGCCGGCGGAGTTGATGATCAAGTCAGGTTTGAAATCATCGATAATCGGCTGGACCAGATTATCGATGACATAGAGAAAACCTTCATCGGAGGTGTTGGGCGGCAGCGGGATATTGATGGTTCGGCCGCGGGCCGTAGGGCCGCCAAGTTCCTCGCTGAAACCGGTACCGGGATAGAGGGTACGGCCATCCTGATGCAAGGATATGAAAAGGGTATTGGGATCATGCCAGTAGATATCCTGGGTTCCGTCGCCGTGATGACAGTCCGTGTCAACAATGGCTATTTTTTTATTACCGTAGTGTTCCCGGATAAATTCTATCAGAATGGCTTCGTTGTTGATGTTGCAGAAGCCCCGGTTGCCGTGGACTACCTTCATGGCGTGGTGGCCCGGGGGGCGGACTAGGGCAAAGGCTCTATCTACTTCTTTTTCCATTACTAAACGGGCCGCTTTAATGGCGCCACCGGCAGCTACTAGATGGGACTCGGTGCTGACTTCTTGGGGGCTGGGGAAACAGAAATGAATCCGTTCAATATCGGCATAGGTCGCGATTTCAGGTTTATATTCCGTAATGTTGGGTAGGTCAAAAACGCCCTCTTCCCGAAGTTGGTCTTGGGTGTAGAGTAAACGTTCTTCCCGTTCCGGGTGGGTTGGGCTGATGGCCCAGTCATAAGCCGGGAAAAAGATAACGCCTAAATGCTTGGTATTTTTCATTTTATTTAATTCCCTCGAGGTAATCCTTTTCGAGGCCGGGCCGAATCTGGCAACTGACGCGAATGGTTTTACTGCCGACAGAATAATCGTCGACCATATTGAAAGATTCGGCCTCAACCACGGAGACATCCTCATTTTTGATTTCGGGATGATTGTTTTCTTTGAGATATTTCACTATTTCACTAACCCCATCGTCTTGGGCTTTGTTCAATGAATAGGAACTGTTTATCTTTCGTTTTATACCTAGATTAGGTATCAACAGCGTTTTTTTGCCGGTATCAGCGAAGAGTTCAATCTCCATGGTTGTGCGGGTCAGGGCTGCGCCGATGGCATTGGCAACTGCATAATTGTCCGGGACTTCGGTTGCAAGGTCAAAGGACTGCCCCAGCAATGGCGCCAGAATTACGGCCGGACCGCCCATAACGTAGAGTTGTTGTGGGATTATTTGTTTGCCATGCACAATTTCTTCAACCGTATAGACCGGCCTTTGGTTGATCGTATCCAAAAGTTTAAGTGCTTCAAATTGAATGGTTTTCAGCGCCGTATCAAGAGCTTCATCAGCCAGTTGCTCAGTTGTTAATTGGTTTTGTTCAGCCAATTCTTTTAGGCCGCTAAAAGATTTGGCAAAATTTCCGAGATTGCATAATCTTTTAACGTTGCAGGCGTCAATCAGGGTCGGTTGCGGTCCGGAAAGGGCCATTGGTGGACCCATGCGTTGGGGCCCGATCATTATCTTGCCATCAGAGTTGATGGTGATTGCCGAGTCGCCGCCAATGCCGATCGAATGAGTGCCGATGGCCCGTACCGACGTTGCCCGGCCGCCGAAACTAACCCCCTCTTTTTCGAGGAGGGGTGCGCCGTTGGCGAAAATGGCGATGTCGGTAGTGGTTCCGCCGATGTCGAGAATGATGGCATCTTCGGTAATTGAACTTAAGGCGATAATTCCCATGACACTGGCGGCCGGACCCGAAAGAATCGTTTGGATCGGGTTGTTGCGGGAGTTTTTAAAGTTAATCGTACCCCCGTCGGCTTTAAGGATATTGAGTGGTGCGTTAAGCTTATATTTTTTGATACTCAGGGAGACCGCGTCGGCAAAAGCGTTGTAGCGGCGCCAGACAGCTGTATTGTAGTAGGCGGTTGCCAGACGTCGGGGGAAATTGAGCCGCCCGGAGATCCGATGACCGATAGTCGTAAAGTCGGATTGTGTAGAGACGAGCTCAGCCAGAGTTTGTTCGATTTCAGGATTGCGGGGAGAGAATTTACTGACGACGGCAAAAACCTTGAGTTGCTTGCGTTGACAGCCGGCCACCACTTCCCGTGCGGCAACATCATTTAAAGCTAGTCGTAAATTGCCGCGATGGTCGATTGAGCCTTCAAGAAGATGGAAATGTTCACCGAGATTGTGGTTGAAACAATCTGTTGCTAGCCCCGGACCGGAAACCGCGAGAACGCCAACCTCTTCAAGCTCCTTTCCGACAATGGCGTTGGTGGTCAGAGTCGTGCTCAGGTTGATCTTGCTGATAGGTTGGTCGGGTCCTGAACTTAAAATCTTTTCTAAGACCATATCAAGAGAGGTGATCAGGTTACTATGGTCGGTCTCGACTTTGGCCGTAGCTGCTATCCCTCCACGATCAATGATAACCGCATCCGTATGGGTACCGCCAACATCTATTCCCAACAGCATGATATCGCCCCGATTTACTTATTAAGTTGGTTTTTATGAGGAATTGGCATAGCATAAATTCAAGGCTTGCGTCCAGTGTAATGTCGGTTTTTTATCTTTACTTAGGGCGCCTTGATAAAGTTCTTAAGGGATAAGGTAAGCTTTTAAAAAGATAAGGAGGTTAACGCACAAGATAAATGGTCATGGTATCCTCGTATTTCTGTGTTTAAAAGCCCCGAATTTTAGAGGGGGAGAGAGTCTGAAACAGAAATTGTTATTCGGAGAATTAGCAACTTTTGTCTTTTTACTTGTCTGATTGGGATTTTTCTGTAGTTCGGTATTGGTGTAAACCGATTATTTTTCAAGGACCTGCAGACCTGTCGAATAAGGGAGTTGAGCTTAAATTGGTTCCCTTTTTTTATTATCTACTGTATTTTTAAAAAGGAATTATGAAGGCTTTGTAAAATAATAAATGAAAATAGAGCGAATTTCAGAGGCAAATCAAAATAAATGACTAAAGTAAAGAGCGTGGTTTTGGGTTTTAGCGGCGGCGTCGACAGCGCGGCGGCCGCCGTTTTGCTTAAGCAACAAGGTTATCAAGTGATTCCTGTCGTCCTTGATCTGGGGGGAGCGGATACTTCTTTTTTGTTGGAGCGAGCATCAAATATGGCTATCCGGCTGGGGCTTGAGTTACTGGTTGAACCGGCGGTCGAGGCTTTTTCAAAAGAAGTGGTTGAATATCTGCTTTTTGCTTATACCCATGCCCAAACCCCGAATCCCTGTATTCGTTGCAATGCTCTGGTTAAATTTGCTTGTCTGGCAATGGTCGCCGAGCGTTTAAAGATTGAGAAGCTGGCCACCGGGCACTATTTTCGGCGATTCGCCGGGGTTTCGAATAAGTCCGAAGTTACTTTTCTTAAAGCTTGCGACAAACGTAAAGACCAGAGTTATTTTCTTTTTTCAGTACCGGAAAAGCTATTGCAGCGAAGTCTCTTCCCTTTGGGAGAGGTCTGTAAGGATAAGGCTCTGATTCTGGCGGCTGAGGCGGGTTATGAGCTTGACAATTACCGGGAGAGTCAGGAACTATGTTTTCTTAACGGTGAAAGGTACCAGGAGTTTCTTGTGCGGCGGGGCGTGATCAGCGGTCGCGGCAAGATTGTCGACAGCCAGGGTCGCGTGCGGGGAGAACATCACGGCCTGCAGAATTACACGATTGGTCAACGTCGGGGTTTGGGGATCGCAAATCCCGAGCCCCTCTATGTGATTAAACTCGATTATCAAGATAACCGTCTTCTGGTAGGTAAGCGGGAAGAGGCTTATAGTTGCCGTTTTAAAGTTAACCAGATTAATTGGTTGATTGAGCCGCCTTCTCAACCTCTTGAAATAGAGTGTCGGATTCGTTATCGTCATGAGCCGGGTTTGGCTATCCTTAATCGGCGGGCTGATGGCCAGGCTGAAATTGAGTTTGTATCCCCCCAATTCGCCATAACCCCAGGGCAGGGGGCCGCTTTCTATCACGGTGACCGGCTACTGGGTGGCGGGATTATTATTTGAGTGATTAGCGTTTTAACGATGAGAAAATTCGGAAATTTCGAATTTCTATCAAATCGACAAACTTCTCCAACCTTGATGTCATTAAAAAAAGTCCGTTTGATTTGTGTTCTGTTTTTGTTGGTGATTTTATTTGCGATTTTATTTGGTTTTAATTAGAGTTCTTTCAAAGCATTAAGGTGAACCCCACCGTCTAGACAACTTTTTGTATTGTTAAACTGCAGGCCGGGATTCGAAATATAAAATAATTTCTTAATGCTGTTCTTTTTTTGTTTATGATCATCTCCTTAATTTGTGAGTGATCTATAGCTTAACACATTGTCCAACTTTTGGGGATCACCGTAAGCTCCGATGGTCGAACATCTACTTGCAATAAAAGACCTTTCCGTCGCCTTTGGTACCGGAGGGGAGCGTGTTCTGGCAGTCGATCGTGTCTCTTTGACGATTGACCGCTGTGAGACCCTGGCTCTGGTTGGGGAGAGCGGTTCGGGGAAATCGGTGACCGCGCACTCTATTTTACAGCTCTTACCCTATCCCGAGGCGAGTCATCCGGGGGCTGGTCGAATTATGTTTGGCGGTCAGAATATTCTGGACTTGCCGGAAAAAGAGATGCAAAGTCTGCGCGGCGGTCGTATCGGGATGATCTTTCAAGAGCCGATGACCTCGTTAAATCCGTTGCATACGATTGTTCGTCAGATCAGTGAAAGTTTGCGGCTGCATCGTGGTGGAGGGCGGCGGCAGGAGTTGCGTTCTGTCACCCAAGAGCTTCTCGAAGTGGCTGGTATCGAAGATGCGGGCCGACGTCTTGATGCCTATCCACACGAACTCTCCGGCGGCCAGCGGCAGCGGGTGATGATTGCCATGGCGCTTGCCAATGAACCCGATCTGTTGATTGCTGATGAACTGACGACCGCTCTTGATGTAACGGTGCAGGCACAGGTACTTACTCTTTTGAGCGAACTCAAAGAACGTTTAGGCATGGCCATTCTTTTGATAACCCATGATCTTGGCATTGTCCGGCATCATGCCGATCGGGTTGCGGTTATGACCAACGGCCGGATTGTCGAGGTTGGTATTTGCCAACAGATTTTTTCTTTTCCGAGTCACTCATATACAAAAAAACTATTGAATTCCGAACCCTCAGGTAGACCGATTCCTTGCAATCCTCAGGAAGCCCCCCTGCTTAAAGCTGAAGACTTAAAGGTCTGGTTTCCGATCAAAAAGGGTTTTTTGCAGCGTACCTGCGACTATGTCAAGGCCGTTGATGGGGTTTCTCTGGCGATTCGTCCCGGTGAAAGTTTAGGGGTCGTGGGTGAGAGTGGTTCGGGTAAATCGACCCTGGGCTTTGCCCTGTTGCGTTTGTTGCAGGCCGAGGGCAGGATTTGTTTTGCCGGGCGGGAGATCTCAGCTCCCGGTTTTCATGGTCTGCGCTCTTTGCGGCGCTATTTCCAAGTAGTCTTTCAGGATCCTTTTGCAAGTTTAAGTCCCCGCATGACCGTCGAACAGATAGTTGCCGAAGGTTTAAGGCTGCATCACATCGGAAGCGTTTCTGAACGCCGGCAAATGGTCGCTGAAGTTCTTCAGGAGGTCGGGTTGGAAGAGGCTTTCATGCGGCGTTATCCGCACGAATTTTCCGGTGGTCAGCGTCAGCGTATCGCCATTGCCCGAGCCCTGGTTTTGAAACCGCAATTGGTTGTCCTCGACGAGCCTACCTCTTCGCTCGACCGTTCCGTGCAGGCTCAGGTTCTCGACCTGTTGCGAGACCTGCAGGTAAAGCATAACCTGGCCTATCTTTTTATCTCGCATGATCTGAAAGTGGTCAAGGCGCTCTGTCACCGGGTTATAGTCCTCCACCAGGGTCGGATAGTCGAAGAGGGGCCGGTCGAGGAATTATTTAAAAACCCTAAGCACCACTATACGCAAACCCTCTTGGCTGCGGCTTTTGATTAGTTATTAAGAAGGGTACCTCGAAAAATTACCTTTTTTTCGGTGGTGGTCAGATTGTCGGGCCGGCTCTGGCCGGGTACTTGGCCGATTTTACCGGTTCCTTTAATTCCGCTTTCGGACTCTGTGCCGGCTTGATTGCCGGCGGAGTTTTACTGACCTTTTTTTTACGTGCTCCACAAGACTTAAGGTAGGTTTTTGTTTATGGTGACAGCCGATTATCAAAAGACACCTGAAGAGCTTTTCTCAAACCTTGTCTGTGATGCTGCCGGACTGACCCAGGCCGAGGTTGAACAACGTTTGCAACGCTATGGGCTAAACCGTCTGCGAGAGGCTCCACCACCGCATCCCTTAAGGCTCTTTCTCGATCAATTCAAAAGCTTTATCATCTATATCCTACTGTTCGCCGTTGCTTTCGCTCTGGCTATCGGAGAGTATGTCGACTCTCTGATAATTGTCATTATTGTTTTGATCAATGCTCTGATCGGCTTTTTTCAAGAGTACGGTGCCGCCCGGTCACTGGCCGCCTTGAAAAAGATGACGGAGGTGATGGCAACAGTCTTGCGTGATGGTGTCTGGCAGAGGGTCAATTCGGGATCTCTGGTGCCGGGTGATATTATCTTGGTTACCGCTGGCGACAAGATTCCGGCCGATGCCCGAGTTATTACAGCTAAACGTCTTTTAGTGGAAGAGGCGGCGTTGACCGGCGAGAGTCTGTCGGTTAATAAGGAGAGTGTCACTCTTGCGGGGTCTCTGCAGATTGCCGATCAGAAGAATATGCTCTTCTCTTCAACCTCAGTGGTCAGCGGTCGGGCCGAGGCTGTGGTCGTGGCCACCGGCATGAAAACTGAGATCGGTACTATTGCAGGTCTGGTTGAAACAGCGGCGCAGGAGCCGACGCCGCTGCAAAGGCGATTGGATCGTTTTGGCCGGCGTCTCGGCTTGGTTATAATTGTCATTTGCGTTTTGGTCATGCTGCTTTCCTGCGGCAAGGAATTTTTGCTTTTACAGACGATCAGTCGTGAATCCCTGGTCGCTTTTGCTTTTATCGCCATTAGTCTGGCAGTCGCTGCAGTACCGACGGCTCTGCCGGCGGTTGTAACCATTGCTTTGAGTATCGGGGTCAAACGCCTCTTGCGGCGGAAAGCTTTGGTTCGCCGTTTAGCTTCGGTCGAGACTTTGGGCAGTTGCGATGTGATCTGTACTGACAAAACCGGCACCCTGACCTGTAATCAAATGACTGTGCGTGAGGCCTGGACCTTGAAGCGGGAGTTATCTTTGGAGGATGTTCCTGTAGCTGAAAAACTTTTTCAAGAGGAGGTGTTGCTTTTTAGAGCCGGTGCCCTCTGTAATGATGCCATCCTTAAAAAAGGGGAGCAGGGTTACGAAAACCGAGGTGACCCCACTGAGCTTGCCCTGCTGATCAGCGCTGAAAAGGTCGGTTGTGACGATCATGGTCGGCGTTTTGACGAGATTCCTTTTGATGGTCGGCGCAAACGGATGAGTGTTGTTGTTGAGGAAGAGGGCGGAGTCAGACTCTATGCCAAAGGGGCACCCGATTCAATTCTTGAGATCTCTTCCCGGGTGCTGCTTGATGGTGTTGTGGTTTCGTTAAACGACAGATTGAGGGACTTGATCGTTACGCAGAACGATAACTACGCCGGCCAGGCGATGCGCGTGCTGGCTTTTGCCTGTAGTGATCTCGATAATGAGAAACCGCACTCTCCGGCTGTCGAGAGCGAGCTTATCTTTATCGGTCTTCAGGCGATGGTTGATCCGCCCCGCCCTGAGGTCAGAGAGGCAATCATAAGAAGCTATGCTGCGGGTATCAGGGTGATCATGATCACCGGTGATTATCGCGAAACCGCAAGATCTATCGGTAAAGAGGTCGGTATCGAGGGTGAAGTTTTGACTGGTATGGAACTGGCTGCTTTAGATGATGATGAGTTACGTGAACGTTTAAAAAATGGCACCAATATCTTTGCCCGGGTGATTCCCGAGCACAAGCAGAGGATTGTTTCTATTCTTCAGGATTTAGGACATACTGTGGCGATGACCGGTGACGGAGTTAATGACGCCCCGGCCTTGAAAAAAGCCAATATCGGTATCGCTGTCGGCAGTGGTACCGATGTTGCCAAAGAGGCGGCCGATTTCGTTCTGCTTGATGATAGCTTCACGCATATCGTCAACGCTATCGAAGAGGGGCGAGGCATCTATGATAATATTCAGAAGTCGATCATGTTGCTGCTTTCCGGAAACCTTGGCGAGGTCTTGATTATTTTTCTGGCCGTCTTACTGGGTTGGAATCTGCCGCTTACGGCAGTCTTGTTACTTTGGATCAATATGGTAACCGATGGCGCTCCGGCTCTGGCCTTCAGTGTCGACGGTTACGGCCGCAATATTATGAGCCGACCGCCAAAACCACGAGATGAAGCGCTACTGACAGGCCAGAAACTTCTTCTGATCACCATTTTAGGGGTCGCCGGAACCCTGATTGCCCTGCTCATCTTTCGTCTGGCCGGCGGGGCCTCGTCGCTTGAGAGTGAACTCACCAAGGCGCGAACCATGGTTTTCAATTTTGTGGTTCTTTATGAGATGATTCTGGTTTTTGTTATTCGCCGTGAATATGAGGTACCGTTTTTCTCCAACGCCTGGGTCTGGGGTGCGGTGATTTTCTCGATTGCTCTCCAGGGGGTCTTGATGTACACCCCCATGGCCCTCTATTTTAAACTCTCACCCTTAAGCATTCTTGATATTGCAAAACTGTTTTCCGGAGGCTTGGTTTTTTATCTGATCTTTCTGCTTTATCAAGTTGTTAAGAGACCCTTTAGAGCGCTCCATTAAGCTATTTTTTTGATTCCATATAGCAAGTCTTAATTTCAATTTGATCATCTCTTGGCGATTTTGCTTGACTATTTATAGTATAAGGTGTTACCTCCGCCCGCGCTAATTTGACGATATCTATATATTATTGTTTTTCTCAGCTGGGGACAGGTCAAAAAGATCTGTCCCCAACTTTTTTCTGGAACTTTCACATTAAAGTCTCGCTTGTAGAGACTTAAGGTTGACGATTTTGAACAGTGGAAAAAATTTAAGAAATATCGCGATTATCGCCCATGTAGACCACGGTAAGACAACTCTGGTTGATTGTCTCCTGCAACAATCCGGAACGTTGAGCCGGCGCGATACCGGTAAAGAGCGGATTATGGACTCTAATGACCAGGAGCGGGAGCGGGGCATAACCATTCTCGCCAAAAGTACGGCAATTAAATGGCACGACTGTCATATCAATATTGTCGATACACCCGGTCATGCCGATTTCGGTGGCGAGGTCGAACGTATTCTCTCGATGGTGGACTCGGTTTTGCTCCTTGTTGATGCTGTCGAAGGGCCCATGCCGCAAACTCGTTTCGTAACCCAGAAGGCTTTTAAGGCGGGTCTCAACCCGATTGTTGTTATTAATAAAATTGATCGTCCCGAGGCCCGGTCCGACTGGGTTATAGATCAGGTCTTTGATCTTTTCGGACGTTTAGGTGCCAGCGATGAACAGCTCGATTTTCCAGTTATCTATGCCTCCGCGGTAAAAGGTATTGCCGGACTTGAGATGGATGCCATCAGTGACGATATGACGCCTTTGTTAGAGCTTATTGTCGATAAAGTTAAACCGCCTGAGGTTGATCCTGAGGGTCCTTTCCAGATGCAGATATGCGCCCTTGATTACAGCAGTTATGTCGGGGTTATCGGTCTCGGCCGCGTGCAGCGGGGCCGGGTGCGGCCGCAGATGCCGGTGGTTGTGATCAATTGTGACGGTGGTCAGCGGGCCGGTAAAATCCTTTCGGTTATGGGGCACTTAGGTCTTGAGCGCAGTGAGATCATGGAAGCTGTGGCCGGGGATGTAGTCAGCATCAGCGGGGTTGATGGTTTGAAGATTTCCGATACGCTCTGTGCGCCTGATGTCCCCGAAGCTTTGCCCCCTTTAATGGTCGATGAACCTACCGTCAGTATGACTTTTCAGGTCAACGATTCGCCTTTTGCCGGTCTCGACGGTAAGTATGTGACCAGTCGTAATCTCAAAGATCGTCTGGAAAAAGAACTTATCCACGATGTTGCTCTGCGAGTTGAGCCGGGGAAAACTCCCGATCGTTTTGTGGTTTCCGGGCGGGGAGAGTTACATCTTTCCGTTTTAATTGAGACGATGCGGCGCGAAGGATATGAGATGGGGGTCTCCCGGCCCGAGGTTATTATTAAAGAGATTGATGGAATAAAGCAGGAACCGTTTGAAATCCTGGTGATCGATTGCGAAGAGCAGCATCAGGGTGGCGTTATGGAAGTTTTAGGTGAGCGCAAGGCTGAGTTGACCAACCTGCGACCCGATGGTAAAGGTCGGGTAAGGCTCGATTTTAATGTGCCCTCAAGGAGTTTGATCGGCCTTCGCTCACTCTTTATGACCCTGACCTCCGGTAGCGGGATCATGAACCATATCTTCGATCGTTACGGTCCAAAACTGGCTGGAGAGTTTGGGGTAAGACAGAACGGCGTCCTGGTTTCGATGCTGCCCGGCAAAGTCCTGGGTTTTGCTCTTTTCAATCTTCAGGAACGTGGTCGTCTCCTGATCGGCCCCAATATCAATATTTACGAAGGCCAGATTATCGGCATTCATGCACGTGGCAATGACCTTGCCGTCAACCCGACTAAAGGCAAACAGCTTACTAATATGCGGGCCTCCGGTACGGATGAGAATATAGTCTTGTCACCGCCGATTAATTTCTCTCTTGAACAATCTTTAGAGTTTGTCGACGATGACGAACTCGTCGAGGTGACCCCTAACTTTATCCGTCTGCGCAAAAGACTGCTCAAAGAGGTTGATCGCAAACGCGCCGATCGCAGTAAAAAAGTGGTCAGTAATTAAGGAGTTAAATCACAGCGGATTGCGGCGAACTTTGCTTCGTTCACTTCGAAGACGGATACCCCAAGGGCACTTCTTCGCTGCGCTCAGGCGTAAGCTCAGCCCGTCTGTGGGCTAGCGCCCACGCCTAGAGGCATGTCCCCGCATCGAGACAATTCGAGAGTGACACTTGAAGAGTTGCCACTTTACGGAAAAAATGGTGGGCACTGTCCACCATGCTAATCAATTATTGTTTTTTCGCGCATTGATAAGGCTATGCGGCGGCGTTCTCGATCGATACTTAAGACGGTTACGGTTACCGCTTGACCGAGTTTGACAACTTCTCCCGGATCGCGGACAAAACGGTCGGCCAGCTGGCTTATATGAACAAGGCCGTCCTGATGGACGCCGATATCGACGAAAGCGCCGAATTTGGTTATATTTGTGACTAGGCCGGGCAGGCGCATCCCCTCTCTAAGATCTTCAATTTTATTAACTCCTTCCTGAAAACTGAACTGTTCAAACTTTTGCCGGGGGTCACGCCCCGGTCGGGCGAGTTCCGCCATTATGTCGTTGAGGGTCGGGCGACCGGTCTTGGCTGAGAGATATTTTTCGATTATAATCTCTTTACGTAGTTTTTCGTTTTCCAGTAATTCCAGGAGAGTTCCGCCGCAATCTTTTGCCATCTCTTTGACAAGATTATAATTTTCGGGATGGACGGCACTGGCATCGAGAGGGTTGACACCGTTTTTAATGCGTAAGAAACCGGCCGCTTGTTCAAAGGCCTTGGGGCCTAAGCGCGGGACTTTTAAAATTTCTTGGCGTGAGCGAAAAGGGCCTTTTTCGCTACGGTAGTTGACGATATTTCGAGCCAGGGTTGGATTTAAACCGGCAATATAAGCCAGAAGTGCGGCGCTGGCATTGTTGACTTCAACGCCGACATTGTTAACGCAGCTGCTTACGACTTCAGCAAGCCGACTTTGCAGGCGGTTCTGGTCCAAGTCGTGTTGATACTGACCAACTCCGATTGCTTTGGCATCGATCTTAACAAGTTCGGAGAGGGGGTCCTGGAGACGCCGGCCGATAGAGATCGCCCCGCGTACCGTGAGGTCGTGGTCGGGAAATTCTTGACGGGCAATCTCTGATGCCGAATAGACCGAGGCTCCGGCTTCATTGACCATGGCGATGATAATGTTGGTTGGCAGTTTTAGTTCTCGGATGAAGCTTTCGGTTTCCCGACCAGCGGTACCGTTGCCGATGGCAATAGCTTCGATCTTATGGCGTTGGCAGAGATCTCTGATAACTTGGGCGGCTTCTTCACGTTTATTTGGGGATGTAGTTGGATAGATAACGCAGTGCTTTAAAAGTTGGCCCATGGCGTCGAGACAGACGAGTTTAGCACCGCTGCGAAATCCTGGATCCAATGCTAGAACCCGCTTTTCTCCTAAGGGTGGGGTGAGCAGTAGTTGTCTTAAGTTTACCGCAAAAACCTCAATTGCCTCACCCTCGGCCTGTTCCCTTAAGTTTTGTCGGCTCTCATTTTCAAGAGCGGGGGCCAATAATCTTTTGTAAGCATCGTTTAGTGCCATCTCAACCTGTGCGGCGCACAGGTTATCCTGCTTGAGGAAACGTTGCTTGAGTAGGGCCAAGGCTTTTTCAGCGGGCGGGCGGATATTGACGCGTAAGATTTTGGCTTTTTCACCCCGGAGCAGGGCCAGTAGTCGGTGCCCGGCAATCCTTGTACTTTTCTCTTGCCAGTCGAAGTAGTCGCGAAATTTTGCCCCCTCCTCCGCTTTCCCTTTGATGACCACTGCCGTGATTTTACCTTCTTGATTAAAGAGCCGGCGTAAGGATGTGCGGACGCCAGGATCTTCATTGATTTTTTCGGCAATGATATCACGAGCTCCGGCCAAGGCGTCGTTACTGTTTGTGATCTCCTTATCAGGATTAATGAAAGGTCTGGCGGCTGTTTCAGGAGTCGTTTTTTGTTGCTGGAGCAGGATTTCAGCTAACGGTTGCAGGCCTTTTTGTCGGGCTTGTAGAGCCCGGGTTTTTCGTTTTGGACGATAGGGCAGGTAGAGGTCTTCGAGTTCGGTCAAGCTGGTTACGGCGCGCAACTTTTTTTCAAGTTTCGTACTTAAGAGCTTTTGTTCTATTAAAGAGGTGGTGATCGCCTGACGGCGTTTTTCGAGGTTTGCCAACTGTTCGAGCCGGATCTCGATTTGGCTGATAAGAACTTCATCAAGCGAACCGGTTGTCTCTTTACGGTAGCGAGCGATAAAGGGGACCGTTGCACCGTCTGTAAAGAGCTTCGCGACGGCTTCAACCTGTTGTCGCTTGATTTTGAGCTTGGTGGCTATTATTTCAAGGTGGGAACAATTCATAGAGTTACCATTTTTGATAGTTGTTTACGTAAAGGTCGCAAAGTTTGGAGTTGTGAGAATTCGGTTCAAGGTTTAGTAATGTAAATCATCTATTATTTCAATCGTCGTTTTTTCAGATATTGACTTTTATGAGATGTTGATGGTTTATGGTTTGTGGGTTTGAAATAAGCAACCGGTTGAATTCTAGTAAGTATCAGCAACCGGTTTTTTTGCTGGCTAAAATCGATGGTTTTTGTTATGGTTTTAAATGGGTATTATCAACTAATAGAATTTTTTAGTGATGATTAAAGGGTGTTTTGAAAAGTTAGAATTTTTGTTCAAGAGCAAGGCCGGCGAGGATTTTAACCCGAACCCCAAGGGCACTTCCTGCGGGCGCAAAATAGATTGAATATTTTGAGGATTAAAATTTAAACCTAATGCAGCTATTGGGTAAGAAGTCAATTTTTTAAGGTATCCTGAAGAGATCCGACAACTAAATTGATAAGGAGTGGGTGATGAAAGTATTAGGAATCTCGGGAAGTCCGAGGAAAGGTCATAATACCGACCGTATGGTTAAAGAAGTTTTAAGTACTATTACTGTTGAAACGGAATTTATTTCTTTGGCTAAAAAGAAGATTGGCCCCTGTATCGCCTGTCTGGGATGTGTTGAGGATAATATCTGTAAGGTCAAGGATGATATGCAGGGTTTGCGGCAAAAGATTGTTGATGCCGATGCCTATGTTATTGGGGCCGCTAACTACTACTCTATTATTAATGGTCTTTCACACTGTTTTCTCGAACGTTTCTATCAGTTCAGACATCAGGAGGGGAAAGGGGTTTGTGGTAAGCTGGGCGTTGCGGTTGGTGTCGGCGGTCGTTCCGGTGACCCGGTTGTTGAAAACATCAAAACCTTTTTTCAATATAACCAAATAGACTGTGTGGGTACGGTCTCCGCCCAGGGTGTTGCGAGCTGTTTTACCTGTGGTTATGGTGAAACCTGTAAGGTTGGGGCTGTCTATATGTTTTTTGGGCCTGGAACCAAGATCAATGAAGAGACTATGCCGAGTCTCGACAAGCAACCTGAGAAGTTGGAAGAGGCTCGCGAATTGGGGCGCATGCTTGACGCCCGGTTGAAAGGCTTTGCCGCCGCCACTTGATTTAAAGAGGGGTAAAATTTATCCATATCTTTTTTAGCTGAGAAGCTCACGAAATAATCTTTTGTGTATTTTGTGAATCTTCTGGCTAAAAGAAGGCTTAAATCCGGAATTAAGGAAGCTAATACGTGCAGAAGATTAATAGAGGGCAACGATATTTTTTAACAATCTTCGGGCCCGGGTTGGCCTTAGTTTTTTGTTTGTTAATGTTGGTTAGCGTGGGTGATTGCTCGGCGGCTTCAGACGCTGGGGACGATCATAAGATCACCTTCGCGCGGCCCCCCTCCCGGATTGTTTCTCTGGTTCCCGGGGTTACCGAGATTGTTGCCGCCCTTAAGGCGGACCACTTACTAGTCGGCATTACCTACCATACGAAAAAACCGGCCCGTCTCGGTCGTTGCACGGTGGTTGGCGGTTTTCTGGCTCCATCGTTGGAGCGAATTAAAGCGCTGTCTCCAGATCTGGTTTTTATCTCATCCCGACATGATGATTTGCGTGATGAATTAACCGGTATCGGATGTCGGGTGGTTGAGGTTACAACCACATCACTTGCTAAAGCTTATGTCAATATTGAGCTTGTCGGTCAAATTGTTGGAAAGTCAAGCGAAGCGGCACGGTTGGTTGTTGATCTAAAACAGCAATTGACGTTAATCAGTCGCAAGGTGAAGCTGATTCCATTAGCCGAGCGCCGGCGCGTTATACGGTTGATGGAGTGGGGTGAAATTCTGGTTCCCGGTGATGATTCGTTTCAGAATGAATTGATCGTCGCTGCCGGTGGTATCCCTCCCGTATGGGGCAAAAGGGGGGCTGTGGTCAGTGTCGATGAAGCGTTGATCAGGGCTTTTGATCCTCAGTTTATCTATGCTCATCGCAGTTGTCGGCAAAAGCTTCGGAAACTCTTCAGAGAGCCTGCCTGGGTCGGAATGGTGGCGGTCAAAACAAACAATATCCTTTTTCCACCTCATGCTTTGACCTGCCGGGCGGCGACCCATATCGGTGATTTTGTCACTTGGCTGGCCGCGACTATCTACCCTGACCATTTCAGCCTTCCGGAAAATATGCTGCTGTGTGAAGAGATCAAAAATCGTCGGTCCCTGGCACTCGACTTTGACTACGTAAAAAAGGCCGAGGTTATCGAGACGACGATCGCTGATTTCAACCATCGTACACTGGTGGTTGACCTGGCTGAGCCTATGCAGGTTTTGTCAACTTTAGAAGGTCTGCGTCAGGATATTACAACGGTCGGTAATCACTACCTGCCGCCGGCGACCTGGAATCTGGTTCACCATCTGGGCTCGGTAGAGTTTGGAAAGCGGGTTGGGAACTTATTGGCACGACCTGCAGAGACGACCTCCCTGCTCTTTACTGGTGCTGACCTGGATCATCTGGTTCGGCAAAGTGTTTCTTTTAAAGAGATGAAGGTTACGGCCTTAGTGACCGCCGGGGTGAGTTCCAATGCCGTACGCATGGGGGCTGAGGAGGGGCGTTACTATGAACTCGGAAAGTCTGGCGAGTCGGCAAAGCCTGGAACCATCAATATCATTCTCTTGAGTAATCTGCGGCTCACGCCCCGGGCTATGACGCGGGCCGTGATCAGTGCCTGTGAAGGAAAATCGGCGGCCCTCCAGGATCTCGATGTTCGGGCCAGCAGTAATCCTGCTTTTTTGCAGGCCACCGGAACTGGAACTGACAATGTGATTGTCGTTGAGGGGCGGGGCCGGACCATTGAGCATGCCGGCGGTCACAGCAAGATGGGAGAATTGATTGCCCGCGCGGTTTATGAGGGGGTTATTGAAGCTGTACGGCGGCAGAACGGTATCTATGAAAAACGTTCGCTCTTCCACCGTTTGCAAGAGCGCCGGGTGACGGTTTACGATTTTCTCAAGGAGTGCCGGTTGGTCAAAGGTATCTCCATTACGGATCTGGTGGCTCCCGTTGAGGAGCTTTTGCTCGATAGGCGTTATGCGTCTTTCATTGAAAGTTCATTGGCCTTAAGTGATGCCCGGCAACGCTGTCAGCTTGGTGGCCTGGAGGGTTTTCGTGAATGGTGTTGCCGGATTGCGGGTGAGATTGCCGGTAATCCGTTGACAAATTTGCCAAATCTTTACCACGGTCCCGAACTTCCCGACCCCCTGCGGCTTGCGTTAGAGGCCTTGGTGTCTGGGGCCGAGGCCCGAATGCAAAACTCCCTTTAAAATATTTTTCGGTGTCGGGCGGGTCGGATTATGAATTTTGGTAATGGAGATTTTGGAGGGTTAGGCGACCGGTTTTGTCGAAGGTGACCCCTTCTTTAGCAAGTAGAGCTTTTTTCATCTGGAGCCCGCCATGAAAACCGCCAAGAGTGCGGTCGGAACGGATTACCCGATGACAGGGTATCAGAATGGGGAATGGGTTGGTTGCCAGAGCGTTGCCAACGGCTCGGGCCGCTTTGGGTTTACCAAGATGTGCGGCCAGGAGGTCGTAGGTGCTGACCCTCCCGTGCGGAATCACATGGGTCGCCTGTAATACTGTATTTTGGAAGACTGAACAGGTGTCCAGTCGGGCCAGTTCTAGAGAGAATGCGATCTTTTTCCCAGCCAGATAGGTTTTAATCTTGGAGCATATGAGCTCTATTTCAGGACAGGAAGCGCTGTCGATGTCAGGAAATAGCTCGGCCATTTCTCTGTTGGCCGACGCAGCGGGTTTGGGGATGGAAATCCTGACGATTTTTGGCTTTTCATCAAACAACGACCAAACAATGGTTATGGGGCCATAGGGTGTGGTTTCGATGATGGTTTTATGAATTATTTGCATGATTCTGCTAAAAATTTTTGAAGAGCCAATCTTGATGGATTCGCAAAAAAAACTCGGTATTTTTACAACGCCATCAGTATTGCATAAAGTTGTAGTAATAGCAAATTATTGGCTAATCATCTCTGCTTTTTCCTGACTTCCATTCAATTCATGCAAGCTTGATAAAATAACGTTTTTATTCTTGACAAGTGGTCTTTTTTCAGTTAACACTGGAAAAAGAATGAGGCCTCATTCATTTTTTTAAAAATCAGCTTGAGAATCAGGAGTATACAATGAATCTGGTGCAGATGTTCTTTGAACAGGCCCGGCGTTTGGGTGATAAGACTGCAATTAAAGTCAAGCGTGATGGTCTTTATGTTGATATTAGCTGGAGAGAGTGGGCCGTCAATGTCGAGGCGTTGGCCGGCGGACTTTTATCACAAGGTTTGCAGGCCGGAGAAAAGGTAGCCCTGCTTTCGGAAAATTGCCCCGAATGGGCTTGTGCTGATCTTGCTATTCTGGCCTGTGCCTGTGCTGATGTTCCAGTCTATCCCACTAATATGGCTCCCCAAGTGGAGTATATTGTTAAGGATTCTGATGCCGTTTTTCTCTTTGTGTCAAATGCCGAACAGCTTGAGAAAGGGCTTGCTATTATTGATAATTGTCCCGAGTTGAAAAAGATTTTTGTCTTTAACGAGGAGTTTCCGAAAGCCTTGCTTGAGCATGAAAATGTAATGACTTTGAGTGAGCTTATGGCTGATGGTCGGGAGTGGTTAAAAGATAATGCCGAGTGTCTCGAAGCGATCTGGCAAAATATCGATATGCATGACCTGGCGACTTTGATCTATACTTCAGGTACCACTGGCGATCCTAAAGGGGTTATGCTGACCCATAATAATTTTATCAGTAATGTGGTTTCGGCCAGTAAATGTGTCCGGGTCGATATGACCGATACCTTTCTTTCCCACCTTCCTTTAAGTCATGTTTTAGAGCGTATGGCAGGTTACTATCTGCCCATCTACAACGGTTCGGTAATCGCTTATGCCGAAGCGATTGAGATGGTCTCGCAGAATATGACCGAGGTTCACCCGACCATCATGATCAGTGTGCCGCGTCTTTTTGAAAAGATCTATGACCGTATCTATGACGGTGCCCATCAAAGTTCGGGAATCAAAAAACAACTTGTATTTTGGGCTTTTAGTGTGGCTGATCAGCTGGCACTCTGTAAACGTGAAGGCCACAATCAAGGGAGCTGGTTAAAGTTTCAGTATGGTCTGGCAAAAAAATTGGTTTTTGCCAAACTTGGGGAAAAATTGGGTGGCAGTTTGCGTTTTTTTATTTCCGGCGGGGCACCGTTGCCGCAGAAAGTCGCCGAATTTTTTTACGGAACCGGTTATCCTATCTATGAAGGTTATGGCTTAACGGAAACGGCTCCGGTGCTGGCGGTTAACTATCCTTTACATATGAAATTCGGCACCGTGGGGCCGGTTCTTGACGGGGTTGAGATCAAGATTGCCGAAGATGGCGAAATCCTTACCAAAGGGCCAAATGTGACCATCGGTTACTATAATAACCAGGCGGCAACCGACGAAGCTGTTACCGATGGTTGGTTTCATACTGGGGATGTTGGTGAACTCGATAGCGAAAATTTTCTTAAAATAACCGATCGTAAAAAGGATCTTATTGTTACGGCTGGAGGAAAAAATATCGCGCCCCAGCATCTCGAAAACCTGCTCAAAATGGATAAATATATAACCGAAGCGATGCTCTATGGCGACCGTAAAAAGTTTATCTCGGCCCTGCTGGTACCCGATTTTGAGAAGGTTGAAGAGTATGCTTTGAAAAATGATATACTTTTCACCAACATCAAAGGCCTGCTCGAAAACCCGGAGATCCGCGCCCTGCTCGGTCGCCGGATTGAGAAGGTTCATCAGGAGCATAACATTCCCGGTTACGAACAAGTCAAAAAATTTATCGTTATGTACAGCGAATTTTCGATAGACAATAACGAGGTGACACCAACCTTAAAGCTCAAGCGCAAAATTGTGACCGCTAAATTTAAGAATGAGCTGGATGTACTTTATGAAGACTAAGCATCTGGAGCAGGATCATAGAGAAGTTAAAGGGGTTCCCGATGATCCCCGCAAGCGGATTAAATATCTAGCCATTATCGAGGCTGCCCTAGAGGCTTTTTCAGAGTATGGTTACCATGACTGTCCGGTCTCAAAAATCGCCCAGAAGGCCAAAATAGCGGATGGTACGATCTATCTCTATTTTGCCAACAAAGAGGAGGTCTTGGTTTCAGTTTTTCAGGAGAAGATGAATCACCTGATCAGTGATATTGAAGAGTTGACAACTGACTGTGGCAATGCCTGGGATAAAATTGAGGTATTGATTCGCTACCATATGACGGCTTTGGGAAATAATCCAGTATTAGCAAATTTTTTGCAGATTCAATTGCGTCAGTCAAGTAGCAATATTCGCCAGGGAATTGCCGAGCCTTTGCGTAAATTCTATCGACTCCTCGAGGGCTTTGTTGAAGAAGGGCAGGCGCAGGGTGTAATCGACTCATCGCTTAATGCCAATATTGCCCGTAAGGTAATTTTTGGCAGTATAGATGAGGTTGTCAGCTGTTGGGTTTTAAGTCGTCGTCGATATGATGTGAAAGAGAGGATCGATGATGTTATTAATATTTTAAGACGGGCTTTTTTGGTTGAAAAGAGTTGAAGTTTGGGGGACTTTTTTTTATCATATGCAACTGAGTGAGTGTTCAGTCATTAATTTAAACATATCTTATGTTAAAAGAAAAGGAGAGCGAAGATGGGAAACGGCCTAGTTAATGTTAGGGATCAGAAATTTATTCTCTTTGAGCAGATTGGAATCGATAAACTCTTTAATTCAGAGAAATATGGCGATTATACATTGGATGACGCCAATTTGATGCTCGGTGAGGCTGAGAAACTGGCGGTTAATGTGATGGCACCGACCTATGCTGAAGGCGACAGTGAAGGGTGTACTTTTGTCGACGGCAAGGTTAAAGCCCCAGCCTGTTTTCATGATGCCTATCAGAAAATCTGTGAAGCGGGCTGGAATTGTGCCGCTCGTGACCCCGAGGTTGGCGGGCAGGGGATGCCTTTCTTGCTCTTTACTGCATGTGCCGAACTTTTTAACGCGGCTAACTATCCTCTGATGATGTATCCCGGTTTAACCTGCGGGGCGGGGGCTCTGATTGAAAAGTTTGGTACTGATAAACAGCGCCGAAAATATATGGAAAAAATGTATTCTGGCGAATTTGGTGGGACTATGGGACTGACTGAGTCAGGTGCCGGCAGTGATGTTGGGGCACTGCGTACCAAAGCTGTTAAACAGGTGGATGGAACTTACCTGATCAGTGGTACGAAGATTTTCATTTCCAGCGGTGATCACGATTTGACCGTGAATAACATCCATGCGGTTCTAGCGCGAATCGAAGGTGATCCGGTTGGCACCGATGGCATCTCAATTTTTATTGTCCCGAAAATCATGGTTAACGATGACGGTACATTGGGCGAGCCCAATGATGTGATAACCGGTAACATTGAACATAAGATGGGAATCAAAGGATCTGCCACCTGTACCCTTAATTTCGGTGAAGAGGAGCGCTGTTATGGTGAACTCTTAGGGGGCGAACGTCAGGGAATGGCGATTATGTTTAATATGATGAATGAAGCCCGGCTTGAGGTCGGAATCCAGGGGTTAGGGGTGGCTACGGCCGCCTTCGAACATGCCCGCGATTACGCTCGTGAACGAATTCAGAGTCGGGCGATCTGGGATATGACCAACCCTGACGCTAAAGCCGTAACTATTATCGAACATCCCGATATCCGTCGTACCCTGTTGTGGATGAAAGCCTATGTTGAAGGTCTCCGAGCTCTCAACTATTATGTTGCTTTCGCCTTCGACCAGGCCGAGATTTCTACAGATGCCGCTGATAAGAAAAAATGGATTGGGGTTGCCGAACTCCTGACCCCGGTCTGCAAAGCCTTTTCTACCGATAAATCAATGGAGATCTGCTCTTATGCCATCGATATCTACGGTGGTTATGGTTACTGTTCAGAATATCCGGTCGAACAGTACCTGCGTGATGCCAAGATCACCACTATTTATGAAGGGACCAACGGTATTCAGGCTCTCGACCTGGTCGCCCGTAAACTGGCCCAGAGTCGGGGTGAAAATCTCAAATTTATGTTTGCCGAAATTGCTAAGACTGCAGCTGCTGCCGGGGCTGACCCTGAGTTACAATTGCTTGGTGCCTCTTTAGGTAAAGCTGCACAGGCTGTTGGTGGGGTAACGTTGCAGTTTAAGGATTGGGCCGCTGGTTCCGGCCTGATCCTGGCCATTTTAAATGCTCGCCCTTTTCTTGAGATTCTCGGCGATCTCCTGGTTGGTTGGCAGCTGATTCAAGGGGCCCAGGTCGCGACTGCTGCCCTGCAGAAAATCTACGCGGCAGCCGGTGCCGAAAGCCAGTCTGAACGCCGGGCTTTCGCCCGTAACAATGCTGAGGCGGCTTTTTATGAAGGTAAAATCGCCAGTGCCGGCTATTTTGCGAGCACAATTCTTCCGACAATCAAGGGAAGATGTCTTGGTATCCAGGCTGGTGATCGAACTCCGGTCGAAATGCTGGATGCATCTTTTGGTTAAAATCAGTTCAAGGTTTACAGTTAATGTAGGATGGGCTTGGCCCACCCTGGTGACTTGAAATAAATGAATAATAAATTAAGGAGATCCTAAACATGACTTACCAGATTAAAAAAGCAGCAGTTCTCGGGGCCGGAGTGATGGGAGCGACAATTGCCGCTCATCTCGCGAATGCCGGGATTGAGTGTCTTTTGCTTGATATCATCCCTTTTGAACTGAAACCTGAAGACGAGGCTAAAGGTTTGACTAAAGAGAGTTCGGTCTGGCGCAATAGTTTTGCTGATAGAGGTTTAAAAGGAGCCCTTAAATCGAAACCGGCTGCGTTTTATGCAAAGTCGGTGGCAAAATTGATTAAAACCGGAAATTTTGAAGACGATCTTGAAAAATTAGCCGGAGTTGATTGGGTCATTGAAGTTGTTGTCGAAAATCTGAAAATCAAACATGAACTGCTGGCTAAAGTTGAAAAGGTGATTGGCCCTGACTGTATTCTCTCCAGCAACACTTCAGGCTTGCCGATCAATGAGGTCGGGGCGCAGCTTTCGCCCGTTGTAAAGGGCCGTTTTTTAGGGACTCATTTTTTTAATCCGCCGCGCTACATGAAACTCTTAGAGATCATCTCCGGCCCCGAAACCAAACCTGAAGTTGTTGAGTTTATGGCGAACTTTGGTGAAGAGGTTCTGGGTAAAGGGGTTGTTATCTGTAAGGATGTGCCTAACTTTATTGCCAACCGGATCGGGGTTTTTGACATTTCTAATGCGATAACGATTATGTTGGAGATGGAACTGACGATTCCCGAACTTGATGCTATCATCGGTAAAGCCTTAGGTCGTCCCGGTTCGGCGATTTGCGGAACCCTGGATTTGGTGGGACTCGATACTGGTGCAAACGTTATGAAAAATCTCTATGAAGCCGTGGTTGACGACGAGATGCGGGACATCTTTCGGGCTCCCGAGTTCATGGTGAAAATGGTCGAAAGCGGCCGTCTTGGTAATAAAACCCGCCAGGGTTTCTACAAAAAAACCAAGGATGAGAAAGGGAAAAAGGTTAAACTGGCTCTCGATTATAATAGCAATGAGTACGTTGTATTTAAAAAGCCGCGTTTTGATGAACTCAAAGAAGCCCGTAAAACGCCGGGTGGTTTTGCTGCCAGCTTGAAGTATCTATTCAATAGCCCCGGTAAAGTCGGTGATGTCGTACGCGCCTATTTGTGTCGCAATTTTCTCTACGCCGCCAACCGGATTCCGGAGATAAGTGATCAGGTCAATGCTATAGATAACGCCATGAAATGGGGTTACAATCATAAACTTGGCCCTTTTGAACTCTGGGATGCCGTGGGTCTTGAGGAAACGGTTGCAATCTTTAAAACCCTCAAGATGAAGCTGCCCAAATCGATAACGACGATGCTCAAAGCGGGCTCCAAGAGTTTTTATGAAAAACGCGAAGATGGTCTCTATGTCTATGATTTTACAGCTCAAAACTATACAAAGATCGAAACAAGTTCGAAAATCATTCTCTTGCCGACCGTGAAGGCGGCCGGTGGTGTGGTGGTCGCTAATCCAGGTGCGAGTCTGGTCGATCTTGGCGATGGTATCGCCGGGGTTGAGTTTCATACCAAGATGAATTCGATTGATGCCGATGTTGTTGGCCTGCTCAATCAGGCTTGTGATATTGTCGAAAAAGATTTCAACGGATTGGTAATTGCCAATCATGGCACCAATTTTTCAGTAGGAGCCAATCTTTTTGAGGTTTTTGTTACCCTTCAAAAGGGTGATTGGGATATTCTTGATGCGATGATAAAGGGTTTTCAGGATTGCAATATGCGATTGAAATATCTCAATAAACCGGTAGTTACAGCACCGGCCGGGATGGCTTTGGGTGGTGGCTGTGAAATCTCGATGCACGGTGATCGTTGTCAGGCAACCGGGGAGACCTATATGGGATTGGTTGAGGTCGGAGTCGGCGTCATTCCCGCCGGCGGGGGCACCAAGGAATTGATGATTCGCGCTACTGAAGGAATCCCCGATGGTACAATTGCCAACGGTCTTAACCTTCAGACCTACTATCAGAAGCTTTTTGAGACCATCGGTATGGCCAAGGTCGCGACCAGTGCCTTAGAAGCTAAAGAGCATGGTTTTATTCGCAAGACCGAGGGTATCAGCATTAATCGCGACCATCAGATCCACGATGCCAAACAGATCGCCCTGGGGCTGTCACACTTTTACAAAAAGCCAAGCTCTCCAATGGTGCCGGTGATGGGTGATAACTTCAAGGGGATGATCGACTCGGTTCTCTATAATATGCGGGCCGGTAATTATGTTTCCGATTATGATTGCCATGTTGCCGGCAAATTAACTGATATTCTCGCCGGCGGCGACTGTGCCGAAGGCAGTTATGTCAGTGAACAGCTTCTCCTCGATCTTGAACGGGAGGCTTTTTTAAGTCTCTGTGGCGAAGCCAAAACCCAGGACCGGATCATGTATATGTTAAAAAACGGCAAACCGCTTAGAAACTAAATGATACAAACTATCCAGTAATTAACTGTGATA
>CAZUXG010000001.1:47355-81646 GCA_964623985.1 uncultured Thermodesulfobacteriota bacterium | reverse complement strand
GATTAACACCAAAATTACTGTAACCGACCCTTGATGCGGATCGCAGGTTTATAATTCCTGATTTTTCATCAATAACAAACTTCACATCATCGACAAACTTCAACCAAAGAGGACCAGAATTTGTGACATTTCAAAGAATCTGCAGGATCACTCCATTGATAAGGGTTACCCCAGGTATCGGCAAGATAGTGGCTGGAAAGATTGTAAAGATAAACCTCAAAAGCTACAGCTGAAACAGTTTCATTGATTCCGGCAATCACAAGGGCTAAGAGAAGCTCAATCAAAGTAAAACCCCGAGCCCTAAAATCAGATTTCGTCGTTCTCCTCACTACCATTAATCTTTGATCCCAGTTTTGGCGGCGGCATTGAGCTCTTCACGAAGAGCCGTAAAAGCTTCATGCACTTCCTGGCCACCAGCCTGAGTGAATGAACAAGAACAGCGATGATAACAGCTGGCCGAGGCCATAAGGGCCGGGTCATCACCCGGATAAGGTTTGAAAATAATTAAAAAATCACGAATATAAGAAGGTTCCTCCCAATCATAGGAATAAGAGTAGTAAGCCAGCAGATCACCAGCCTGAGGATCCTCGACAATCGTAAAACCTAAATTTTTAAGTTCCATATCGATATAGGATTCCATCCAACCGGAAAGGGTTTGGTCTTTTGGCGGATGAACGTAAACCCGGGACCCTAAAGCCGCGACAAAAACCGGGGTTACCCGGGCACCGCGTTCATAACCGGCACAACCGGCACAACCTGAAAAAATAAAACCGGCAACTGCGATTAACAATAAAACTGAAACAATTTTACACTGATTATTCATTTCCCCTCCCTAAGATATATTATACAAAGAGTTATAAAACAGACGACACGGCATGTCAAACAGTTCAGTAAACAGCCGACATTTTAGCAATGGACCGTAAAACCCAAGCACCTGATCTCTAAAAAACCCAACTCCAAAACCGTTACTTATAAATTAGTACTTGCTTACGTTGATCGTAAAACCCCTCTAAGGAATCTTCCCATGAATCCTCCAGAGGACCAAGATCTTCGTCATTTTCGAGGGCCTGGCGGATAAGCGGGTCACCGGTCAGGATATCGATGGGAAGTTTTTCATATTCATATTCGTAAGGCGGCGCAAGCCAGGCAAAATTATCAGGATAGAGTCTGATCACAGCTTTAAGCAGCGCCAGTGTAAAACTATAGGGAGAAAACTTCTTAAAATTGACAACATGAAGCTGCAGACCACCGCAGAGTTCACCAACCCACTTGTCAAAGGTCGGTGTAAACCAAGTCGGACGCAAAAACAATCCGCTTGCAACGGACAGATCGATCTCCGCCAATAAGGCTCGTGGATCTATAAACGGAGCCCCACACAATTCAAAGGGCAGGGTTGTTCCACGCCCTTCGGAAAGGTTGGTTCCCTCAAGCAGCACCTGACCCGAATAAACCATAGCGGTCGCTAAAGTCGGTATATTAGGTGACGGCAAAACCCAAAAAAGTCCGGTTTCATTAAGATATAAGGGCCGCCGCCAACCTTCCATCTCGACAATATCAAGTTCAACATCGATACCAGCATAATATTTAAAATAGTAGGCCAGTTCACCCATCGTTAAACCGTGGCGCATCGGTAGCGGGTAAAGCCCGACAAAAGAGCGGTGATCAAAGCGCGGTAGATTACCTTCAACCTCCCCCCCACCTAAAGGATTGGGACGATCAAGAACGACTACCTTAACACCCGCTCGGGCCGCCTCGACAAGCAAAAGATAGAGGGTCCAGATATAAGTATAGACTCGACAGCCGACATCTACGAGATCAACCAGAACCAGGTCGATATCTAAAAACATCTCAGGGGTTGGCTGTCGCTGATCCCCATAGAGACTGTAGACCGGCAAACCGGAAAGCGGATCGGAGAAATCCTGAGAGGCAATCATATTGGCCTGGCGATCACCATAAAAACCGTGTTGAGGACTCCAGACCGCCTGAACCAGATCGGGAAAAACCCGGCGAATGCGTTCTAAAGAAGTTACACCATGACTGTCAACTGCGGCCTGATGGGTTAAAAAAGCAGCCCGACAACCCCTAGGAAGAAACTTTGCCCGTTCAATAAAGCCCTCTAAACCAAGCTTAACCATCCGCGTTCAACCCCACCTCCAAAGCCTTCCGCAAAAGCCGGATGCGCTCCATTTTAACCTGCAAAAGTTCAGCTGTCAGACCACAGTCCTGCATTTTGTAACAAAAACCGGCCATCACCGGCTCAGGGTCGGCAACCGGTTTGAGATTGCGACCCCACAGCGCCATATCAAGACCGGCTTTAAGTCCTTCGACCATCACCTCAGGCAGAGGATGACCGGCAACCGCCGCCATATCAAGATCATCCGAAATCAGCAGACCGGAAAAACCCATCTTAAAACGGGCAATTTCATTTAAAAAAAGTGGTGAAAACGGTACAGAGTGTGAATCAATTGCGGGGAACTTAAGATGGGCCACCATCATAACCTTAACCTCGGCGCTAATGGCAGCCGCAAAAGGTTTAAGATGAGACTTAAGTTCAGACCTCTTCAGAGATGAAACCGGCAACATTTTATGACTGTCTTCAGCCACCGTACCATGACCGGGAAAATGTTTGACACAAGCCGCAACACCACTACTCTGCAGGCCCTCAATATAGGCTTTAACGTGGTCGGCGACCAGTTCCGGATCAGCCCCGAAGCAGCGCTTATAGAGCACTCGGCTTGAGGTTTGAAAAAGGTCAGCAACCGGGGCCAAGTTACAATTTATACCAATCTCAAGCAAGGTTTTCCCAAGAGCCCTTGCTGTATCCCGGGTCTTTCCCGGATCATTCTCCTCACCTAAAATTGCGGCCCCGGGAAAATCGGGAAAACCCTCCCGAAAACGGGCAACCGGACCGCCCTCCTGATCAACCGCCACAATCAGCGGCAAGCCACTGGCTTTAATTGAGATTTCCTGAAGTTCGGTCACCAGAGCTCTGGTTTTTAGGGGATCGGCACAGTTTCGAGCAAAGAGAATCACTCCACCCGGAGGATAGCGCTGCAACGCTGAACGTTCAAATTCGGTCAGCCATTCACCGAAAACTCCGACCATCAACAGCTGGCTGAATTCTTTTTCAGACAACCTCCACTCCTATTCTGTTCCAGTCAAAAAAAGGCCCGGGGTCGCTCTTTCGTTGCGACGCAACATGACAATGACCGACAATTCGATCATTAGTTACAACCGGACAACGAATTTTTATAAACTTCAAGAGCTCATTCAGACGTTGATATTGAATGTCGGTAAAAAAATTAAACTCATCTCCCTCAAGTTCTATACCGAGAGAAAAATCATTACAGTTATCACGCCCCTGAAAATGGCTGAGACCAGCATGCCAGGCCCGTTTTTCATCGTCCACAAAACGAATAACCCGGCCCTGGCGTTCGATAAAATAGTGAGCTGAAACCTTAAGCCCACTAATTTCAGAGAAATATGGGTCCTCTTCCAAATCAAGAGTGTTGGTAAAAAAATCGCTAACCCGCCCCGTACCGAATTTACCCGGAGGCAGACTGATCGCATGAATGACCACCAAATCGATCGTCGTACCGGGAGGGCGGGAATCGAAATTGGGACTCGGAATATCGATAATGGTAAAATCCGACATCATGAGAATACTTTATTGTGACCCGCCGGGCAGAGTCGGACAACCGGACAAACTTCACATCTGGGACGCCGAGCCGGGCAAAGGTTACGACCATGATAGATCAAAAGATGAGAAAAGAGATTCCAAGCTTTTTCCGGCACCACTTTCATTAAATGCTGCTCAATTTTGACGGGATCTTCACTTTGAGTAAAACCCAACAGGTAACTCAAACGCTTGACGTGAGTATCAACAACAACCCTTTGCAAACCATAGATTTCACCTAAAACAACATTGGCGGTTTTTCGACCAACCCCAGAAAGTTTGACCAGTTCGGTTAAGGAGGGTGGAATCCGGCCATCATACTGAGTCATCAACTGCTGGCAGCAGAGTTGAATATTTTTCGCCTTGTTACGAAAAAAACCGGTACTCCTGATCGCCTCTTCGAGCTCGCCTCGCGATGCTTGAGCAAAAGCCCGGGTATCGGGATAGAGGGCAAAAAGAGCAGGAGTCACCTGATTGACTCGCACGTCAGTACACTGAGCCGACAAGATAACGGCTACCAGTAGTTCCAGGGAGTTATGATAAACAAGCCCACAAGTAGCCAGAGGATAGAGACGCGACAAAGACAGGATTACATTTTTTACCCGCTGACGACATTCTTTTAGAGATTCCCGTTTACGCGGCGGCATGAGTCGCAGACTCTTTATCGTAAGGAGCAAGAATATTGGTGACCCCATGACAGCGGCAGGCCGTGCTAAAGAGCAGTGGACCGGGGCAGTGAGCATTAACAAAGGAGATTATCCGCGCCAAGCGCCGCAAGGGAAAACCACCAAGACCGGGACCGATCTGGGTACTGGGCAGGATAAGAAAGGGTAATTTCCCCCCTCCCCCCCCGTGCTGACTATACTCCAGGCGGGCCAGAAGGGTGAAAAGAGAAGGATCGCGCTTTTTCCCGGTGTGAAAACAGTGGGTTCGCGGCTGGGGACAATCGGAGGGACAGAGAAAATCAGCCAGGCTGCTGTAGATTTCGTCTCGTTCTCCAGCAAACAGATTGGGCAGAGAGGGCCTGCTTGTCCAAGGTAGCTGTCCGCGCTGACTGACCCGGCGCAAAACCGCAAAAGCAAGATGGAGTGGTACTGTGGGAATAATCCAGTCATTTTGCAAAGCCTCCGGATCATCTAAAAGGGTAACGAGATAGTCAACTGCGTCCCGACGGCTGGTTGAAAAGTTCGCATTTGTAGATGATAACAGCTTGTTCCCCGCAATCAAATTTTCTTCGTCGGAATCAACGAGGACCAAAGTTTGAGAGTCTCCTTTTTGCGCATAAAACTCCAGCGCCCGATAACCAAATTTTCCGCAGCCTACTATATGAATACGTTGCATTATCGATCCCTTTCTACAATATAATTTGCCAGAGCCCTGAGCCCATCAGCCTTTTCACCTAATGGTTCAAGAAGATAAACTGCCTGACGATGGAGCTCGGCAAGCTTTAGCCGAGCTTTAGAGAGGCCGAACAGGGAAATAAAGGTCAATTTCCCCAGTTCCCGATCGGAACCGATATCTTTACCGAGACTCTCCTCTTCACCGACTTCATCAAGGATATCATCAGCCACTTGAAAAGCAAGACCTATCTCTGCACCGAATTCGGCCAATCGAGATCGTATGGAAGCATCGCCCTCAGCCAGATCAACCCCGGCCAACAGGGAACCGGTAATCATAGCCCCGGTTTTACGGCGATGCAGGATCTCAAGAAGTTCACTCTGCGGACCAATTTTTTCATGCCCAGTTTTCCCTTGGCTCAAAATATCGATAGCCTGGCCGCCGACCATACCATCACGCCCGGCCGCCAGGGCGAGACCGGAAACCAAGTTGACAACAATCTCAGGACGAGCCTCAACCTCCTCAGAAAGCAGACGAAAAGCCTCAGTCAAAAGAGCATCTCCGGCAAGGATTGCCAGCGCTTCGCCATAAACCCGGTGATTGGTTGGCCGCCCCCGACGCAGATCATCGTCATCCATGGCCGGCAGATCGTCATGGATCAGAGAGTAGGTATGAACCAGTTCATAAGCCGCTGCCACCGGTAGAGCCCGATGCCAATCATCTGCCAGAAGGTGATAAGCCATAATCGTCAGAACCGGCCGCAAACGTTTACCACCGGCATCGACACTGTAGTGCATAGCCCCATTTAATGGTGCCGCCAAACGAACACCAACCTGATCAGCAAACGGCAGACCCTTAAGATAAGCATCTATTCTGGGCACATACTCATTCAGAAAAGTCTTAAGCTGTTCGTTCACTCTTGGAACTCCTCAAGATGGCCACCCCCTTTTTCATCCGTCACCAAAGTCTGCACCTTTTTTTCGACCTCACTCAAACGAAGATGGCAGAAACGCATCAATTTTACCCCCTGTTCAAAGAGTTTCAAGGACTCTTCCAATGAAACCTCCTCCCCTTCCAGTTTGCCGACAACCTCTTCAAGCCTCTTCATCGAATCTTCAAAACTTACTTTTGCCATTTCTAAACTCCTAAACCGGCATAACCGGAACCAAAAAAATGGTCAGTAGTCAGTAAAAAACACTAAGCACTGGTAATTGACCACTAAAAATTCAGAAAATCGAATTTTTGACCATTTTAAACTTAAATCAATTTTGCAAAAAATTATTTGTTCTCCCACGGCACTCTGAGCAAATATTGACTATCAGTAACAAATCGGAGCGGATCGACGAAGACCCCGGCAATTTTGACCCCCCAGTGCAGATGAGGGCCAGTTACTCGACCACTACTCCCCGCCGTCCCGATAATCTGACCGGGATTAACGGTATCCCCCGAACAACAGGATATCTCATCAAGATGCATGTAAAGTGTAAAAACATCAAGACCATGATCGATGATCACCAAATTACCACTATAATAAAGCTCTTCCGCCAACACTACTCGACCCTTTGCGGCCGCACCGATAGGAACCCCGACGGCGGCCTGGTAATCAACTCCCCCATGCGGAGCTTTGGGTTTACCGTTGAGTAAGCGCCGCCGACCAAAAGGTGAAGTAATAGTCGTCGAAAGAGGAGGCCAAACCCCTCTTTCGAGAAGAAGATCGGGTCCGGAGTCAGCATAGGCGAGCTGCAGTCTCTGTCGATCCTGTTTGATCTTTTGCAGATTTTCCGGTCGTACCGGGGTTGCCATCTCATCTGGAACCGTCAACCGCTGCTCACCATAATCGTGCGCCAACACGGTGATCGGCAAAACTAGTTCCTCCCCATCTTTAAGTTTTATCGATAAAGGGTGACTGCCGGTAGCGGTTCCCAAAGGAACCGCTACCACCCCTCGCCAACCTTCGGCAACCTGTTCAAGAGAGAATTCTCGATCAATAAAACTTATCGTTAAAGGCGGTTGATCAATCCCTGACTTTACACCCCGATAATGTAGAGCGACCACCATTGCCTGTCCGGGACACATATTTTCCGGGGCATGGAAAATCTCATAATCTAATAAAGAAACCAAAACAAAACCCTCATTTTCAGCCCCTACCGGACTCGGCCGAAAAGAACCCGCCAATAACGATATCAGCAAAAAAAAGAGACTAATTAACTTTTTATTCATTATTCACCAATCAGAATTCATCAATCTTCAATATTCTCAACCCGGCACCAAGCCTGTCCCTGATGAAAACGAAGCCGCACTTGATCTCCCACTAGCAAGTCAGAACTTTTACTAACCACCTGATCATTATCGACTTTTTCAACAACCGTATAACCCCGGGCCAGTACCGCCAGAGGGCTGGCCGATTTAAGACGATCACGGTAAGCCATAACCCGCTGTTGTTTCCCAGCCAGAAGATGCCGCATGGACTGTCTAAGTCGCTGCTCCTGCAAGCCAATTTCGGCAAAACGTGGTTTAATTTTAAAAAGGGGCGACACCTGTTCAAGACGAAATTCATAAATTTTAAGATTCTGCCGCACTACACGCAGACGGGAAATCATCGCAGTCCTGAACCGAACTTTAAGTTCAGCAAAATCATGACGCCGAAGTAAAACCGTCCCGCCACCCCGTTCAAGGGCCAGCGCCAGCATCTGCAGGCGCCGCCGTTCTTGGATTATCCGATAGCGCCCAACCTGCAGGAGACGCTGCCGCAAATGGCGCAGCCGATCGACTATCTCACTCTGGTTAACGATCACCAACTCGGCTGCCGCAGACGGTGTTGGAGCTCTGAGATCGGCAACCAAATCGGCTATAGTAAAGTCGATCTCATGACCTACAGCACTTATCAGGGGAATCGTGCCGGCGGCAATTGCCCGGGCTACCCGTTCATCGTTAAAAGGCTGCAGGTCTTCATAGGAGCCCCCGCCCCGAGCCAGGATCACAGTATCTATGCACTCTCGCCAATAACGGTTGACAAGTTCCAGGGCGCTAACAATCTCACCGGCGGCCTGTGCACCTTGAACCGTTACCGGCACAATAATTATCTCAACCCCGGCAAAACGCCGCCTTACAACTTGCAGGATATCATGAACTGCAGCACCTGTAGCTGAAGTTATCAGGGCCAAAGTCCGGGGCAGTAGAGGAATCGCTTTTTTACGTTCCGGTTTAAATAAACCTTCACGCATAAGCTTCTCTTTGAGCTCAGTAAAGGCCCGCCACAACCCGCCAAGGCCATGGAGCTCAAGGCTGGAGACAATGATTTGATACTCCCCGCGAGGCTCATAAAGACTGATACGGCCGTTGCACAATACTCGATCACCCTCTTGCAACTGGTACTGCAAAGCCACCCGTTGACGACGAAAAATCACCGCTTTCAACTGAGAACGCTCATCCTTGAGGGTAAAATAGCTATGTCCCGAAGCCGGAGTTCTGAGCGTTGAAATCTCACCTTCGACCCAGACCGGAGTAAAATTATCCTCTAAAATAAGGCGGATATCACTGGATAGCTGGGAGACACTATAGATATGTCGGACCTCCTCAGAATCATCATCAAGAACTCTATCCTCAAACCAGAACTCATCCGGCAACTGCAATGAAGTCATACCTCCACAACCCTTAACTACTCAGTAAAATATTTATCATCTTGCCGGATCATCATAAAAATCAGCCTGAACCCATAATTGATAACTGCAAGAGATGTAATCCATCCGTATGCCGGAGTCAAGTCAGCTTTTTATGATACAGAAATCGAACGTTTTTCTATTTTTTTATCAAGGCTCTTTTTTTTCCTGAAAAAGTCCGGAACCATTTATTTTTCTTGAATTTTCCCTCTTTCCCTGTTAACATGAAAATGTTCTTAAAGATTAAATTTTCTTAACCGAAAAATAGCTGTTTGTTTTTACTAATGAACACGTTCAGGATAGTTGAAACTGCATTCATATAACATTTTGCTTTCGTCACCGTTTTCTAATCATTTTTAACAACATTAATATAATTTAGAGAGTTACATAAATGTTCAGCTCATTCTTTGGTCTCTTTTCCAGCGATCTGGCAATCGACCTTGGCACAGCCAACACCTTGGTTTATGTTGACGGAAAAGGGATTATCATCGATGAGCCTTCAGTCGTTGCCGTCCAGAGCCTCCCGAACGGCACCAAGAGAGTTCTAGCCGTCGGTACCGAAGCCAAACTTATGCTCGGCCGTACGCCGGGCAATATTGTCGCTATTCGCCCCATGAAAGATGGAGTTATTGCCGACTTTGAAGTCACTGAAGCAATGTTGCGCCACTTTATTACCAAAGTTCATAAACGTAAGAAATGGGTGCGGCCGCGAACCGTCATTTGTGTCCCTTCCGGCATCACTCAGGTAGAACGGCGAGCCGTCAAAGAGTCAGCAGAGTCGGCTGGTGCCCGTGAAGTGTATCTTATCGAAGAACCAATGGCCGCCGGCATTGGGGCCGGTTTACCGATTACCGAGCCAACCGGCAACATGGTCGTTGACATTGGCGGCGGAACTACCGAAGTAGCGGTTATCTCATTGGCCGGTATCGTCTTCTCCCGTTCCGTACGGGTTGGAGGAGATAAGATAGACGAGTCCATCACTCAGTATATTCGTCGCAAATATAACATGCTGATCGGCGAACGCATGGCTGAGCAGATAAAAATAGAGATCGGTGCCGCGACCCCCTTAGATGAACCCGAAACCATGACCATCAAAGGCCGCGATACAGTCGCTGGCGTTCCCCAGGTACTGGAGATCAGTTCCGAAGAAATCCGAGAAGCCCTGACCGAACCGGTCAACGCCATCCTTGACGCGGTCCGAGTCGCTCTGGAGAGAACCCCCCCCGAACTGGCTGCCGACATAGTTGATAAAGGCATCATGCTAACCGGTGGCGGCGCTCTGTTGCGCAACCTCGACGCCTTGATGCGTCATGAAACCGGATTGCTGATAACCGTAGTTGAGGATCCTTTGACCTGCGTGGTCCGCGGCTCCGGCATGGTTCTGGGCAATTTAAAACTTTTACGAGAAGTTACCCAAAGCGAATAGATAATAAATTTCCAACAAACCACAATTTTCAACGAGATTATCATGACCACCTTCAGCCGCCGGCTACCATGGTTGCTCAGCCTGGCGCTGGTTTTCATTTTCTTTACCCTCTGCATCAGTTTCGGCTTGCAAAAAGGAGGCAACCTCTTCAGTATTGCTGAACGTGCGGCCCTGACCATGACCTATCCAATCCAGAAAGGCATCGACCTAACCTTTTCAACCAGCAGTAAACTCTTTGAGAACTACATCAACCTGGTCGGCGTCAAAGAGAGAAACCATCAACTGGAAAAAAACCTTAATTTCATGAAACATCGCCTGACGCAATTCGAAGAAACTTGTTCCGAAAACCTGCGTCTGCACAAGCTCCTGAATTTCAAAAAACAACACGACACCCTGGCCCAAGGCATAGCGGCCCACGTTATCGGCCGCCAAACCGATAACCTCTCTCATATCCTGATCATTGACTGCGGATCTAACCAGAACCTTAAAGTCAACAACCCCGTCTTCACCCCCGGCGGCGTTATAGGTCGCATCATTGCCTGTGGACCGCAATCTGCCAAAGTCCTGTTGCTGGTAGACCAGAACAGTGCTTGCGATGTCATTATCCAGAGAAACCGGATTCACGGCACATTGCAAGGCACCGGCAACAAATTATGCCAATTAGCCTACCTACAACGTACCGCCGATGTTAAAATCGGCGACCGGCTGATCACCTCCGGACTTGACAATATATTCCCCAAAGGAATAACTGTCGGCACCGTTGTCAGTACCACACAAAACCACAATAGATTAAGTCAGACGATCAATGTAAAACCCGAATTCGATCTCAACACTATCGAGGAGGTCTATATCATCCCCTCACCGCCCAACTCTTGACGACCCCGCAAAAACTCCATCTTCGTTTCATTGCTAGCCTTAAACCTGAAACTTTCACGGCTTCTCAAAATCAATGACTTTTCTATGAAGAGGTCAACCAAAAAAGAATTGAAAATATGAATACTCTGGCTCTCTTTTCACCCCTCTTTTTCACTTTTGCGGCTTTCATCATGACCGCCATTGAGTCAAGTTTCTTTCCGAACCTTGGTGTACCAACCATTTTTACACCAGATCTCAATCTGGTACTAATTATCTTTCTGACTTCATGTCCGCCAGGCGGGCGCTCGTTGCTGGCCGCTATCGGAATCGCTTTGGTCTCCTCCCTCTTCAGTAGCTCTCCCGGCACCCTGCAGCCCCTTTGCCATCTTTTCATATTCCTTCTCGGCGTCCGCCTTAATCAAACTATCTTCATGAACCATATCTTCCCACAAGCTGTTTTTGCCGGCATCGGAAAACTACTTATAACCTTTTTTTTAGGCATCACAATGGTTTCTTCCCAGCTCTTTTCAAGCACCATCTTAAGAGCGTTCGGCGGAGCTGCCACGACAACCCTATTTGCAATCCCCATCCTGTTTTTTCTGAGCGCCCTTCAGAAAAAACATTGGCCAACCAACCCCAACAACATCCCCACCTAACCCCCTATGGCAAATGTAGATAACAGTAAAAAAAGCAAACGAGAACAGCTTGCTACCAATGGACGAGTAATCATGATTGTCATGGGACTTATAGTCGCAGGCATCACTTTGCGGCTTTGGTACTTGCAGATAATTAAGGGCGAACATTATAATCAAAGATCACAAGACAACCGCATCAGAACCAGAAGAGTTCGGGCCTTAAGAGGAATTATTACTGATCGCAACGGAGAAATTCTAGCTGATAATTCTCTCGGTTTCAACCTCCAAATGGTCCCTGAAAACATTAACCGAATAGAAGAAGTTGCAGACCTTTTGGCCACCCAAATCAACGGTCTCGAAGCCGATATAATTGTAAATCTCTACCAAAAGACCCCAACCGGTTCCCGCCATCAACCACTCACCTTAAAAAAAAATCTCAACCCTAATGAACTGGCCCGGGTCGAAGCCCGTAAATTCGAACTACCTGGCATCCTCATTGAAACCGAGCCCCTACGAGAATATCCATACGATGAAATCTGTTCACATGTTATCGGTTATCTGGGATTTATTAATAATCGGGAACTTGAACTACCGGCCTATAAAAGTTACGCCCGGGACGATCTGGTTGGACGTTCCGGTATCGAAGCACGTTACCAAGAATATCTACGCGGCGAGGATGGCCAACGCCAAGTCGAAGTTAATGCTCGCGGCCGGGAACTTTCCGCCTACACCGTACAACCGGCCCAATCCGGTAAAAACCTTAAACTAACCATTGATATTGATCTACAACAACACGCCTTTGAGCTGATGGGCACTAAGGTCGGAAGCCTGGTTGCCATCAATCCGAAAAACGGTGAAATCCTAGCCCTGGTCAGCACTCCATCCTTCTCGAATAACCTTTTTGCAACCCGTATTTCGAGCAAGGATTGGCAAAAGATCAACAGCAACCCCCTGCACCCCCTGCAAAACCGCTCCATTCAAGGCCGTTACCCTCCCGCCTCCACCATCAAACCATTAATCGCCGCCGTCGCCCTGACAGATCAGATTATTACTCCTCTAACTTCTTTTTCCTGTAGCGGCACCATGACTCTAGGCAATACCCGTTTTCGCTGCTGGAACCGGTATGGCCATGGTGATGTTAACCTGTATCAATCCCTTAGGGAGTCCTGTGATGTCTATTATTACAATCTGGCGGCGCGGATTGCCATCGACCGAATCGCCGCTTACGGAACCCAGTTCGGTCTCGGCCGGGTCTGCGGTATAGAACTACCGGAAGAGAAAAGCGGCCTTTTGCCGAGTTCATCATGGAAGTTGAAAAATGTCCATGATCAATGGTATACGGGCGATACTCTTGCAGTCTGCATCGGCCAGGGCTACCTGACGAGCACCCCCTTACAAATTGCCGCCATGTACACCGTTTTTGCTAATGGAGGAACCTACTATAAGCCACATCTGGTTAAAGAAAACAAGCCGCCACTCGACTCCCGCAACAATCAGAATCTTTCCTCAATAACGGTTGGCACTAAGGTTGAAATCAGCAATCAACACATGCAAGCCATACGTAAAGCCCTCTGGCAAGTGGTTAACGAGAAACGCGGAACCGCATTTAAATCTCGAATCACTACCCAAGGATGTGAGATGGCCGGTAAAACCGGTACCGCCCAGATCGTCAAACAGAGTCTTGAGGATTTAAAAGGTTCAAAAGATACCCCTTGGCGTTTTCGCGATCACGCCTGGTTTGCCGCCTTTGCCCCCTACAATGACCCGGCGATCACGATAGCGGTTCTGGTTGAGCATGGTGGTCATGGCGGTTCAACCGCTGCGCCTATCGCCCGCCAGGCAATCGAATTTTATCTTAACAAACTTCAACCATAACACTTTGAAAATAGTTCAAAGTTCAATCATCCAGTAGCTAAAATTTATGACATTCTCCCGACGAACTCCGCACCGCCCACCCTTAATCGACGCCAATTCGGATGCGTTCGCCTCCTTATCGAAAAATCACCTGACCGAGCAACCTCTCGATCGCAATCGTTTCCATGATTTCGATTATCTGACTTTGGGGTTGACCTTTCTCTTGGTGGCTTTGGGACTTCTCACAATCTACAGCGCCACCTACAATCCTGAAGCCGGGGGTTGGTTAACAGTCTACTGCCGTCGGCAAGCTACCTGGTTCATTATCGCTCTAATCGTCGGCGGCGGACTTTTCATTTTTCATTATAACTACCTATACCAAGCTGCCTACCCACTCTACGGGTTTGGTTTACTGCTGTTACTAGCGGTGGAAGTAGCCGGTAGCAAGCACATGGGAGCGACTCGCTGGCTTTCAATTGGCGGCATGAATGTACAACCCTCGGAATTCGTCAAACTCACAGTAATTCTTGCTCTGGCTCGCTATCTCAGTAATCGGCGCCTGCCACCACCCTACAACCTGAAAGAGTTGTTGATCCCGACCGTAATTGTCGCCTTACCCTGCTTCCTGATTCTCAAGCAACCCGATCTGGGCACCGCCATGCTCATCATTTTGATATCTGGGGTGGTTATTTTCATTGCCGGCATCACTAAAGGAACAATCATCACAATCACCATCAGCGCCTTGACTGCAGCTTTTGGAGGGTGGCATTTCCTGCATGACTATCAACGTCAACGAGTTCTGACTTTTATCAACCCGGAGAATGACCCTTTAGGATCCGGCTACCATATTGCCCAATCAAAGATTGCCATCGGGGCCGGCAAACTCTTTGGCAAAGGGTTTCTCAAAGGAACCCAAAACACCCTTCACTTTCTGCCCGAACAGCATACTGATTTTATTTTCGCAGCGTACGCCGAGCAATGGGGGTTTTTAGGATCCATCATCCTGCTGGCTCTCTATTTTGCCTTTCTTTTCCGAGCTTTAAGTATCGCCATGGAAGCACGAGACACCTTCGGCAGCTACCTGGCAAGTGGTATTGCGGCCATCTTCTTCTGGCAGATCACCATCAATATCGGCATGGTTTCAGGGCTTATGCCGGTGGTCGGCATCCCTCTACCGCTTTTCAGTTATGGCGGTACTTCGATGCTTACCTCGCTGGTTTTAATCAGCATCCTTTTAAATATCCATTACCGCCGCAAGGCTTAACCAGTTATCAGTGGTCAGTAAAACCTGATACTGACGACTGATAACTGACGACTGACATATGGCTGCCAAAAAAAACAAAACTTCCTTTTTCTGTATTTCATGCGGCTACCAGAGCGCCAAATGGTTGGGCAAATGTCCTGGCTGCAACGAATGGGACACCTTACAGGAGGCCCCACCTGAAACCTCAACTTCAGGTGAACATGAAACTCCACAAATGATTGCAGCTATCACCGAACTGGGAGAAGTTGCACAACCAATCCCTTTAAACGCGATTGATGAGAGTGAACAGCCCCGACAAAGTTCCGGGATAGATGAATTTGATCGGGTTCTAGGAGGTGGCGTGGTTACCGGTTCGGTCGTGCTGGTGGGCGGTGATCCCGGGATCGGCAAGTCGACGCTGCTGCTCCAGGTTCTCGACCAATTAAGTACACCCAAGCAAACCACCCTCTATGTCTCCGGCGAGGAGTCTCCAAGCCAAAGCAAGATGCGCAGCCGACGTATGGGTATCAACAATGAACATCTCTACTTTCTGGCCGCCTCAGGCATCGAAGAGATTATCAATCATTTTCGCCGACTCAAACCAAAGGCCCTGGTTATCGACTCAATCCAGACCTGCCACAGTCCGGAGATCAAATCCCCTCCGGGCACAACCAGCCAGATCAGACAAACTGCGGCCCACCTGGTCAAGATTGCCAAACTGACAAATACACCGGTCTTTATCATTGGCCATGTCACTAAAGATGGGGTTATCGCCGGGCCCAAGCTCCTTGAACACATGGTCGATACGGTCCTCTATTTCGAATCCGACACCCAATACCCCTTCCGCATTCTTAGGGCCGTCAAAAATCGCTTTGGCTCGACTAATGAGATTGGCGTCTTTGAAATGACCGGTAGCGGGCTCGTCGGAGTTGACAACCCATCCAGTATCTTTCTCAATGAACGACCGCAGAATCTGGCCGGTTCTCTGGTCAGCGCCACGATTGAAGGCTCAAGACCGATCCTAACCGAGATCCAAGCCCTCGTCAGCACCGCTGTATCAGGTGGTATCCCGCGCCGCACAACCCTGGGTATCGACCGTAACCGAGCCACATTAATGATTGCCATCTTGGAGAAACGCCTCCGCCTTAATTTCAGTAATAAAGATATTTTTCTTAACATTGTCGGCGGTTTGAAGGTTATTGAACCAGCCATCGACCTAGCCCTGATCGCCGCCATCCTTTCAAGCCACCTAGACCAGGTCATACCGACAACAACATTAGTTATCGGTGAAGTTGGACTAACCGGAGAGATCCGGCGGGTGAACATGCTCGATCAACGTTTAAGTGAAGCCTTGAAATTCGGTTTTAAAAAAATCATCGTACCAAAAGGTAACCGCTCTTCACAAACAACCAGTAATCATCGTTTAAAAGAGATCGCCACCTTGCAGGAACTCGCTGAAACCCTTTTTTCCTAATGCTTAAGATCCTCCCTTCCATCATCATAAGCACGCTACTTATCTTAGCCTTCGCCCCCTTTTCTGATGCCGTAACAGAATTTCGGAAACCCCTGATCGGAGCCCAGATATCGGTCCTTGAAGGAGACCATTGGAGGGCCTGCGAAAACTACTTTCACACACTCAAAAAACTGGGCTACAACACCATCATCCTGCGAGTTTTTCATAATTATGGCGATCGTTTCCATAACCTTGTAAAAAAAACCGCCCGCAAACAAAACCAGGCCGACTGTCAGGTGTAACGACGAATGATCTCCTCAACAATAGAGGTGGTTGAGTACTCATCAATAAAAGACAATGAGTAAACCTCACCGCCTCGAGCTTCGACAAGATCATGTCCAATAATTGAGCTGATTTCCCAATCACCACCTTTGACCAGGATATCCGGCTGCAACAAACTAATCAATTGATAAGGATCATCTTCGGCGAAAATTGTCACATAATCAACACAAGCGAGAGCGGCAAGCAGTTGAGCACGAGCCTCTTCGAGCATAATCGGACGTTTTTTTCCTTTTAATCTACGCACGGAAGCATCAGAGTTGACACCCACGACAAGAAGATCACCAAGCCCTCGCGCCGTTGCCAAATAACTGACATGACCAGGGTGTAACAAATCGAAGCAACCGTTTGTAAAGACAATCTTTTTACCGCTTTTCTGAAAATCGGCCAACAGTAAGGCCAAACTCTGCGCTGACATTACGGAACTCGGTTTCACCAAAATAAACCCTCCTGACCCGGCAGGACAAAAAACCTTCCCGTCACCCGAGCTTAAAAAAGAAAACACCTAGGTGGCTGCCGGATTAAGTCCGACAGACTCCTAGCCAGGATAATTGCAGTCTGCGATACCTTTGATGCGATGACTTCGGCACGCTCCTATCGCAAACCTCTCCCCCTTAAAATCGCCATTCAGGAGATCAACAATGGCTCGGGAAACCAGATTGACCCCCAAACGGTCGATGCGTTTTTGAAAGTTTTCGAAAAAACTCTGGAGCCGCAAATAGCATCCCAAGAGACCCCTTAAAGCCACTTTCCCTGATCGGCATATACTCCTGTTAAAACCGCCAGCTTGCGACGTAACCGCATAAACCGGGCTTTCATATCCTGTAACCAGAGGCCATGCCGGTTAAACTGCTCTTCTGTAAAAAAGATATTTTCAGGATTTATCTCGATCACCAATTCAACCTTTTCCCCATCCTGACAAATATGTCCGTAGTTTCGACAGACCACACATTGAATACGATCCTTGCCCAACAACTGGATCACATCACTGCCGCATAAGGGACAAGCCCAAGCTGCAAAAATCCGCGCCTGATCAGCAAAAAGCGTACCCCCTAATGCAGCAGCCCGCTCTAACTGCTCATCATTGTCAAGAAAAATCTCACCCGGCAAGGCCCCATAGAAGACTTCGGAGGCTCGCAATTTGAGACCCAAAATCAAACTGAAACTATTGAGCATCATCTCACTATAACCCGCTTCGCCCTTAAGACCGGCCGTAACCAGATTGATCACTGGTTTACCCCTTAAACTGAAAGGGGCTGGATAAAGTTGCAAGCAACGATCAAGAAAAACTTTCAATAAGCCATTGGCTCCCATAAAATAGGTGGGAGAAGCAATCAACAAAGCATCAGCTGATGCCAGAGCTTCGGCAACCAAGATAAAATCATCCTCAAGGGAACATGAACCATTAACTAGACAGGCATAACATGCCTTGCAGGGCTTTATCTGCTTATCTGTAAGGCGAATCAACTGCAGCTCATGCTCACCCGGAACATGACGACAGATCTCCTTGACCAGAATCTCACAATTCCCCAACACCCGAGGTGAGAGTATTAGAGCAACTATCTTTTTCACCATTATATTCCTCCTCTAATTTCAACTAAATAATTTAACCGGTCAAAACTCAATAGTATCAGGTTCTAATCCTATTTAAATTAACACTAACTCTATTTTTTGTAAAAATCCTTTAAAATCAAATAAATAAGCTCCGCCAGCAACTACGATAAAAAATCAACAACATGATAATAGAACGACTTTATATAACTATGCACATAGAGAGCAAGCTGTCTTTACATGGTGAATATACCCTGCTGAAAAGCTGTGAACAAACTCCTGAGCAGAACCTAAATAACTTAAAATACTAACTTTTTATCCAACTCATTGAAATTATACTATTTTATTTTTCTTCTTTATTTTCAAGTAGTTATAAATATCAAACTATTTTGTGAAATATTTTTTAGACAACCACCGAAAATACCCGACAGAGACTCTCAGGGTTGTTAACAACTAATCTCTTAAAAAGGCAAAAAATGTCCTTTAAAAAACATACTTTTCACGAACGGGGAAAATAATCATGAAAATCTATAATATTTTTTCTACTATCAAATTATGTTAATAAATTGATTTCAACCTCTTGACATCCGGTTTCGGCTCTGCTAACTAGGGCGACCCGTCAACCACCTACCACTACAGAGAACCTCTATTGTCATTAATAAATGCAATCGTCCTGGGAATCGTCCAGGGACTGACCGAATTTCTCCCGGTCAGCAGCTCAGGTCATCTGGTAATTGCCGAACACCTGCTTCCCGGCTGGCATCAACCTGGCATAGTCTTTGAGGTACTCCTCCACCTTGCCACCCTCCTGGCTGTGGTAATTTTTTTCCGACACGACCTGAGCTTACTGATAAAATCAATCTACTCATCAGGTCCGCAAGCCGCAAAACAGCGAAGATTTTTATTGATGCTGCTCTTGGCCACTATTCCAACTGGAATCATAGGACTTGCTGGAAAAAAAATTTTTGTCCCGCTCTTCAACCGTCTTGATGTGGTCGGAGGGATGTTACTAATAACGGCCCTACTCCTCTGGTTGGCAGAAAGACAGGCACCGGAAAAACTGACAAAAAACAGTACTCGAGTGACCGATGCCATACTTATCGGTATAACTCAAGGTCTGGCCATTATTCCGGGAATCTCCCGCTCAGGATCAACGATTGCCGTCGCCATGCTTTTGGAAATAGAACCCCGGGCCGCCGCCAGATTCTCTTTCATCCTCTCGATACCGGCGATCTGCGGAGCCGCACTCCTGAATATCAGGGAAATCAGTACGATTCCCTCCAACCAAATACTAACCTGCCTCTGCGGTGCCCTGGCAGCCTTGGTGACCGGCCTCATGGCACTTAAATTTTTACTTATGATAATAGAAGAGCGACGCCTGAACATATTTGCCATCTACTGCCTGATAGTTGGCAGTACAACCCTTCTGCTGGAACTTGCAGGATAACTTAAAGGAAATTTGGTGGTTTTAAGAACGTGAAGGAGTTACTTTATAAAATAATAACTACGATCGTCGCCATCGTCAGCAAATTCAGCTATGGCGGCATTGTCGTCATGATGTTTCTGGAAAGCTCATTCTTTCCCTTTCCCAGTGAAGTCGTGATCCCACCCGCCGGCTATCTTGCCGAACGCGGAGAGATGAATTTTTTTTTCGTCGTCGCGGCCGGAATCCTGGGCAGTATTCTCGGAGCTCTCTTTAACTATTGGCTCGCTTTAAAAATAGGCCGCCCGACCCTCATCCGTTACGGCCGCTATATGGGCTTGTCACCGGCAACCTTTAATCGGGTCGAAAAATTTTTCAACGACCATGGAATTTTCGGTACTTTCATAGGGCGCCTGATACCTGGTATCCGACAATACATCTCATTCCCCGCAGGGCTCGCCCGCTTACCACTGTTACCTTTCATTATGGCAACCGGTCTGGGAGCTGGCATCTGGGTTATCATTCTGGCCGTTATCGGTTATCTGGTAGGTAATAATCAAGAACTGATCAACAACTACTCCCAGCGAATATTCTACCTTCTTATCCCCTTCCTGCTGTTTAGCTGCATCTTCTACATCCGCCACTATCGTCGAAAAAATAGTAGTCAGTAGTCAGTGACCAGAGTTTTACTGGCCACTGACTACTGACAATTAACTAAGCCCCGGACACTGAGCCACAATTTCATCAGCAATACTTTTCTTGCCATAAGCTTTCTCAAAATGGGCGGCAAATTCACCGGCCAGTTTTTGCGCCCGTTTATCATAGGCCTCCTTATCCTGCCAGGTTTCACGAGGATTGAGAATTTGAGATGACACTCCGGGACAACTCTGAGGAATCTTGACATGAAAAATCGGATCATCAATATAGGCAACATCCTTTAAATTACCATTCATGGCCGCTTTCACCAGGGCCCGAGTCAATTTAATATCCATCCGCTCACCTTCGCCAAAAGGCCCGCCACTCCAGCCGGTATTAACCAGAAAGACCTCCGACTTATAGCTCTCCATACGGGAACCCAGCATACCGGCATAAACATCCGGGTTACAGGGCATAAAGGGTTCACCGAAAAAACGAGAAAAGGTGGTCACAGGCTCAACAATTCCGGTCTCGGTACCAGCCAGCTTACTGGTGTAACCCATCAGAAACCACAGCATCGCCTGGGCCTGACCGAGTTTACTGATAGGAGGTAAAACCCCATTTGCATCTGCGGTCAAAAAAAGGATGGTCTGCGGATGCCCAGCCACCGATGAGGTCTTGATATTACTCAACTCGGACAAGAGGTAGGAACCCCGGGAATTCGGGGTCAAACGCTCATCATCGAAATCGAAATGACCATCGGGATAAAGCATCGCATTCTCAACAATTGAACCGTGCTCAAGGTAATCATCCTCATGCATGATCGCCTTATAAATCTCGGGTTCCTTGTCGGAATCGATATTGATCATCTTGGCGTAACAGCCATGTTCAAAATTTGCAATTCCGGTATCACTCCAGCCATGCTCATCGTCGCCCAGCAAAGCCCGCTCCGGATCAGCGGAAAGAGTTGTCTTGCCGGTCCCCGAAAGACCGAGCAAAAGAGCAACATGATCATTCGGCCCTTCATTAGCAGAACAGTGCAGCGGCAGAATGCCAACTTCGGGCAGCATATAATTCATGACCGAAAACATCAACTTTTTGACACTGCCACAATAGGCTGAACCGTAGACTATACCAACCCGTTGATCAAGATCGATAACCACCGCCAGATCGGAAGCCTTGCCATCAGCCAAGGTTCGCAAACGGCCCTGATAACGCGCCCGATCCAGTTTATCATAAGGTAGAGCCAGTAAAGTAAAATTCTTATCGGCAAAAACACTGCGCTCAAGATCATCCGGCAACGGACGAAACATATTGTCGGTAAAGAGGGCAATTAAGGCCTGGTCGGTTACAGTTCTAACCGGAAGTGCATAAGCCGAATCGGCCCCTAAAACCCGGTCCGTCACATAAAGAGCATCCTTGCCGCGCAGAGCCTTAACGGCATCGCTGAAAAGCATCTCAAAAGTCTCTTCTGAAACCGGGATATTATTAGGTGAATCCCAATCGATCTGGGCTTCGCTTATAGCCCTTTTGACAATCAACGTATCCTTCGGGCTCCGGCCGGTTGACTCAGGAGGCGTCCAGGTTGCCAGGGCTCCGTTGGCAGCAACCAGGGCTTCATGGTTGTCAACCGTAGCCTGAATCATCTTTTTACGCTCCATATTCTCAGCAACCCGGCCATGGGCCGCCAACATTTCATCCACCACTGTTCTTTTGCTCATCTGGTTCCCCTCTTTTATGGTTTTTTTATTCAATAGGGTACCTCGAAAAATTGTCTTTTCACCCAATATCTACGTTAAGCTCAAATTTTAATCCTCAAAATATTTAATATATTCAATCATCTAGAATCCTCACCTGCCTTACTCTTGAACAAAAATTCTAATTTTTCAAGACCCCAAATATATATTTATCAATAAAATTTAACTCAAAACAGTAAAAATATTTTACCCCACTAAGACCTAAAGAAAGGGCTTTTTATCTTCGCAACCTTCGGGTCTTCGTGATGCATATAAAAAAATGTCTGTGGGGTTCCCCAGATTAACAAGATTAAGTGATAAACTCGATAACCTGACTCCCCCCGTACAAACCGTTGACTTCATGCACGAGATCAACTGAAGGCTGTAGGGGGAATTTTTCCAAAGCCATAACCACCTCATAATCCGGCATCAGGATATGCATAAACGCCGGGCAGTTGCCCTGATGACGCTGTAGGATATCCTGCAGCATGGCCAAACGGGCCGGAACGGCCTGCTCATGCAATAAGATCATGATCACCTTTTCAATTACTTTAGAGAGAGCTTCTTCTAAACTGAAGACCTCACTAACCAGCATTTTTGCTTTCGTATGGTCATCATTTATCTCGACCCGTCCCTCTAAAATCAAGGGTTCATCAACAGCAATAAAATCCCGGGCTTTGGTAAAAGTTTCTTCAAAAAGAGTCACCTCAACCGAACCACTGAGATCCTCAAGCACGGCAAAGGCCATAATTTTACCATTTTTGGTTCGTTTACTGCGCACTGCAGTCAAAAGACCACCAACCCGCATCTGAGCCGAATTTTCACAATTCACGAGCTCAGCCACACTTGAAGTCGTGCAACGTTTCAGTTCATCGACATAACGTTGCAATGGGTGACTGCTGAGATAAAAACCTAAAACATCACGTTCATAAGTCAATTGCTCCTTATCACTCCAAGGAGTGGCATCATCGGGATAACAGGCATCCTCTCGAGCCAGCTCTTCACCGGCAAAAGTAAAGAGTGACTGCTGCCCGCAAACCCGATCACGAGAGGCTGATTGACCATTTTCCATAGCCGTATCAATGGCTGCAAAGAGCTGTGCCCGGGCCACCCCCTCGCCATCAAAGGCCCCGGATTTTATCAGACTCTCGAGAACCCGGCGGTTAACCTTGGAGAGATCAAGTCGACAGCAAAGGTCAAAAAAAGATTTATAGGGCCCTTCGATCTCCCGCACCCGGATAATCTCGGCCGCCGCCTTACCCCCGACATTTTTAACAGCCGCCAAGCCAAAACGAATATTCTGATCAACGACCGTAAAGGAAAGCTCGCTGACGTTAACATCCGGCGGTAGCACATTGATACCCATACTCCGACATTCAGCAATATTTTTAATTACCTTGTCGGTATTATTCATATCCTCCATCAATAATCCGGCCATGAATTCAACCGGATAATGGGCCTTCAGATAAGCAGTCTGGTAAGCGATATAACCGTATGCAACGGAATGCGATTTATTAAAGCCATATTCAGCAAATTGGGCCATCAGGTCAAAAATTTCTTCGGCCTTCTGGCTGTCGACCCGGTTCTCCCGAGCCCCATCCAGGAAGCTCTGACGCTGGGCGGCCATCACCTCGGCTTTCTTTTTACCCATTGCTTTGCGCAAAATATCGGCCTGACCCAAGGAGTAGCCGGCCAGCTTCTGGGCAATCTGCATAACCTGTTCCTGATAGACAATTACCCCGTAAGTCTCTTTAAGAATCGACTCGAGTTCCGGCAACAGGTATTCAACTTTCTGCCGGCCATGCTTACAGGCAATAAAATCGCCGATCATACCACTCTCAATCGGGCCGGGACGATAGAGGGCTACCAGAGCAATAATATCTTCAAAGCATCCCGGTTTAAGACGCACCAAAAGATCCTGCATACCACTGCTTTCGAGTTGAAAAACACCGACAGCGGCCCCGGATGAGAGCAACTCATAGGTTGCCTGGTCAGCCAATGGAATCGTATTGATATCGAGACAATCGCTCTCTTTCTTAGAGTTTCGATTGATAATCTTTAAGGCGTTGTCGATGACCGTCAGAGTTTTCAAACCGAGAAAATCAAACTTGATCAGACCCAGCTCTTCGACAAAACCCATATCATACTGGGTAACCACGGCATCATCATCATCCTTGGCACCCCGAGAAAGCGGTAAATAATCAACCAACGGCTGATCAGTCACCACCACCCCGGCGGCATGCACCGAAGCATGACGGTTCAATCCTTCAAGAGCATAAGAAACCTCGATAAGCTCTCTTTCGAGAGCGTTGCCCTGCCGTAACTTGGCAAATTCCGGTTCCAACTCCTCCGCCTTTTTCAAGCTCATCTTCAATTCATTGGGCACCAGCTTGGCGATCTTATCGACTTCCGCAAAAGGCATATGCAAAGCCCGACCGACATCCCGAATAACCCCTTTGGCCTGCATCCGGCCAAAGGTAATAATCTGGGCCACCCGATCCCGACCATATTTTTGGGTAACATATCTGATTACCTTATCGCGGCCATGGATACAAAAATCCATATCAATATCAGGCATTGAGACCCGTTCTGGATTAAGGAACCGCTCGAAAAGCAGACCGTAAGGCAAGGGATCTATATCAGTAATACGCAAAGCATAAGCGACCAGTGACCCGGCGGCTGAACCCCGCCCGGGACCAACCGGAATCTTTTCTCGGCGAGCATAATTAACAAAGTCGGCCACGATAAGAAAATAGCCGGCAAAACCCATGTCGCAGATAATATCAATCTCCAGTTCCAGACGCTGACCATAACTTTCTTGCAATTCAGAAGTAAAGCTACCACCATAATAGGTTTTGATCCGCGGCATAAGTTCAGAAAGGCCGTTCCGACAGTTCTCAGCTAAAAATTCATTGAGAGATTTACCTTCGGGAGGAATAAAAGTAGGTGGTCGATAGTTACGAAACTCAAAATCAAAATTGCAACGTTCAGCGATCTCGACCGTATTTGATAGAGCTTCAGGATAATCCACAAAAACTTCGGCCATCTCTTCCGAGGATTTAAAATAGAGCTCCTCCGGATAGCGCATCCTCTTGGGGTCATCCATATTTTTGCCGGTCTGGATACAGAGCAGAACTTCATGGGCATGAGCATCTTCACGATTCAAAAAGTGGCAATCATTGGTCGCAACCAAGGGTACTGAATACTCTTTGGCAAGATCAATTATCTGCCGGTTAACCTCCTTCTGTTCATCCAGGCCATTCTCTTGAATTTCTAGAAAAAAACGGCGGTCGTCAAAAAGATCGCGGTAGAACTCAACTTCAGCCGCCGCTTGCACTCTATTTTGGCGTCGTAAAGGGGCAGCAATAACCCCGCCGAGACAGGCACTTAAAGCGATCAAGCCCTGATGATGTTCATTCAAGAGTTCTTTATCGATCCTCGGTTTATAGTAGAACCCTTCCAGATACCCTTTACTGACCAGTTTACAGAGATTTTTATAACCCTCTCCATCCATAGCCAAAAGTACCAGATGGTGGGCGTTATCCTGCTCTTTATCACTCCTCTTACTTTTAACAAAACGACCTTGAGGAGCGACATAGACTTCGCACCCGATAATCGGCTTAATACCCCGTTTTTTAGCTTCCTGGTAAAAATCTACGGCCCCGTACATATTACCATGATCAGTCAGGGCAACTGCCGTCATCCCATAGTCACTGGCGCGCTGCATGAGATCGGGAATACGAATAGCCCCATCCAGCAGACTATACATGGTATGCAAATGGAGATGGACAAAGGAGGTATTAGACATTGAATAAATGACCATAAAAAGAAATGCTTTAGAAGAATATTTTAGATCGGAATCTGGTAAATAATTTTCAACTGAAAGTGAGGAGGGCACTAACATACAGAAAAAAGTTTTCCAAGAAAAAAAGGTGTCTGCTTAAAAAATTATCCTTGAGGCAGGTCTTATGAACCCCTCTTCACCTTCTCCTCTTTGCAAGTCGAGTCGAATATGAAAAACGTCGTCTTCACGCTTAACTATCTCAAATCCAAAACTTTTGATAAAACGCATCATACTAACATTATTTTGCAAAACCAGGCCGAAGATTTCCGGGATACCACGATCTTTAGCAATGTAGATCAATTTCTCCATCAACAAGCGCCCGACACCGCTCCCCTGCCAAGCGTCAGTGACAACCACCGCGAATTCATACTCTTCACTATGGGGATAGTAAACTAGGCGGTTGACTCCGACACTCATTTTTTTACCGTCACGCTCAATTTCGGCAATAATGGCAACTTCACGATCATAATCAATTTGCGTAAAACGTACCATCTGCTCCGGGCTGAGCTCCGCTCTCAGGGAAAAGAATCTGAAGTAGCGAGTCTCTGGGGAGAAACCGGCGATCATTTCATAATGAGCTGCAGCATCCTCGGGTTTAATAGGACGGATCAAAACTGAAGTGCCGTTTCTCAAGGTTTCGGTAAATTCATACTGGTTCGGATAGGGAACAGTCGACAGATGATGCGGCGAAACAACTCCTTGGTCGTTTAAGGTGATTTTTGCATCAACCACAACAAAACAGTCATTGGCAATAACCAGTGGGTGTAAGGCAACCGTCTCAAGCTCCGGAAGATCGACAATCATCTGGGCTACCCGTACTAAAATTTCTTCCAGCTTAACAAGATCAAAAGGCCGGATCTCATAACACTCGGCAAGTCTAGTCCGAGCAATCAACTTACGCGCCAGAACGCGGTCAAGAGGCGGCAGGATCACCTCTTCATCAGAAATCACCCGCGCTTGTAAACCCCCGGCCCCAAGGAAAATATAGGGCCCGAACTCAACATCACGACGACTCCCGAGATTGATTTCATAATCGACATTCTCAATCATGTTTTCCAAAGTCAGGCCAACTTCTTCAAGACCGACTTCAGCCGCCACCTGAGTAAGCTTTTCAAACCCCTTTTTCACGGCCTCGTCGCTACGGAGATTAAGCAACACCGCCCGACAATCACTTTTATGAAGAATTTTTTCACTGTCAAGTTTCATGACTAAAGGATAAGCCATCGTCGCAATCCGGGCGACAACTTCTTTAAGGGAAGAAACCTTAACGGATGGATTAACCGACAACCCATAAAAACTGAGAAGTTCCTGAGACTGGCGAGAACTGAGCTCCATACGTTGGTGGTCAAGATAGAATTTGATCTGTTTGCGAGCCCTTGAGAGAGAATCCTGACAATAGTCAACTTCCCGGCTATAACGCTGAGGGATGACGACCAGTTTGGAAAGTTTTTCATAATAGCGAAGTGCGTAATGACAGCTTAAAACCGCATCCTCAATCGTAAAACATACCTTTGTCCGCTGATCATTCAAACCAGCGACCTCAGCCTCATACTGACAACTGTTGCCGAGCCAGGCATAGACGAGATTAACCTTGGCAGCAGCAGCTTTTCCACGCATCTCAGTCACCATAGGAATTGGATCAAGCCAATGACTCAAAACTACAATGACTATCAGAGTATCAAATTCTCGGGCCTCCAAACAGAGATTCAGCACCTTAACATAACGTTGATGATCGGCATCACCGGCGATACAAATAGGATCCAAAGACCCTGAATAAGGAGAAATATAATCTCTGACCCGCTCCCCAAGAACATTCGAAAGAACCGTTACAGCAATCCCTTTCTGAGCCAACCCATCAGCCGCCAGAACCCCAAGGCCGCCTGAATTGGTCACAATTCCCAAACGAGGTCCAGCAGGAACATTGCTCTTTACCAGATGATCACCAGCGATCAGCAACTCTTCGACACTATCAACCCGAATTATTCCAGCCCGCCGAAAAGCCGTATCATAGACCCGGTCTTCACCTGCCGGACAACCGGTATGTTTTTTAATTACCTCCCGGCCAAGTTCACTTTTACCTGCCTTAATCGCGACAATCGGCTTAATCCTGGCAACCGATCGACAGGCACTCATAAACTTTTTCACATCTTTAATATTCTCTATATAGAGAAGGATACAACTAACTCCAACTGACCAACCAAGAAAATCAATCATGTCTCCAAAATCGATGTCACTTAAAGCCCCAAGACTGATGACATGGCTAAAACCGATCCCTCGTTCCCGCGCCGTTCCCAACATCGATGTAATGATCGCACCACTTTGCGACAGAAGTGCCAAGCCGCCTTCTGTCGCCGGGATATCAAAGAGCGAGACATTGAAATGGGCTGCCGGCACAATGATCCCCAGTGAGTTAAAACCCAGGATGCGCAGTTTATACTGCTTGGCCCTTCTGACAATCTCCGCTTCATGCAGATCATCCGCCACCGAACACTTACCGGTTGTAATAATCAAACCAACAACCCCAAGCTTGCCGCAAAGATCGACAAGTTCGGGGATTACGGCCAACGGCTCAAAAGTAACAACCAAACCTGGAGAATCAGGAACATCTTCAAGTTTGTGATAGCGCCGATTTTTTGGAATCGGACATCGACCAGAGCACTCATGATCCCCGCTGACCATAAAAACCGGTTTTCCCATAGCCTCAACAAGGTTACTGTAAAGCTGCCACTCCTTACTCTGTCGACTACACGAACAAGGCCCAATTACGACAACCGAAGGGGGAGAAAAAAATTTATCCAGATTATAGATGCCCATATTGATTACTCACTTATTCTTACACGTTAAAGGGGTGCACTATTACTCACTGCCACCTTCATAAATCTACATGCTAAATCGATCTCCGTCAAGTAAAGTAGTAGTGTAAAACAGTAAAACATTGACCTGCATCAATATAGATTTTTATATAGTCATCACCAACGAAGTCTAGAAAAACAAAAAAAGAGGTACCGGTCAAAAACCGGCACCTCTTTTTTTTGTTTTTTTAATTCCGATTAATGCCCTAATCATTCAAGTTTGTACACTTTCACAATTTTTGCAATGGGCCAAACCCCTGTTTTACGGAGCCGCAACCAGCGCCTCGACTTCAGCACCAAGAATTTTATGCAGTTTCTTTAAGGCATTACTCTCTAGTTGACGAACCCGTTCCCGGGTAATGCCAAGTTCATCGCCGACATCCTGCAGGGTCTTGGCAACACCAGCAAAAAAACGACCGGCGATAACTTCCTGCTCGCGGGGGGTCAACTGTTTCAGGGCCTGATCAATCATCAGGCGACGATTATCTTCGGTTTCCCGGGCCAGTATTAGCTTCTCCTGACTGTCGCTTTCATCAGCCAGAAGATCAAGATAGGTGGTATCGCTATCGGTAATTGAACGATCAAGGGAGAAGTCGCGGGAATTAAGTCGCTGACAGAAATCCCGGACCTTGGCATCATCTTCGGAACCATCGGTCAAAGCATTGATTTCAGCCGTATCAAGCTCATCCCCTTCGAGAAAACCCCGCACCTTACCAAGCTTGAAAAAGAGTTTTTTCTGCAACTGGGTGGTGCCGACCTTGACCAAGCTCCAGGAACGAATGATATAATCCTGGATATAGGCGCGGATCCACCAAACAGCATAAGAAATCAAACGATAACCACGATCAGGATCAAATTTTTTCACGGCCCGCATCAGGCCCATATTCCCTTCTTGAATCAGATCCATCATCCGCATCCGGTAGCCCCGGTATTCACCGGCGACTTTCACAACAAAACGAAGGTTAGCGGTCACCAAGCGATGGGCAATAGCAAGCTCATTATTTTTTTTATAGCGCAGAGCAAGTTCAATCTCCTCTTCCGGAGTCAACAAAGGGATACGATTAATCTCGGCAATATAGCGTGAAAAAGAGTCGGTATTAAATAAAGCTAAAGATTTTCCCATTTTGGTTCACCCTCACAAATTATTAGCACTCCACCATGTCGAGTGCTAATATATCACAAAAACCCTATAATGCAAGAAAAATCTCTATAATTCTTGATAATTAGACATTGCTAATCAAGTGGGCAGTCAACAATCAACAGAACTTCATTGCCACCTAACCAAAAAACTTTTCAATGAGATGAGATTTAAAACTGTTAAAGTACACAGAAAATACGTTAGGTCAGAAAAGCTTGGACCTTGAGGGATGAGACAGAGAACCTATTCTTGGAATGAATAATTTGTAATTATTCAGGACTATCTCACTATCCAGACCGGCCAAAGTTATGAATGTACCTAAACAGTTACAATAATTTTTACATTATTTCACAATAATCCGACCATCGATCGCCGCGACATCTCCAGCACTAAAAACCAGGGGATTGATTTCGATCTCGGAGATTGCCGGATAATCTCGTAAAAGCGCCTGCAGACCAGCCATCACTCGATTGAGTTGGGGAAGGTCAATACCAGCCCGCCCCCGAGCTCCACGCAGGATCCGGGCTCCGCGCAACCGATCGACCAAAGCGGCAATCGTTTCACAGCTTAAAGGGGCCGGTACAATCTGAATATCCTGCAAAATCTCAGTATAGATCCCACCCAAACCCAACAAAAAGATATCACCAAATGAGGGATCACGTCGCGCACCGACAATCATTTCAAGAGCTGTATCAACCTCTTTTTGAACTAAGACACCGCGAAATCCAACCTCACCTGAAAAACGTTCAAAAAGTAAAGACCCAACATCCTCAAGGGCCCGGCGGCCATTGATTCCGGTCAAGACCCCGCCGACATCACTTTTATGACTCAAACCGGCCACCACAACCTTCAAAACCAGAGGATAGCCCAAGTCATTCCCCTGATCAAGCAATTCATGCGTATGACGGGCCAAAGCAAACGGAGCCACCGGCAGACCATACTCTTGCAAAACCGTCAGGGCTTGATCTGCAAAAAGGGTTTTGTCACACCGGGATGCGTCCTCTAACCACTCATCAAAAAGAGGCTGCACAGCAATTTGAGCGAACTCTGGCAGTGGGGTGGCGGGAACCCCCGCGGCGGCCAGATACCTGGCCCGCTCAAGCGAAACCGAAAGGGCCTCAAGAGCTATCAAAGGTTCACTGAAAAGGGGTATTGAAATTTTTTCCATGACCTGTGAAACGGCGCTGACACTGGAAAAGAGAACCAGAGTGACAGGCTTATTATAACGGACAATTAAATTTTCAACCTGTTGAGCCAAGCGCATGGTAGCGGCCAATTCACTCTCCGCCTGAAAGACATGATTCAAGACGACCCCGTCAACATCATCACGCTCTAAAGCCATTTCGAGGATGGTCACATAATAATCAATATCAAAAACATCACCAAGATCAATGGGATTGGTCAATTTGATAACTGAAGCCCTGAATTGGCTGGAGATTCGGGCGACAAACTCCTCGCTCAAGCTCGGCAACTTAAAACCGGCGGCAGCGGCAGCGTCAGCGGCAACCACAGCATGGCCACCGGAACGCGAAATCACCATCAGGTTATCGCCCGACATAATCGGTAACGAGAAAGCTTTGACATAATTGATAAACTGCTGAAAAGAAACGGCGCGAAAAACCCCAGCCTTACGGCAAGCGGCATCGACAACTTCATCATCAACCGCCATTGCTGAGGTGTGCGACTGGGCAATCACCCGACTCTGCGGCGAGGTGTTTGATTTATGTAAAATAACCGGTTTTTTACAATCTTTAAGAGTGTCCATGAAAGCCCGGCCTTTATCCATACTCTCAAGATAGAGACCGATCACCTTGGTCTCTTCGTCAACGGCTAGAAATTTCAGGTAATCGATCTCATCCAGATTACTTTTGTTCCCCATACTGATAACCTTGGCAATCCCAAGATTTTCTCGACGCCCAAGCCCTATGTAAGTCAAAGCGAGACCACCGCTCTGGGAGATTACCGACAAACCGCCAGGCACGATCTCCGACGGGGAAAGTTGAACAAAAGGCAAACAAAGACCATTATGACGGTTGATAATACTGATACCGTTAGGACCGACAAAACTGACCTTATGCTTTTCAGCTAAAGTTTTGATCTCTTCTTCAAGATCTCGGCCAGCCCCAGAAAACTCACTAAAGCCCCCACTTTCAATCACCATATGATAAATTTTTTTCTCTATACAGGAATGCATCAAGGCCGGCACCGAAACCGCTGGAGTCAGGATGACCGCAAGTTCGATAAAGTCCGGCAGCGCGGCCATATCGGTATGAATGGGGTAGCCAAGATATGCACCAGCCTGTTTACCAAAGAGGTAGAGATCGCCGCCCCAACCGAAATTAACCAGATTAGCAACAATATTCTGGGCCAAATTATTAGAATTCTCAGAAACCCCGACAACGAGGATTGAAGCTGGATTAAATATTTTTTTCATGACTGATAACTTCCTTACCCAACGTAGCCGGAATGAAACCGGCTACCAAAATCTTTGTAGATTTTCTTTGCTAACTACGAAACACTTGCAATACACCAAAAGTTTTTTCGTAAGTTTCGCATTTTTAGTAGTTTAAAAAATATTTGGACCTTTTTATTCACGTAGATCAGGAAAAAGTTTCAGTTTGCCGCTTCCTGAATCATCTCCAGTTCTTCCCAACGGGCATAGAGTTCTTTTAAATTGATATCGATCTCTAAAAGCCTATTTTTCGCCTGTGGCACTGCACTGCCATCCCCTTGATAAAAAACCGGATCAGCCATATCATCATATAATTGTTTCTGCTCTTTTTCAAGAAGTTCCATTATCGAGGGCAGAGCTTCGAGCTCGGCCCTCTCCCTAAATGTCAGTTTACGGGGTTTTTGGGAGCGCGGTTTCTCTTTTCTCCCGCCCTGAGGCTTACTTTTGAGATTCAGTACCGCATCAGGGCGTTGCATAAGCCAATCATCATAGCCACCGGCATACTCCTGGACAATCCCATTCTCCAAAAAAACCAGGGTACTGGTAACTACGTTATTGATAAATTCGCGATCGTGGCTTACCAACAACAGCGTCCCTTGGTAATCAGCCAAGAGCTCTTCAAGTAGTTCTAAAGTTTCTATATCGAGATCATTGGTCGGTTCATCGAGAACCAGGATATTGGCTGGCCGGGCAAAGAGACGAGCCAGAAGCAGACGGTTACGTTCTCCACCGGAGAGGATTCTAACCGGTGAATGAGCCCGGTCAGGGGTAAAAAGAAAATCTTTAAGATACCCAATCAAGTGCCGCCGTCGGCCATTGATCTCTATCGTATCATTGCCGTCCCCTAAGTTTTCAAAGACCGTCCGGTTTTCGTCGAGTTGCTCACGCTGTTGATCAAAATAGAGGGCTTCAAGATTACTACCAAGCCTAACCGTACCCTCTGTCGGCAACAGGTCACCGAGGAGGAGTTTAAGAAGGGTCGTTTTACCGGAGCCGTTAGGACCGATGATACCAACCTTATCACCCTTTAAAATCGTCGTCGTAAGGCAATCGATAACCGGTTTTTCACCATAGGCAAAGGTTGCTCCCTTGCAGACCGCAACCAGTTTGCCGGAGAGTCCGGCCTTATTGATCTCCATTCGCACCTGGCCCAATTTATCGCGGCGTTCGTAACGCTGCTTGCGCATTTTCAATAAATCTCGAACCCGACCTTCGTTGCGTGTCCGCCGGGCTTTTATCCCTTTACGAATCCACTCTTCCTCCCGGGCCAGTTTTTGGTCAAAACGTTCATTCTGGGCTGCTTCGGCGTTCAACATCTCCTCTTTACGCCGCAGATAATTGGCATAATCACCCGGCCAGCTGGTGGCTTTACCACCATCAAGATCAATAATCCGGGTTGCCAGTTTCTTTAGAAGTTCACGGTCATGAGTAACAAACAGAAGGGTCAAAGAACTATTTAAGAAAAACTCTTCAAGCCAGATAATGGCCTCAATATCAAGATGATTGGTAGGCTCATCAAGCAGTAACAATTGGGGTTCAGTGACCAAAGCCCGAGCCAGCAGAACCCGCCGTTTCAAGCCGCCGGAAAGAGTCGAAAAAGATTGTTCACTATCAAGTTTCAATTGAGTCATAACCAGATCAACCCGTTGCTGCACCTGCCATGCCCCGGCGATTTCGATCTCTTTTTCAACCTCAGCTAAGGCCCCCAGAACGACATCGTCGACATTCTCAGACACCTGTAGACTTAACCCATGATAACGAGCCAGAAGTTGCAAAAGCTCTCCTAAGCCCCCGACTACGACATCGTAAACCGTACCGATCAAAGAACCAGGTAACTCTTGACTAAGCCGGGCAACCCGCAAACTGCGGGAGCCGAGAACCCGTCCACTATCAGGTTGTATTTCTCCAGCAAAAAGTTTCATTAGAGTTGATTTGCCAACCCCATTTCGACCAACCAAACAAACCCGCTCACCGGTTTCGATTTCAAGGTTGACTTTATCAAGTAAGGAGGCTCCACCAAACCCCAAAGAAACGTCTTGCAAACTGACCAATGCCATTATTTAAATATCCGCATAAACTAAGAAAACTTTATTAAAACCAATAAAAAGATGTCACTGAAAACAACCCTTTACATCCCGGAGAGAAAGAGTTCCCCTTGACTTTCTTTCAAACAAACATATA
>CAZUXG010000001.1:27981-47255 GCA_964623985.1 uncultured Thermodesulfobacteriota bacterium | reverse complement strand
CAGGGCGCAAAAACAACCAAATATCCCTCAAAAGCAAGTTTGTAACCGGACACTGATGAGTTCATCATAATCCAATATCGTATTGCACCTTACCAATCGACCAAAATCTATAACATAAAGGGAATAACTGACCGATGAGTAAAAATTGCGATCAATGCGGGATCACCATTCCAACCGGGGAAGAACAGCAAAGCAATAGCCAAACCCTGTGCGAGGACTGCTACATGGATACTCTTTCACCAACGAGGATCTGCGATCCTTGGGCCGTCTATCACGCCAAATCATGCAGCGAAAGTGAGTTAATCATGACTACAACCCAAAAAAATCTAATCGAGATCCTGACCGAAACCGGCGGGATTGAGATGCACGAACTCGCCACCCGCCTGGAAATTACCGAAAAAGAGACCGAAAGAAACCTCGCCACCCTACGCCATATGGAAAAGATCAAAGCCCGCCCGGAAAACGGCAAAAAGATATTCTGCCTGTGGTCGTAAAATAGATTGAACAAAATGACCCTTTCATAAAATAGAGGTCTTTGAAAACAGAACGCGCAACCGACAATAACTATTGTCATCGATTGCGCATTTAAATATTTCCCAAACTCTTCTTTAGATAGAGCCTACCACTCGATAACCGCAGCCGCCCAAGTCAAACCACCACCAAAGACGGTCAACAGAACCACATCACCAGGTTCCAGAAAGTCACTGCGAACCGCCTCATCAAGGGCCACCGGAATGGTTCCGGCCGAACTATTGCCGTAGCGGTCAATGTTGACAAAAACCTTATCCATCGGTTTTTTAAACTGCCGGGCCAGCATCTCGATAATTCTCATATTGGCCTGGTGCGGAATAACCTTACTTACCTGATCGACCGTGTAACCGGCCTTCTCAAGAGCCCGGTTTGAAACATCAACCATATTCCGAATCGCATGCTTGAAAATTTCACGGCCCTGCATCTTGATATAGTTATCATCAATATTAAAATCCTTGGTAATCGGAGTCGCCGAACCCAAACCTTCGAGATAAAGCAAGCGCCCCAGATTACCATCTGAGCCAGTTTCCACCGCTTTCAGTTTGGCACCATGATTTTCCCGTACGCCAACCACCGCAGCCCCGACAGCATCGCCAAAAAGGACAGCCGTAGCGCGATCCTCCCAATCAAGATGCTGGCTGACAATCTCACCGCCGATCACCAGGATATGCATGTCTGGATCACATTTAAGATATTTTTCTGCAATCGAAAGACCATAGATAAAACCGGAACAGGCGGCACAGACATCCATCCCGGTCGCTTTGCCGGCGCCCAAAAGGGCTTGTACAGAACAAGCCCCGGACGGCATCAGGTGATCCGGTGTCATCGTACCGCAAATGATCAAATCAAGATCTGAGGCCTCAATACCGGCTGCCGCCAACGCCTGCAGTGAAGCCGGTACTGCAAAATCGGAAAATTTCTCACCCGGCCGCACAATATGCCGTGATTTAATACCGGTACGCTGAACAATCCACTCATTACTGGTATCCATGATCTTTTCGAGATCGAAATTGGTAACCACATTATCGGGAGCCGCGGAACCGGTTCCTAAAATCGCAATATTTTTCATTTTGCTAATCCTTTTTCCCTGAATATTTAAATCGGTCAAACCAATTCAAAACTGCTTAGTTGAAGAAGTTATCGATTACAAAACTTCTTGCCAACTTCCTTGAAAATCGGCAGGGAGCGTTCGATCGTTGCATCATCGACGCAGTAAGCAAGACGGAAAAAACCGGGCCCGCTGAAACCACTACCGGGCACAGCCAGGATTCGATACTGCTGTAGTTCCCGAACAAATTCGACATCATCGTCCAGCGGGCTACGGGGAAAGAGATAGAACGCCCCTTGCGGTTTGGCAACCTCAAAACCGACATCAACCAAGCCCTGATATAAAAGGTCACGCTTACGCTGGTAGATTGAGACATCAACGGTTATCCCTTGCAGGCGGGCAACCAAGCGTTGCATGATACCCGGAGCATTAACAAAGCCCAAAACCCGGTTGGCAAAAATAAAACCATTGACCAGTTGTTCAAAATCATCCGCCTCAGGATGCAGAGCCAGGAAACCGATACGCTCACCCGCTAAAGAAAGCTCTTTAGAATATGAGTTGGCAATTATACTGTTGCGATAGGCCGGAAAAATCGGCGGTACAGTGAGCCCGTCATAAACCAGTTTACGGTAAGGTTCATCCGAAATCAGATATATTACCCGGCCCAACTCTGATGATTTTTCCGCAAGCAGGCCGCCCAAGGCGGTAATCTGTTCAGCCGAAAAGATAACCCCGCTGGGATTATTGGGTGAGTTGATAATGACCGCTGCAGTTTTTTCATTGATTGCAGTTGCAATCCCCTCAAGATCAAGGGCAAAATTGTCACCTGGAGCGATGCTCCGCAAAACCCCGCCATGATTATCAACATAAAAATTGTACTCGACAAAGAACGGACTTGGCGTAATCACCTGATCACCAGGATTGAGAATCGCTTTAAAGATAACATTGAGGGCTCCTCCAGCGCCGCAGGTCATAATAATACCTTGGGAATTGACCCGCACTTGCTGTTCACCGCCCAGAAAGTCCGCAATCGCCGCTCGGGTTTCGGGATAACCGGCATTGGGCATATAACCATACTTGAGAAAGGCCGGCTCACGAACGATCTTGACAAGTTCCTCTTCCACCGCATCAGGGGCCGCAACATCGGGGTTACCGAGCGTAAAATCACAAACCTGATCAGCCCCATACTGGGCTTTTAAAGCAGCACCCTCTTCAAACATCTTGCGAATCCATGAAGAACGTTCCATAAATTGAGTAACTTTTTCAGCAAGCGCCATTATTTTATCTCTCCATTTTGCAGCAGCTCTTTTATTGTAACAATTAACTGATCCATCTCATCCGGGGTGCCGATGGTAATCCGCAAACCATGAGAAAGTTGCGGATCACTGAAATAGCGAACCAGGATGCCGGTCTTCTCCAGTCCCGAATAGAGTACCGCAGCCTTATAACCAGCGGGCGGCGTCACAAAGATAAAATTGGCTTGTGAAGGTTCAACCGTAAAACCCAACTCCTGTAAAGTAACTGCCAGGCGCTGACGCTCCTGAACCACTAAAGCCACGGTTTTTCGCAAATAATCCTGGTCTTCGAGGGCCGCTCGGGCCCCGACCTGGGCCAAACGGTCGAGATTATAACTGTCGCGCACCTTGTCAAGTTGCTCGATCAGAGCCTCTGCCGCAAAGCCTAAACCAACCCGTAAGGAGGCCAGTCCATAAGATTTTGAAAAAGTACGTAAAACTACTAAGTTATCAACTTCGGCAAGCAATGGCAGAGCATTCTCTTGGGCAAAATCAGCATAGGCCTCATCAACAACCAGAATACCATTCAACTCATTGGCCATTTGCCGGATGTAGTCGTTACTGAAAGAGAAACCCAACGGAGCATTGGGACTGGTCAGAAAAAAGAGCTTGGTATCGTCCAACCGGGGTTGATAGAGAGAACCATTCCGAAAGAGAGGTAGAACCTCAGCCAAACCGCCGCGGATCCTGGTCAACACCGGATAGAGTGAATAGGAAGGTGTAAAAAAGGCAACCTTCTCACCCTCTTCAACAAATGTATCAAGAAGAATGCGCAAGAGTTCATCAGAGCCATTCCCGGCAATCAACTGCTTATCATCACAACCAAAAATCGCGGCGGCAACCCGGCGCAACTCAAGACTTTGCGGATCAGGATAACGACGTAAAAGATCACTGTTCGCCAACACCTGTGAAAGGGCTCGCCCTACCGCCGGAGACGGAGGAAATGGACTTTCGTTGGTATTTAGTTTAATTACTTTACTGCCGGGCAAGGGCTGGCGACCGGGAACATAACCTGCCATCTGCCGAACCTCATGCCGGGTATAATCGACCCCGGAGATCATAAAATACGGGCCGCCTCTTTGGCAAAATAGGTCAGAATCATATCGGCCCCGGCCCGTTTTATGGAAAGCAGGGACTCAAGCATCGCCAGTTCACCATCGATCCAGCCCTTCTCCGCCGCCGCCTTGATCATGGCAAACTCGCCGCTAACATTATAAGCAGCTAAAGGATAATCAAAATTCTCTTTCAATGAACGGATGATATCGAGATAGGGAAGTGCTGGTTTAACCATAATGATATCAGCCCCCTCTTCAATATCAAGGGCCGCTTCACGTAAGGCTTCACGGGCATTGGCGGGATCCATCTGATAACTTTTCCGATCCCCGAATTGAGGTGGAGATTCCGCCGCTTCACGGAAAGGACCATAAAATGCCGAAGCGTATTTAACAGCATAGGACATCAGGGTTATCTGATCAAAACCGGCTCCATCCAGAGCCTTGCGAATAAAACCGACGCGGCCGTCCATCATATCGGAAGGAGCCACCATATCAGCTCCGGCCCGGGCGTGAGAAACAGCTTCTTTAGCCAACAGTTGCAAGGTTTTATCATTGACAATTCGCCCCTCTTCAACAACGCCGCAGTGCCCGTGCGAGGTATACTCGCAAAGACAGACATCGGTAATAACTAAAAGGTCACGGACTTCGGCTTTCAGGGCCCGAATCGCCTGCTGGATAATACCTTGATCATCATAGGCACCACTACCCAACTCATCCTTACTCTCAGGAATACCGAAAAGAATAACCGCCGGGACCCCTAGACTTTTCAGTTCACCGACTTCTAAAACCAGTTCGTCAATGGAAAGCTGATAGTTACCCGGCATTGAACTTATTTCACGGCGTACACCCTGACCCGGGCAGACGAAAAGTGGAGCTATAAAATCATTGACTGAAAGTGAGGTTTCACGAACCATACGCCGGATATTGGCATCAGCCCGCAAGCGCCGGGGCCTATAGACAGGAAAATACATACAACCCTCTCCTCATTAAATTCGAAATGCTAAACTTAAACTATCGGGTTGATTAAAAAATGATACTTCATAATTCTTAATTCCCAAGCTCCGCTTCATAGCATTTCACCTAATAAAAATACAATCTTTTTCTCTCAAAAAAGCCCCTAACATCTGATAGCGGTTGACACTTGGAAGAGAGACCGTTATAAACGGCCAACATGAAAAAACCCCGGACAACAACTGAAAAATAAATGAATATTATTTACAGCTCTCTGCTGGTCGGAGCCTTAAGTCTCTATACTTTAAGTATGGCAACCGGCTTCGTCCACCTTTTTCGACCGCTTCCCAAAACCCTGTCTTGGAGCAGAAACTCCATTCAAGCGGGTTTTGTTTTTCATCTGCTGGCTTTTTTATGGCGTTGTGGCCAGGCCCAGACCCTGTCGGTCAGCAACCTGCACGAATCCCTCTCATTCTTTGCCCTGCTCTTAGCGCTGGCTTTTTTACTGGTAAACCGCAAAAACCCACTTCCAACACTAGGCACCTTCACCTCACCTTTACTGATTATTTTCACCCTCTGGGCGCTGATCACCCCCCATACCATCACTCCGCAACCCCCAATCCTAAAAAGCTTCTGGCTCCCGCTTCACGTCTTCTTAAGCTTTGCCGGCAACGCTTTTCTGGCGTTAGGCTGCGGCGGAGCGGTGATGTACCTGCTTCAGGAACGCTTGATAAAAAAGAAAAAAATAAAAGGTATTTTTCATAAACTGCCGGCCCTGCAAAAACTCGACGAATTGAACTATCTCTGTCTGCGCCTCGGTTTTCCCCTGCTCACACTGGGGATTATCAGCGGCTCGGTCTGGGCCTCCTATGCCTGGGGCGCCCACTGGAGCTGGGATCCGAAAGAAACCTGGTCACTGATCACTTGGCTGCTTTTTGCCGCACTTTTACATGGGCGCATGAATTCAGGCTGGCGCGGCCGCAAAGCTTCACTCCTGACAATTATCGGTTTTGCCGCTATAATGTTTACTTTTTTAGGAGTCAATCTCCTGTTGAGTGGCCTCCATAGCTATATTCATTAAGCTGTCCGTAATTACTACTCTAGAAGTTCAACATATGCATATTGTAACTTTAGGACTTAACCATCAAACCGCTCCGGTTGAAACCCGAGAGCGTTTGGCCTTTAACAGCGAAACCTTGCCCGCGGCCCTGCGACAGCTCAAAGAAGAGGCCGATTTAAGCGAAGGCCTTATCCTTTCTACCTGTAACCGGGTTGAGTTGTACGGTATTAGCCAAAACTTAGATGAATGCCGCGAAAAAATGATCAAGTTTCTCGCCAAATACCACCAGATAGCCGCTGACACCTTCGCTGACAAACTCTATTTCCACACCGATTCAGAAGCGATCCGTCATGGCTTTCGCGTCGCTTCAAGCCTCGACTCAATGGTCGTCGGTGAACCTCAGATCCTGGGCCAGCTTAAAGACGCCTTTTTCATCGCCTCGGAATCCCACTGTACAGGTTTGGTTCTCAACCGTTTCATGCACCGTTCTTTCTTTATCGCCAAAGAGGTCAGAACCCGAACTCGAATTGCCAGCTCTGCGGTTTCGGTCAGTTTCGCTGCGGTTGAACTGGCAAAAAAGATTTTCGGCGATCTTAAAGGTATGAAAGTAATGCTCATCGGGGCCGGTGAGATGTGTGAACTGGCAGCCCGTCATTTTATTAATCAAGGAATCGAACAGGTCTTGGTCACCAATCGAACCTTAAGCCGAGCCCAGGAGCTGGCCGACGAATTTTCCGGCATCGCCCTGCCCTTTGATAAATTCCGCCAACACCTCGACCAGGTTGATATCATCTTGAGTTCAACCGGCTTCCCGGACTATCTGATCGCCCCCCCGGAACTCTCACAAGCTTTAAAAAAACGGCGCAACCGACCGATATTCCTGATTGACATTGCGGTTCCCCGAGACATCGACCCACAAGTCAATGAACTTGACAATATCTACCTCTACGATGTCGATGACCTCCAGGAAACAGTTACCGAAAACCTGGACCAACGCCAACAAGAGGCCCTTCGGGCTGAAAAACTGGTAAATCTGGAAGTTGATAAATTCGAGCAGTGGCTCGCCTCATTGGCGGTCACCCCGACCATCAAGGAACTGCGTGAGCAGATCAAGGAAATCGGCGAACAGGAACTCAATAAAACCCTGACCGGATTTCCCGATTTAAGTGTCAAAGAACGCCGCCGTCTAGAGGCTATGGTCAATGCGATCAGCAATAAATTTCTCCACCACCCAATAAACTATCTCAAATCACCGGACGACAACAACGAAAGCCGGCCGGCGACGACGATCAGAAAAATATTTCACCTGACTGAAAATGAAAACGAATAAGGAGAACTCCTATGACTGGCAAACAAAGGATTAACATCGGCACCCGAGGCAGTGCCCTAGCCTTGTGGCAGGCCAATTGGGTTAAAAGTGAACTCGAACGGGAATATCCCGGCATTGAGGTCAGCATCACGGTCATCAAAACCAAAGGTGACAAGATTCTTGACGTTCCTCTGGCCAAAGTTGGCGGCAAGGGTCTCTTTGTTAAAGAGATCGAAGATGCTCTGCTGGCTCATGATATTGATCTGGCGATCCACAGTATGAAAGATGTCCCGACCGAATTGCCCGACGGACTCCAGGTCGCCATTATTCCGCCCCGTGAAGACCCCCGCGATGCTTTCTTCTCCCACACTGGAAAAAGCTTGCAAGAGATGCCGGCCGGAGCCGTTATCGGGACCAGCAGCCTGCGTCGAAAATCCCAACTGCTTCACGCATTTCCACACCTTACAACTAAGGATCTGCGCGGCAATGTCGATACCCGCCTGAAAAAACTTGCGCGCGGTGAATATGACGGCATCATTTTGGCCTATGCCGGAGTTAAACGCCTGGGCTGGGCCGACCAGGTAACCGAGCTAATAGATCCGATAATTTCTCTGCCGGCAATTGCCCAGGGAGCCTTAGGCATTGAAACCCGCATTAACGATGATTTCAACAATCAGCGACTGGCCTTTTTCCACGACCAGAAGACCGCCCTCGCGGTGCGCGCCGAACGCGCTCTTTTGAAAACTCTGGAGGGTGGTTGCCAGGTTCCGATCGCCGCCTATGCCACCGTTGATGAAAACAACCGGATATCCCTCACCGGCTTGGTCGCAGCTCTTGATGGACGTAAGATCATTAAGGAAACGGCCTCCGGCCAAGAGCCCGAAAGTTTAGGTAACGGCCTGGCCCATACCCTTCTGCAACAGGGAGCTGCCGAGCTCTTGAAAGAGTGTTTCGACGCTAACCCTGAGAACTGACAACCGCTATGCCGACTTACGACCAGCCGCCGACATATCCTCTAAAAGGCCTACGCATTCTGGTTACCAGACCGCAATCTCAGGCCCTTGGATTTATGGCTCAACTTGAAAAAGCCGGGGCCTGCCCGATCCTGTTGCCAACCATCAAGATCGTCGCACCCCCAAGCTGGAAACCGGCCGACAAAGCAATCAACCAACTTTCCGACTATCAATGGCTGATCTTAAGCAGCATCAACGGCGTCAACTGCTTTTTTCAACGCTTACAGGAAAAAGGATTTGATCACCGAAACTGTGCACACCTGACCATCATCAGCGTCGGCCCGAAAACGGCCCGCGCGGCCACGGCAATCGGCCTGAAATGTGATATGGTCGCCAAAGAATTTGCCGCCGAAGGCCTCATTGAACTTTTTGCCGGCCTTGACATCAAAGATCAAAAGATCCTTCTACCCAGGGCTTTGAAAGCCCGTGAACTCCTACCCGAAAACTTACGCCAAAAAGGCGCCTGCGTCGATGTCATACCCGTCTATGAAACCATCTTTCCACCTGAATCAGCCGAACTACTCAACCAGCTCCTGACCCAAAAAAATATCGATATCATAACCGTCACCAGCGCCTCAAGCGCTACCAACCTGGTCAAATACTGCCACGACCCTCAGAACCTTAAAAGTTTAAAGAGTTTACCCACCGCCTGCATCGGCCCCATCACCGCCGATGCAGCAACCGCAGCAGGTCTCAACGTCAAGATAACAGCCGAAGATTACACCAGTGAAGGACTGATAGACGCCCTCATAAAATACCGACCTAGAAAAATGCTATGTGATAAATAATTGATGTCGAACATTTGTCAACGATTACCTAAAGGAATACCAAATTCTCGGTAGATACGAAAGAAGAAGTGGGGATATCTGTCGGGGTTGGCAATATAAGGATGGGTGGTTTCAGGATCGATTTTCTCGAACTCGGAAAAAATCTTCTCTTTAGCGCTATAATCAAAAGCATAGATCACATCGACATGAATCCAGTATCCCTTCCAAGGCAGAAAACGACCGGCCAGGATCCAGTCATCAGCAGCAATCCGGGCCAGAACCGCATCATCTAAAACTATGGCTTTTTCACCCGGTAACAGAGGATTAAGGTTTTGCTCACGCTGTTCTCGTCAAAATAAAAACATGATTTTCCTGGCTTGGTTAAAATAAAACAACCCGCTAACTCCAGCACAGCATCGCTGGTGACTAACGCCTGCTTATAGCTTAAACATCTCTTGATGACCAGTATATTTTTCCCGCAGTTTTGGTTTTTCAATCTTGCCCGTGGGGTTACGAGGAACATCATCAAAAAAGAAACGGCGCGGACGTTTATAACGAGGCAGAGCCTGACAAAAAATCTCCATATCATCTTCATTAAGACGGCGGCCCGGCTTCAAGTCAACAATTGCCGCGACCGATTCACCTAAACGTTCATCCGGTAAACCAATTACAGCAACATCATTAATGTCTTTATGTCCCTGTAAAAAATCCTCTATTTCAACCGGGAAAATATTTTCACCGCCGGCAATGATGATATCTTTTTTACGATCTACCAAAAAGATAAACCCATCCTCATCTATACGAACGATATCACCGGTATGAAGCCAGCCATTCCTTAAAGTGCGGGCGGTCTCCTCCGGATTATTGAAATATTCACGCATCACCCCCGGCCCCTTGACCACCAGTTCTCCCTTTTCGCCCTGCGGCAAGGGAGAACCCAGGGCATCGACAACTCGACACTCCCAATCAAAACCGGGAACCCCGATAGCACCCACTTTATGAGTATTGCCCATACCGAGATGAACACAACCCGGCCCGGTCGCCTCACTTAAACCGTAATTGGTATCATACTCCTGCTGCGGAAAAATCTTCAGCCACTCCTTAATCAGGCTGGGCGGTACCGGCTGGGCCCCGATATGCATCAGCCGCCACTGCTTAAGCTGGTATTTATCCAGCTCTACGACACCCTCTTCAATGGCCATCAGGATATCCTGAGCCCAAGGAACTAAGAGCCAGACTATCGTGCCTTTTTCTTCTGATACCGCATCTAAAATCCATTCGGGTTTCGCCCCTTTCAGGATAACCGCCTTGGCACCAACAATAAAATTACCAAACCAATGCATCTTGGCACCGGTATGGTAAAGAGGTGGAATCAGGATCAAGTTATCATCATGATTCTGAAGATGGTGGCGATTTTCAACAATACATGATGACTCCAGATTGCCATGGGTCAGTAAAATTGGTTTTGGCATGCCGGTTGTACCCGAAGTAAAATAGAGAGCCGCACTATCATCATAATGAAGCTCCAATTGTGGGTCTTCGGTCTCGCAAGTATCGACTAAATCAAGATAGTTTTCGACACCATCAAGATCACAGGGACCCAGACTGAAGAAATTTTTGACCGAAATCATCTGCTCTTTGACGGCCGCAATCCGGGTGAAAAATTCAGGACCAAAAAAGAGAGCCTCGGCGTCGGCAACCAAAACACAATGTTTAATGTTTTCACTGTCAAAACGAAAGTTAAGCGGCACCACCCAGGCTCCGCTACGCAAAATCCCGAAATAGAGAGGTAACCATTCTAAAGAGTTTCTAAAGAGATGTACAACCCGACTGCCGGGCCCAACCCCCCGGGAACGCAATAAATTGGCAATCTGATTTGCCTGCCGATCAAACTCACGCCAGCTTATCTCACGTCGGCTATTATGCTCAGGGTCTCTTTCAATCAAGGCCGTCTCATCAGCATACATCCGCCCGTTACGGGCTAAAATCTCGGTAATCAGCATATAATTTTCCTCTTCAATCTACGGCTCGAAAAAAGCGCCTTAAAATGATAATCAGATACAGCAATTTCCAGACCGGTAACAAAACCAATCGCCATTACACCATATAGCACAATAAGAAAATACGGGGAAATTGAATCAAAAAATATTTTACCGGCCAATGGTTACTTTTCCCCGATCTATGACCTTTAACAGAACTTCGATTAAATGTTGCCAAAAGGCTGATAACTGAGGTAGAATGAGGTTTGATAAGGCATCATTAAAAACAAACTGATGACGGAAAACAAATGGAAACTATCCGCCTGCGGATTAAAAGAACCAGCTATTTAAACTCCGACAACGGTTATGTCGTTCTTAAAGGAAAAAGCGGACGACACCTGCTGACGGCAGTCGGTTATCTGCCCGAAGCCTTGGATGGTGGCAAGCTTGAGGGTACCGACTTTGAATTTGACGGCCAGTGGGAGATGAGTAAATTCGGTCGTCAATTTGCTTTCTCGACTGCCCGCCTGACCACCAACCAACTTTTTTACTTTCTGGCCAAGGTCGTTAAAGGCCTGGGCGACAAACTGGCACAAAAACTACTCGATCATTACGGCGAAAATGAACTTTTGTCGATTCTCGAAAAAGAGCCCGAGAAACTCCTTGAGTTTAAAGGCATAAAAGATAAAAAACTCAAACAAATCAAACATTCATGGGAAAAACAAAAAAAATTAAGGGCCCTGTCTGAATTTCTTTTACCACACGGCATCACACCCAACCTCCTGGTCCGCATTTTTAATGCTTTTGGCAATGAGGCGAGCAAAAAGATACGCGACAACCCCTACTCCTTGACTGAAATTCGCGGCATTGGTTTTAAAACCGCCGATTCAATTGCCCGGAAACTGGGGCTTCCTTTCACCTCAGTCCACAGAGTCGAAGCTGCCATCCACCATCTCCTCCTTGAAGCAGGAAACCAAGAAGGACATATTTACCTACCATCAGAAACCTTGCATCAGCAACTCAGTGAATTGCTTAACGATGAAGAAAAAAAGCTTGAGCCAACAACCTTTGAACAGGTTATAAGGGCGCTGCAGAATAAAGAAAAGCTGGTGGTCGACAATAAGCAACGTATCGCCCTGAAAGCTTTCCATTACATGGAAAGCTTTCTCGAAACTTTTATTCGAGAAAAGTCAAAAGATCACTTCAAGCCCCTGGCAGAGCCCGAAAAAATCAACCAATTCATCAATGAGCAACAACAACGTTTAGGCTTCACCTTAGCCGATGAACAACGCCGGATTATCACCATGGTCGGCACCGGCAGGCGCCGTGTCTATGCTCTCTCAGGCTATGCCGGAACCGGTAAATCAACGATCGCCAAAACTATCCTCGATTTTCTTGCTGAACATTTTTGCGATCGAAAACAGATCACCTGCTGCGCCTTTACCGGCATGGCTGCCGCCCGCATCCGCAAATTAACCCGGTTCCAAGCCTACACCATCCATTCACTACTCAAATACCAGGGCGACAACCGCTTCGAGTTTAATCGTGAACGACCCCTGCCCTATAAAGTAATTCTCCTCGATGAAGCCGGCATGGTCAACAGTCAGATCTTCTACCACCTGGCCTTGGCGGTTGCTAAAAACAGCATCTTCATTATGGTCGGCGATCCGGCCCAACTGCCACCCATCGGTGCCGGCAATGTTTTTGCCGACATCCTCGGTAAAACATATCTCGCCCATACCAGCCTAAATCAGATTTTCCGCCAAAGTGAGGATTCGGTCCTGGTTCATTTTGCCAATATTATCCGTAAAGGAGAGATTCCACCTGACTATAACCGTCACTATAAGGATTTTATCTTCATGCGCGAAGATATTCCCAACTACTTCCAATTGAAAAAAGAGCTTCCGGAAAAAGAGTTGCGGGAAATTCGGGAAGAGTGTAATGAGCGAATCCGCCGGCTGATTATGGAGCTGGCCGCCAAGGCCGTCAACCGCCTGAAGTACCCGACCTGGGATTTTCAGGTTTTAACCCCGGTACGCCGCGGACCGCTGGGAACCGAGATCTTAAACCACCAGCTCCAGGAGGTTTTCAATCCGCAAAGCCGATGCCAGACGGAACGCTTCGGAACAATCTTTAAGGTTGATGACAAGGTCGTCCACCTGCAGAACAAGGATATGGAGTGCGCCTCCTACCATTCAAACTTTTGCTTTAACCAGTCTTCAGACTGGCGGAGACAACGTATATTTAATGGTTTCGTCGGCATCATCAAGGAGATCGACCTTGACAATGAGCTTTTTTATGTTGTCTACCCCGGCCCTTTAGTGGTGCGCTACAACTTCGACCAGATTCGCGATATTATCGATCTGGCCTACTGCTTGACCGTCCACAAGGCCCAGGGCAGTCAATACAAGTTTGTCGCAATCCCTTTAAGCAACAGCCATTTCATGATGCTCAATAACAAATGGTTCTATACCGCGATTACCAGGGCGGAAAAAAAGGTCTACCTGATCGGCCAGCAATTTGCCTTTAAAAGAAGCTGTACAAATGTTGAAGCGACTCTCCGCAATACTTTTTTATCTCTGGACGAACAATGATAAAATCAAGGTTAGTTGGGTGGGCAGCACCCACCGTTCCCAAGAGAAAAAATGGGCTTAAATAAAAAAATGATTAACAAGATTTTAAGTAGAAGCCTGATGGCTCTCGGCATCCTCTTTCTAATCTATGTCGCGGCCATGTATTATGCCTACTTCTTTACGGACTGGCAAAAACCTTAAAATAGTCGACGGTAGACAGTAAAAACCCTGACCACTGACGATTGACAACTAAATTATATGACTATAGCACAAGAATATTTCCACTCCCCCCCAGATCGTAAGCTCTTGAAAGCCAACAACCTTGAGACCTTCCAAAAATTATGGCAGGCTGAACTGGAGTGGTTTGAACCACCGAACTATAGACGTTCGGGCTGGAGTGGTGCGGCCCGTTATGAGTTGCAACAGCAAAATGGTGAGACGCTCGGAGTTTTTATCAAACGCCAGGAAAACCACCAACGCAGAACCTTACAACATCCTAAAGGTTGTCCTACCTTTCGCATCGAATGGCAAAACCTTAAAAAACTGACAACCTATGATATCCAGGTGCCCCGCCCTCTCTATTATGGAGAGCGCTATCAGAATGGACGGTCTCAGGCGATCCTGATAACTTATGAATTAAAGGGATTTTCCGCTCTGGATGAGTGGCTCAAAAGTGACCAGAGCAAAGGCGGTAACCAACATTTACGAGCTGGTGTATTACCAATGATTGCTGATATCTTACGCCGCTTTCATAATCATAGATTCCGCCACAACTGTCTCTACCCCAAACATATCATGCTTAAAGTACATCAAGATGGTGACCTGACAACAACCGATATCAGCCTTATTGATCTGGAGAAATCACGACGAATATTCTCCCCTATGAAAGCTAGTATCCGTGATTTGGACACCCTTATAAGACGCTGTTCAGAATGGACAAACTATGAAAAAGACCTCTTCCTCAACCATTACCTGAATGCCGGACTAGATCACCTCACCCCCTCACAACTGGCCGAAGAACTCTGGAAATTTCCACTTGTCAAAGGGGTTAAACGACGAATTGCCACCAAACAGAAAAAAGGGAAGTGAGGTACCCCGGCAGAGCCGAAGTATGAAAAAAATCAAAAGTCCAGTAGTTTTGCGGCCACCACATTACCCAGCGCCCAAATAACGTCGAGCTGGAATATCTGTTCAAGATTTTTGTCAAAAAGATATTGGGCCCGAGCGGAAAATTCCTCATCTTCTTCCCATAAGGCGATATTCCAATCAAGCCCGGGAAAGATAGTAAATGAGAGGGCATATTCGCCAAAGTCAACCGGTTTACCGCCCCATTTTTTACCAGCCTCCAACAACTGCAAACCATCTTTTGCATAGCGCCGGGCTAAAAGGGCAGATGCCATAACGTGCGGACCACGAAAAAAAGTAGTCCCACCGGTCAGATGATACTCATTGACCAAGCCCGCAGCTTCCGGTATCCGGTGACCGGCCGATATATAGTTAAGCAAGGCCATCACCACCAACCCATCCTGGTAAGTAGGTTGCGTTCCTTTACCATTGTCAAAAGAGATACTAAAGGTTTCCGGCTCAAGCCTGAGGTGACGATTAAACCAGGGAAGTTCAAGGCCACCAGCAAAAACCTGAACATCGGAAAACACCTCACCCTTATTCTCTGCCACTAATCTCTCGACCTTCCGCCACCAGTCGGGATTAAGCTGATCGAAACGGGAATATTGACAATTTTCTTCAGGGTCTACCGGCAAAACATCGCCTGTTTCAACCTTCGGATTCACAATAAAACCTCAATATTTTTTAGCTTACCCCCTCTCTCAATAAGCACTTCGACCACCTCACCTTTGCTCTTTTCTAAAAGCCGGAGTGAAAGGTCAAGAGGGTCATCAAGATCTTCCCCGGCACAGTTAATTATCAGATCACCTACCTTAAAACCGTGTTTTTCAGCCACACTACCGGCTTCAACCATAACAATTTCAATTCCTTTATCCGCACCTTTCAGTCCGACTCCCAGTTTGACCTGTTGATCCTTGAGATTACGATAGGGTACACACCAAAGATAATCACCAAGATAGAGGGGCAGCTCCGGGAAATCGACATCCATGGTTTGGCGCTCATTTTCAACCAAGGCTACCGGAGTATGCGTCAGAAGAACACAATAGGGTACTTTTTTTCGTTGAAAAACTCGACGTGGCAGCCCGTACCCGTGGGTCACATGAAAACCCCCAGCAACAACCACCAGCAATTTTTCAGCCCCGGCCGGGCTATCAAGATAGTCGGCGATATTATCCGCCATAGTCTCTTCCCAAAGCTGCTGCACCTTAAGAAACAAATTAAGGTCACCATGCCCTTCGAGATGCCCGGCAAACATTGCCCGCAAAGCCTGTTCCTGGTAGATATCCTCAAGCAATTCGGGCGTATCCTTTAACGTATTCTTATCACCGGATAATTTCATCTCCCGCATAAAGCCCGTTTTTTCATCACGACTGACATTCAAGGCCCGCACCGGAATCTGGCGCGATTTTAAAAAAGTAAAGATCTCCCGGTAATAAACAAACGCCGCCATACTCCAGTCATCGGCAAAAAGACGAATAAAATCATCCTCGGAAAGTTCTCCAGCCAACCAACGATCAACCTTTTCCTGATTGACATGGGCCAACATCTCAAAACCGACCGCCAGATGCTCCGGAAAACGTTGATACAGGTTTTTGACAACCGCCAACTCAACCCGGTGATCATAGATATTATCATGCTCTTCTCCGATATAGATAATCCGCTCATTAGCCAAAAGTGAAAAGAGTTCAAACTGAGTCAGAGGCATCCCGGTCGGCAGATGAATTATTTCATCACGTTGCATAGTATTGGGATCAACATAGGGTGATCCGCCAACCATAATTCCGGGTTGTCGGGCTCCACAGGCAGCCATAAAAAAGATCGCCAAGAACAAAAAAGAAGATAAGTGGAAAAATTTCAAGACCTGAAGTCTCCTTACTTAAAAAAGATCACCATAAGATACAAGTCGACCCCGGCCCAAACGACAGGACAATTACCGACTCACCTATCGATATTTATACTTAAAGGTTGCAATTGCAACTAATTTACTGCTAGAAGTCGAGCCGTTTTCCATTCTCCAAGCATAAATTAAGAATTGCTGGACACGTACTTGTACCCTTTTAAAAAGGTACAATAGCGACTCTTTTACAAAAATATCAGGACTAATCATTGCGTTTACAAAAAGCCCCCCCCTTCTATTACGGTTGGATTATCGTAGCCACATCTTTTATCACCTTAGGGGTAGCTTTCGGGGTTTGGTACTCGTTCTCGGTTTTCTATATTGCGATCATCAACGACTTTGCCTGGTCACGAGCAACCACGGCCGGCATTTTCTCCCTCTTTACAATTTCACACTATCTCTGTGCTTTCTTGGCCGGCTGGCTGATTGATCGTTTCGGCCCTCGCCTGGTGATCCCGGCCGGAGCCATATGGCTGTCCGCATCCCTAACCCTGCTCGCAAAGGCGCAAAGTATTTTCGATTTTTATCTGATCTATGGGATTCTTGCGGCCATCGGTGTGAGCCTCATCGGTTTCGTTCCCCACGCAACTTTTTTGCCGCGCTGGTTTGTTAAGCGTCGAGGACTGGCCTTAGGTCTAGCCATGGCCGGGGTCGGGGTCGGCATGCTGACAGTGCCCCCAGCCATGCAGCATCTTATCAGTGACCATAATTGGCGCTACGCTTACCAAGTACTGGCTATCATAGTACTTTTCATTATTCCGATCAATCTCTTTTTCCAGCGTCGTGATCCGCAGCAACTCGGTCTGCGGCCAGATGGTACCAAAGTGATACCATCAGACAACTCCGATACGGACAAAACCAAACAATCAGAAAGCCCTATCATCATCGACCAAAAATGGGCCACCACCGAGTGGACCAGCAGAAAAGCCTTGAAAACCAGACGTTTCTTGTATTTAGCGGCGGGCTTTTTCCTCGGTCCATTTGCCATTCAAGGAGTTCTTTTACATGCCGTTGCCGGGCTCGTTGACGGTGGCATGACAATCCGAATGGCAGCCTTAACTTTCGGGTTTCTGGGCATCTGCGGTTCAGTCGGCAAGATAACCTTAGGGTTTTTCGGCGACCGCTGGAACCGGGAGACCGCCAACACCATAGGTATGGCAGCCGCTACTCTGGGAGTCCTGGCCTTGGCCGGAATGCAGCTACTACCAAAGTTGCTACCCTATCTTTTCGCCGCCGGGTTCGGTTTTGGTTATGGCGCTGCCGCACCACTTTTTCCCTCAATTGCGGCAGATATTTTTCAAGGCCGCCATTTTGGCCGAATTTTTGGTCTCCTCTCGTTAAATTTAGGTTTTGGCGGAGCGGCCGGAGCCTGGTTTTCCGGCCTCATCTTTGACCACACCGGTTCTTACCTTGCAGCTTTCATTTTTGACATCATTGCTCTCTGGCTCTCATGCCTCTGCTTCTGGCTGGCGGCTCCCCGTCAAGTCCGTCTCAGCCGGAACCACAACCGCTGCTGACTAAAATTGCCCTTGCCCCTTATTAAGACTTTAGAACTAGACCATATTCGCTCATTTGACAAATGGACGGTTGACAATTTCAACCATAATCACTAATTAATCGACACCCAAAAAACCGGAAACTTTAATTTTTAGATTTTATGAAGAAACGTTTTACAAAAAGCATCAGCCACCAGACACAACTTATAAATGCTGCGGACACGGCCCTCTACCAAGCCAAAAATCTAGGCAGAAATCAGATAGTAATCCATTCATCCACTAATTTACCGACAACCCTGTAACCCTAAAGCATTACAGGATAAAAGACTAAAGGTTAGCCATTGACGTTCAGTTTTTTCACCAATTTCATCAACGCCATCCGCAGCACTCTGGTCGTTGTCCCCAACACTTGTTTCTGGGCGGTAATCACTTGTCTGATAACTTTCACCCCTTGGTCAAAACGCGGCATTGAATTTTGCGGCATCTGGTGGGGCTGGATAAACTTGAAACTGAATGGGGTCAAAGTCATCTATCAAGGACTGGAAAATATCGACCCCCACCAAACCTATATGGTTATCAGTAACCATAAAAGTTTTCTCGACATCTACGCAATCTTCAGCTGCCGGGCTCTGCACTGTCTCTTCGTCGCCAAACGAGAACTGATAAAAATTCCAGTCTTCGGCCTCGCCCTAAAACGCAGTGGCTCGATAATTATTGACCGGAGCAAAGGTAAACAGGCGATTACACGTCTTCAAGCTCAAGGCAAGGTCTTAAGAAACAGGGAGATATCAATTGTTCTCTTCGCCGAAGGAACCCGTATGCCAACCTCTATCCGTTTAGGAAAATTTAAAAAGGGGGGGTTTATGCTGGCAACGCAACTGGGTCTGCCGATCCTGCCCTTAACGATTGCCAACAGCGGCAACCTACAACCCAAGGGAAAGATCGCTATAAAACCAGGCACCATCACCCTGACTTTCAGCCCGGCCATCACAACGCCCACCTATCATGAGGAAGTCGATCTTAAAGAGATAATAAAACTGACGAGAATGGCAATCGACTCACATCTCTGATGGTTTCTTAAAAAATTCCCTTATACCTTACACACCCCAAGGGCACTTCCTCGCTAACGCTCAGGGCGCACCCCAAGAGCACTTCCTCGCTGGCGCTCAGGGCGC
>CAZUXG010000001.1:0-27881 GCA_964623985.1 uncultured Thermodesulfobacteriota bacterium | reverse complement strand
CGCTCAGGGCGCACCCCAAGAGCACTTCCTCGCTGGCGCTCAGGGCGCTGCACAACCATAAGAACTATTTCAAGATTTCCGCAAGAGTTCTGAAACCTCTCCTAAAAAACCGTCAACCCTCATCTCACCAAGCAGTTCCGGAACCTCTTTCACGATCTTGCCGTCAGCCGCCAGAATCAATCTTTCCCGCCAACCCCGTTGGGCCTGAAACTTGGTCTGCCAGAAAGGGTGAGCGCTGCAGACTTCGGGAGGTAACATTTTGTTAAGAATAAAACCATTTACGACAATACCAAACTCCGTCAAAGAACCGGCAATATCAAGTGCCTGCTCAACCGGCAGACGTTCAGGGTTGGCAACCACCCAGGCGGTTGTCTCGGTTTGTAAAAGTTCGATGATTTGTGCCGTTAAATGCCGCCACTTATTGATAAGATCCAACGGATTAACTTGATTAAAAACACTTTTCACCTTCAGATAAACCTTCTGAGCCTGGGTCAGATGGGAGTAAAAAAGCTGCTGAATAAAGAGCAGATTCAGGGTAGTTATCGTCGGTGCCGTATCCCAGACAATCATCCGGTAAGCGCCTGATTGAGCCATCGTCAGGAGATAGTCGAGCATAAACTCTTCATCAATCCCCGGAGCTCCCTCAATATAGTCGATAATTTCACGTCCTACGGGCAAAAAAGAGGATAAAACCGTGTAAATTTCATCGGCAAATTTATCGCGCCACAAATCAAGAACCAGTTGACGAGTCAACTCAACTACATCAAGGTTGGCGGCAACCGTTGTTACCCTCTGATTGAGCGGTTGAGAAAAAATTTCTGAAAGAGAACCGGAAGGGTCGGTAGAAATCAATAGGGTTTTGCCGGATTGCGCATATTGCAAAGCGGTCGCAACCGACATTGTCGTCTTCCCGACCCCACCCTTTCCGGTAAACATCTCGATTTTTGTCATCTTTCACACCTTACAATACAAAAAAAGGCCCCGGAGAAAACCGAAACCTTTTTGCAAATCCACCAATTTAACAATAGGGAAAAATCATTCCGACATTAACAGAGCAAATGTTTCTTTGAAATAGGAATAACCAGTCCACATCGTGTAAAAAAGCGCTATCCAGAGAAAAAAGCTACCCACCGCATGGGCATCCGCCCCCAAAAAAGGATAATGAATAACCAGAGCGACAACTGCCACGACCTGAAAAATTGTCTTGTATTTCGCCATTGCACTGGCGGCAATAATCTTCCCCTTCTCGGCAGCAATCGACCGCAGACCGGTGACTGCCGTCTCACGACAAAGAATCAGGCATATCAACCAAGCTGGAGCACGTTGCAAATGCACAAGCATCACCATGGTTGACAACAACAAAATCTTATCGGCCAGGGGATCGAGTAGTTTACCAAGGTTTGATTCAAAATTATATTTTCTGGCCATATAACCATCGAGACAATCGGTGATCGCCGCCAGAACAACCAGGATTGCCGTCAACAGGTTTAACCAGCGACTGTCAAAATAGAGAAGGGCTATAATCAGGGGAACAACCAAAATGCGACTGCAGGTCAAAAGGTTCGGCAAATTGGATGGTTCCCTCAAAACTAACCTGATCCTGGTCACATTAGGAGAGAAAAATTTCGTAATCAAATTCAGTAAATTATTATTTTGAACCATTCCCATTGATCCGTTCTTTAAGATCTTTACCCACTTTAAAAAAGGGCAACCGTTTCTCTCTTACCTGAATTGATTCACCTGTTTTAGGATTACGACCGGTATAGGCTTTATAGTTTTCTATATGAAAACTACCGAACCCCCTCAACTCTATACGGTCTTCATCAAGCAGGGCTTTTTTCATATTATCGATGACCAGATTGACAATAGTTTCAGAAACCTTGAGGTTTAAGTAGGAACGGTTCGCCAATTCTTCGATCAACTCCGATTTATTCATCACAAAACCCTAACCCGATAGTGCCGTACCAAATAGGTACTTTTAATTAATTCTGAAAAAGCTTAGCTCAAGCCACTCAATTTTTATCAAACTCTTTAACCAGTTTATTTCATTAGCAATATCTAATTGGCAATGTCAAGCAAAAATTATCTGGGCTAAGTAATTAGCCATTAGTTAAAAGCCGTTAATGGTTGAAATTATTACTTTTACGCCAGTCTTTAAAAAGCCCCTAAAGGGTCCCCGCAAAACAGAACATAAACAACTGTTTTTATTGAAAAAAACACTGGCCGAAAAAGGTTGGTTACGCAATTCAGGAATTAATAACAAGCGCTCAACTTTCAGTTTTTTAGCTTTTTAACTTTCTTCTCACGGCCTTCACGCTTCCTGAAAAAAATTCTCACCGGAACCCCGTAAAAACCAAAATGTTCAATAATTTTATTTTCCAAATATCTTTCATAGGACGGTATAATGCCCTTAACTTTATTAACAAAGATAACAAAAGTTGGGGGTGCACTGCGAACCTGGGTAATAAAATAGAACTTCAGCGGATGTCGGTGAATCAAAGGATGTTGATGAGCTTCTACAGCCTCCGCCAACCAGCGGTTGAGTTCTCCAGTCCCGACTCGATGACAGTGAACCTCGTGCAAAGCTTTAAGTCCTGGGAAAAACCTCTTTAACCCCAGACCGCTCTTGACCGACATCTCCAAAATCACCGGCCGGCGAATACCGACCAGACGGTAAATAAGATCTTCCTTCATTTCTGCCAACCGTTTTCTGCTGGCAGGCAAAAGATCAATCTTGTTGAAAACATAGATAACAGCCTTACCTTTTTCATGAGCCAGACCTGAAATCTGCAGATCTTGATCGGTAACTCCAGTGGCTGCATCAACCATCAAAACCACTATCTGGGCAAAATCTATGGCTCGGATAGTGGCAACATTGCCGAGACTCTCTACCTCTTCATGAACCCGGGCCCGGCGCCTGAGACCAGCAGTATCGAGAAAAAGATAATTCTGCTGATTATTAACCAGAGAGATTTGCACCGAATCAACCGTAGTCCCCGGTCGCCCGCTGGTCGTCAGACGTTCACTTCCAAGCAGATAATTAAGCAAAGAGGATTTCCCGACATTAGGTTTACCCACCACCGAAACCCTGACAATAGCTTCTTCACTTTCTCTTCCGGCATCCTCTTCGACGGACGGCAGAAGTTCGGCCAAAGCCTCTTTTAGTGTGGTAATGCCCTCTCCGTGCTCGGCCGAAACATGATACATCTGCTCCATTCCCAGAGCATAAAAATCAACACTATCCTGCTGGACACGGGGTGACTCACATTTGTTAATAACCCATAAAATCGGTTTTCCGCAACGGCGCAGATAACGGGCAAGCTCCCCATCTTCCGCACTCACTCCGCTCTGTCCATCCAACAAAAAAAGGATTATATCCGCTTCATCGACTGCCACCTGAGTCTGCCGCCCGACATCTTTTTGCAATTCATCCTCAACGCCAAAGACCAAGCCTCCGGTATCAACCAACAGGCACTCCTTATCTTCAACCTTAAGCTCTGCAAAAATACGATCTCGAGTAACTCCGGGAGTATCGGCAACAATCGCCCGCCGTTGTTTTAAAAGACGATTAAACAAGGTCGATTTTCCGACATTAGGTCGACCAACAATCACCACACATCTTTTCATCTATAATTTCCATTTTCAGACATTCAACTAAAAACACCAATTCAATCAAGGTCCGCTCATTAATATGATTTTTATATTTTTGCAAGTTTTACAGCTATCTTCGCCAATAACAAAGACCCTGAATTAGAGAGTTTTTACTTGCCAATCGACCAGCTTTCATATATATGTACCCGCCTCTATTTAAGCCGCCCGCCTCCTTCGGGTGTTTTTTTTTATAAGCGTTGTAACCACTAACTTAAACAATGGATTAAAAAGTTTTATGTCAGCAATGAAAAAAAATCAGGATATGAAACCTTTCTATAAAAACCTGGCCCTCTGGCTAGTGATCTGCCTCATCATGATCATGGTTTTTAATGTCTTCAACAACCCCGGCGTTGCAAAACATGAAATCAGTTTCAGTGAATTTATTGAACTGGTTGAATCCGGCCAAATCAGCGAAGTCACCATCCAGGGCCAGAATATCTCCGGGACCTATGGTTCTACGACATTCAAAACCTATACACCGGACGACCCCTCCCTGGTAAAAATGCTACGCGACAAAGGCATTAGAATCACCGCCCAACCCGAAGATCAATCGCCCTTATGGCAATCGATCCTGATCTCCTGGTTTCCGATGCTTCTCTTAATTGGTGTCTGGATCTTTTTCATGCGCCAAATGCAGGGCGGTGGCGGCAAAGCGATGTCTTTCGGCAAAAGCCGCGCCAAGCTTCTCAATGCAGACCAGAAAAAGGTCACCTTCAAGGATGTCGCCGGCATCGAAGAGGCCAAAATGGAGCTCGAAGAAATTATCAACTTTTTAAAGGAACCCAAAAAGTTCACTCGCTTAGGCGGCAAAATCCCCAAAGGAGTCTTGTTGGTCGGAGCTCCGGGAACCGGTAAAACCCTGCTCGCCAAAGCAATTGCCGGTGAAGCCGAAGTTCCCTTTTTCAGTATCAGTGGTTCGGATTTTGTCGAAATGTTTGTCGGTGTTGGAGCTTCACGCGTCCGCGACCTTTTCATCCAAGGCAAAAAAAATGCCCCCTGCCTGATCTTTATTGATGAGATCGACGCTGTCGGCCGCCATCGGGGGGCCGGCTTAGGTGGCGGACACGATGAGAGAGAGCAAACCTTAAACCAGCTTCTGGTCGAAATGGATGGCTTTGAATCTAACGACGGAGTGATCCTCCTGGCCGCCACTAATCGGCCCGACGTCCTCGATCCGGCCCTGCTCAGACCAGGCCGTTTCGACCGTCAGGTGGTCGTCCCCAATCCCGACGTCAAAGGCCGGGAAGGTATCCTCAAAGTCCACGCCCGCAAGGTGCCTCTCGCCAAGGATGTTGACCTCATGGTCGTCTCCCGCGGAACTCCCGGCTTTACCGGCGCTGATCTCGCCAACCTGATTAACGAAGCCAGTCTCTTGGCCGCCCGAACCGATAAAAATGAAGTTGAAATGGACGACCTAGAGGAAGCCAAAGATAAAGTTATGATGGGCGCTGAAAGACGCAGTCTGGTAATCAGCCCTGAAGAGAAACTCAACACCGCTTTTCATGAGGCTGGGCACGCTTTAGTGGCCCGCCTTTTACCGGGAACCGACCCCATCCATAAAGTGACCATAATCCCCCGGGGCCGGGCCTTGGGCCTGACTCAACAGCTACCGGTCGATGAACGCCATACCTATAATAAGGACTATCTGATTAACAACATCATTGTTCTTATGGGTGGTCGGGCCGCTGAAGAGATAGCTTTAAACCACATAACAACCGGGGCTGGCAATGACATTGAAAGAGCCACCGGCATGGCCCGCAAGATGGTCTGCGAATGGGGTATGGGGCACATGGGACCGGTCAGTTTCGGCAAAAAAGAGGAGCACATTTTCTTGGGCCGGGAGATGGCCCAGAATCGTGATTTCAGTGAAAAAACTGCTCTCGAGATTGATGACGAGATCAAGGAGATCGTCCACAAAGCCTACAGCAAAGCCCACCAGCTGGTAAGCGAAAACCGCAAGGCCCTGGACATCCTCTCCCATGCCCTGCTCGAAAAAGAGAGTCTCAACGGTAACGAGGTTGACGAACTCATCGGCATCACGTCTAAAGATGAGAAAGCAAACGATGCCCCGGAAAGCGTCGAATCACCGGAAAACACCGAAACAAAAGAGTTAACCTAAAATTATTTATTCGTTAAGTGCCCAAAGACAATTACGATAAGACCGAAATAAACCAAGCCCGTTTTCTCGGAGAGCAGTGGAAGGTTGTTAAAAGAATCACGGCAAAAAAAGCCATGAAACCTGACATCCTTATCGTAGAATGTGGATCGCGGTCTATCGTAGCCAAGGATTTTCGTAACAAAGGATGGGTAGCCTGTTATCTCTGGGGACCGCTCAACCTTATGTATGAAAAATTTATCCTGAACAAACTTGAAGGTATCGCCCAGATTCCCAGAATCATTGGCCTGGAAGATTATAACTGTTTACTCATCAGTCGCATTGAAGGTGATGAGGTTAAAAACCGCCGCCATCTTCTCTCGGAAAATTTTTTTGACCAGCTCTTGAAAATAGCTGATGATCTACACTCCAGAGGGGTGCTCCATCTCGACCTAGGCCACAAGAGCAACATCATGGTTGATCATCACGGCAACCCGGCAATCATTGACTTCAATTGTTCTCTATATCTGCCACCGAACGGTTTTTTCCGCCCCCTGATTCGCTTGTTGGCCATGGTTGACCAATATTCAATTCTCCGACTGAAAATCAAATTTCGGCCTCAGGATTCGAACCCCTCAGAAAAGAGAAGAGTAGAAAGATTTTTACGCTTAAGAAAATTATGGATTTTTGACCGTCTTTTACGCAAACTAACTAATTCAAATAAAAAAGCAGACAGACGACAGCTGTAAAGGGATCATAAAGGAACCATCGCGTCATGCGCAACTACCATGTCAGGCTTCTAGACATCAAAACGGCCAATGATGCCGTAGCTTTGATGCGGCAGATCGGCGCCGATGTTCACGGCGTCAGCCTGATGAAGAACAAAATGGTTCACTATAACTTTCGGGTGGGCCCCCTCCCGGCAGCAGCTGCCAATATCATCAAACAGGAAATGTTGTCTACCGGCGGCGAAGCCGCCGTCACCCGCGGGGTCATAAACTGCAACGCTAACAACAGCGACGCCATCTTAAGCGCAACCCGGAAACAGTTCCGCAAATTCTGCCGGAAGCTTCGGGCCCAACCCTTCTCTCTGGCCCAAATGGCTGACCGCCTGGAAGCCGCCCTCCGGAATCAGGAAAAGAATACCGGCCTCCCATTTGCATGCCGCGGCATCAAGGTCGATCTTAAACAACAGTCACTGATCATGGGTGTCCTCAATGTCACCCCTGACTCATTTTCCGATGGCAACCATTTCTTTACATATGAAAAAGCTCTAAACCAAGCTCGCCGACTGGTTTCGGAAGGAGCCGACATACTTGACATTGGCGGTGAATCAACCAGGCCTGGAGCAGCCCGAGTTGCAGAAAATGAAGAACTAAACAGGGTACTACCGGTAATTGAAACCTTACGCCGAGAATTTCCGGATCTACCAATCTCGATTGACACCTATAAAAGCCGAGTCGCAATAGCAGCCCTTAACGCCGGGGCCGATATTATCAACGACATCAGCGCTTTCAATTTCGATTCGAATATGGCCAATGTCGTAGCCTCAACTGAGGCCTATGCCTGCCTCATGCATATCCAGGGAACCCCGAATGCGATGCAAAAAGACCCGGTTTACAGTGATCTTTTTGCTGATATTTGTCACTATTTCGAAAAAAGTATCAATCTCGCAATCAAAGCCGGCGTCAAGATAGAAAAACTCATGCTTGATCCCGGTATCGGCTTTGGCAAGACCCTTGAACATAACCTTCTACTTTTAAAGCACCTTAAGGACTTTACCGGCTTCGGCCTGCCCCTGTTGATCGGAACCTCACGCAAATCATTTATCGGCAAGCTCACCGATGAGCCAGTCGACCAGCGCCTCTCCGCCTCGCTGGCCACGGCGGCCCAGGCTTTAACCAATGGCGCCAATATTGTCCGCGTCCATGATGTGGCCGCCACCAAACAAGCCCTTACCGTAATAGACGCAATCAACCACGCACAACGCTGATGGCCTCATAAAAATTTTATTTAGCCATCCCATAACTTTTTACAACTTCACTAACCCTGGCCCTTGATACGAATGAACTATGGCTGAATTTGTCGAGACCCTACTCAACAGTCGTTGGCTTGACTTTATCGATATTATTATCGTGGCCATCCTCATCTATCAGGTCCTACTGATTATTCGTGGCACCCGAGCCTTTCAGATTCTTTTGGGCCTTTTTCTGATCTTCATCATCTACCAACTCTCTCTGTTGCTTGGCTTCTATACATTGCATTGGCTTCTTAACGGTTTTTTGAGCTCGAGTATCCTGATTGTCATCGTTCTCTTCCAGAATGAATTCCGCCGGGCTCTAGCCAAGTTCGGCAAAACCTCCTTCGCCATCAACTCGGCCGAAGAGCTCAACTCTCTTGACAAGATCATCAAGGCCTGCACAACCATGTCGCTAAAGAGAATTGGTGCCTTGATCGTCTTTACCCGCGAAAACAAGATCCCCAGCATCGTTGAAGGCGGTGTCGAAATCAATGCCAAAGTCAGTGATGCTCTTTTGTTGAGCATCTTCAATCCGGCAGCCCCGATTCACGACGGTGCGGTAATCATTGATGAAGGAAAGATTGTCGCGGCCGGCTGTTTTCTACCTTTGGCTATCGATCCCATGATTGAAAAGATGTACGGCACCAGACATCGGGCGGCAATGGGTATTTCTGAAGACACCGATGCTGTTGTCGTTGTCGTCTCTGAAGAAACCGGCAAAATATCGCTTTCCATCGGCGGCAAGATAACCAAAGAACAAAATGCCGAATCCTTAAGTCGGGTTCTGAATAATATATTTTCTCCAAACCGTAACAAATCGGGCTTTTTCGCCTCTCTACAAAATATTTTTCATAACCAGTAACTACCATCCCCCAACAACCATGGCCCAGATACGATCACTTTTTTTTGAAAACCTGACCCTCAAGATTCTGTCAATCATCCTGGCAGCATTTCTCTGGTTTTTTGTCTCCGGAAAAAGCAAGACTGAATTGGCCTTAAGCGTCCCAATCGAATTCACTTCGATTCCGGCCGACATGACCATCATCACCAAGGTCCCTACCAGTATTCACATCCGGGTCAAAGGAAGCAAAACTCTGCTCCGCCCTCTGACCTCCAAACCTCCGTCATTGAGCATTAATCTGGCTAAGGCCGTAACCGGCAAAAATGTGATTCGTCTTGCGCAGGAGACCTTTAACAACCTCCCCTTAGGGGTTGATGTTGTTAATCTTGACCCCGATACATTGACAATCTATCTCGATCGTTTCGTAAAAATCACTCTGCCGATCGAAATAAAAACCAAAGGTGTAGCCCCAAAAGGATTTCAGATCAGAGAGCTAAAAATAACCCCGCCGACAACTGAGTTCATGGCCTCAGAAGAATATCTAAAGAAACATGATATCGTCTTCTCTGAACCACTGGATATCAGTCAGCTACGCCAGAGCACAAGGATTGATATCAACTTACTGACCCCGCCTAACGAGCTTAAGCTGATTGACCCTGAAAGAAAAATTTGGGTGGCTATCGAGATCGGTGAGAGCCTGGCACAACGGGTTATCAAAGGGATCAGGATAGACTTTCAAAACCGCAACAAAGAGATCGGCCGAATCGGTATCAGTAACTATTTTGTCGACCTCGTCGTTGAATGCCCGCTCTTAATGCAAATCGATGACATCCGTAAACAGGCACACGTAAACATCAATCTGGCTCCCCTTATGGAGAATAATGAGAATGGTTACTACACTTTACCGATCCAGGTAAGCCTGCCGGAGAAAGTAACATTGTTATCGATGGATCCGACTGAAGTGGAATTCGTCTTCAAGAAAACCGCACCCTGACCCAAGACAGTGGGCAGGATTTTACTTACGTACTCACAAAAATATACGTTATAACAGGAAGATATCATGAAGGAACTCTTTGGCACCGATGGAGTACGGGGAACCGCCAACATAGACCCGATAACCGCTGAAACCGCGCTCCAAATCGGCCGAGCCACGGCCTATATCTGTAAAGATAAAGAGCACCGGCACAAGATAGTCATTGGCAAGGACACCAGAATCTCCGGCTACATGCTGGAAAGTGCACTGGTTTCCGGCATCTGTTCAATGGGGGTTGACGTTCTCCTTATCGGCCCCATGCCAACCCCGGGAATTGCCTTTATTACCCGCAGTATGCGGGCCGATGCCGGGATGGTCATTTCGGCATCGCACAACCCTTTTCAGGATAATGGCATTAAGATTTTTTCGCGGGATGGTTTCAAGCTCCCCGACCACGAAGAGTCCCGCATTGAAGATTTGATCTTCAATAATACAATTGATCAGTTACGCCCGATCGCTGACGATATCGGCAAAGCCTTCCGCATTGATGACGCCAATGGCCGCTATATCGTTTTTCTCAAAAACACCTTCCCCAACCATCTCACCCTGGAGGGCGTGAAACTGGTTATCGATTGCGGTAACGGAGCTGCCTACAAGATCGCCCCGGCGGTTTTCAGCGAGCTCGGTGCCGAGATCATAACAATCGGAATCGAGCCTGACGGCAAAAACATCAATGCCGGCTGTGGTTCCCTCTATCCTGAGAAACTGCAGCAAAAAGTCATCGAAGAACAGGCCCATATCGGCATCGCCTTTGATGGGGACGCCGACCGGGTCATCTTCGTCGATGCTCGCGGCAAGGTTGTTGATGGCGATCAAATCATGGCCATCTGCGCCCTCCATATGCAACGTCAGAAAAATCTCAGAAAAAATACGGTTGTGGCTACGGTAATGAGTAATATGGGTCTGGAAAAAGTATTGCGCCAAGCTCATATCAACCTGATTCGCACCCAGGTTGGCGACCGTTATGTTGTTGAGGAGATGCGCGCTGGAGGCTTTAACTTTGGCGGTGAGCAATCGGGTCATTTAATTTTCATGGATCACAATACCACCGGTGACGGAATTCTTTCGGCCCTACAGGTTCTGTCCGTCATCGTCGCCGAACAGAGATCTCTAGCTGATCTCGCTTCGGTCATGGAAATCTTTCCACAAATCCTGATCAACGTCCCGGTCGCCAACAAAACTCCGGTCACCGAAGTTCCGGCTCTCAACCGCCAAATTGCCGAAGTCGAGAGTGCGCTACATGACCACGGACGCCTGCTCGTTCGTTATTCGGGCACGGAGAAGAAGCTTCGGATTATGCTTGAAGGGGAGAATTACGACGAAATTAAAAGGTATGCAGAAGCGTTGGCCAACTCAGTCCGTAAGCTTTTGGGCTGAAGGAAAAACAGTTTACAGTAATTGGTAAAAAACCTTCAGCTACTAAGTATCTGTGCGAACTTGAATCATCCGATTTTTTCAACCTTTTTGAATTAAACTTCATTGATAATATTCTAAAACCTTTTTTCTGATGCCCACGGAGTCAAGTCCCAAGTCATGACGTAACTGAGCCGGGGTTCCATGCGGAACAAAGCGGTCGGGCAAACCGGTGATCACGACCCGGGCCGACCAGAGGTTTCGGGCCGCCATAAACTCTAAAACTCCACCGCCAAAACCACCGGCAACCACATTTTCTTCAAATATAAAGACCCATTTATATTCCTTAAGACAGGTTCGCAGAAGCTCTTCATCAAAGGGCTTCACATAACGACAATTGACCACCTGACACTCGACTCCATCTTCAGAAGCCAGTTGCCCGGCCGCAACCAGCGCCGGTGCAACACAGGATCCAACCGCCAAAATAACCGCATCCCGACCGGGCCGCAGCACCTCCCAACTACCTCTAGGCAGTTCTTTAAACTCCTTTTCCATCGCCACCCCGAGACCATTGCCACGCGGATAGCGAATCGCTACCGGCCCATCAATCTTTAAGGTCGTAAAAAGCATATGCTGCAGTTCATTCTCATCTTTGGGCGCCATGATCGTCATATTAGGAATCATCCTGAGATAGGATAGATCGAAGGTTCCATGATGGGTGGGTCCGTCCTCACCCACAACCCCGGCCCGATCAAGACAGAGGGTAACCGGTAAATTCTGCAGAGCAACATCGTGAAGCACCTGATCAAAAGCCCGTTGCATGAAGGTCGAATAGATAGCAACAAAAGGCCGCAAACCACGGCTCGCCATACCAGCAGCCATGGTAACCCCATGCTGTTCGGCAATCCCCACATCATAAACTCGATCGGGAAATTTTTCAGCCATCATCTCAACCCCGGTACCCGCTGGCATCGCCGCCGTGATCCCAACAACCCTTTCATCTTGAGCGGCAAGGGCTGTCAAAGTACGGCCGAAAACAAACGTATAGCTGGGTGGAGATTTTTCAGGTGAGTCAGGCTTGCGACCACTGGCCACCTCAAAGGGACCAACCCCATGAAAAAGTGCCGGATCGACCTCAGCCGGGCCGTAACCTTTACCTTTTTTGGTAACCACATGAAGCAAAATCGGGCCATCAAGATGGTTTATATTCTCAAAGGTTTCGATCAGGGTAACAAGATCGTGCCCGGGCATCGGCCCGACATACTGAAAACCAAGGTCTTCAAAGACCGTCCCGTCCGGGATGACAAATCCTTTAAAAGACTCTTCCGCCCGTTTAACCATTTTGAAAAAACTCTCACCAACCCTGGGGATATTGGTCAGAACCGACTTCACATCGTGACGCAAGCGGTTAACCGTAGAACCGGTCAGAATCCGGTTTAGATAGGCTGACATAGCTCCCACATTAGGAGAAATCGACATTTCGTTATCATTCAAGACAACAATCAGATCACGATCTAAAGAGCCGGCATGATTTAAGGCTTCGAAAGCGAGACCGGCCGTCATTGAGCCATCCCCAATGATGGCTATTGTGCGCTGTCGCTTTTTCAGCTGCTCAGCCGCCAGAGCCATCCCGAGAGCGGCAGAAATAGAAGTACTGCTGTGACCGACATCAAAAGTATCATATTCACTCTCATCCCTTTTGGGGAAACCACTGAGACCACCGGCCTGCCGCAGGGTTGCAAAGCGCTGGGCCCGGCCGGTAAGAATTTTGTGAGCGTAAGCCTGGTGACCAACATCCCAGACCAAAAGATCACGAGGTGTCGAAAAAACATAGTGCAAAGCAATCGTCAGCTCAACAACCCCCAAGGATGAAGCCAGGTGGCCGCCGTTCCGGGCTACGGTTTCAATAATCAGACTGCGGATTTCGGCCGCCAGATGTGGCAGATCTTCAACCCTGAGCGCCCTGAGGTCAGCCGGATCTTGAATTTTTTCCAATAACTTCATTACATCCTTAATCCGGCATAGCCGGAACCAAAATAGTTGCCAAAACTTTTCTGATTAACTACGAAACAGACAAAATACGGCAACGACTTTTTCGCGCTTTTCACATATTTCGTAATTTAAAAAATATTTTGGCCAATTTACATTAAAGTTCATCCATAAGTGACCAAGCATCAGATGAGGTCTTCAAAAGTGTAGTTGTCACTTTCGACAATCTTTTTCAAACGGCGCAAAGCTGCTTTTTCAAGCTGACGAATTCTCTCTCTGGTAAGTTTCAGTTGCCCGCCGATCTCTTCCAAGGTTTGCCCCTCTTCCTCGGGAAGGCCAAATCTCTTGGTTATCACCAGACGCTCCTTGGGGCTCAGTTCCTCAAGCCAACAGAGGACAATTTTCAAACGCAGATCATGATCTAGGATATCTAAGGGATTAAGGTTACTCTCATCCGCCAGCTGCTCAAGCGAAAGAGTACCTAAACCTCCGTTATCATTACCACTATCATTATTCGCACTATTACTGGAAGTCAAACTGACGAGATTATTGAGACGCGCTAGAGAGGGTGTAAATGAGGTAAATTTGTGATCTATATAGTCGGCAACTTCTTCAAAATTAGGTTCACGACCATATTCGCGAATATATTTCTGCCGCCCCTTGATATAGGTATTAAATTCATCGACAACATGAACCGGCAAACGGATAATCTTGCTCTGGCTAATCAAGGCCCGGCTCATATATTGACGAATCCACCAGACGGCATAGGTTGAAAAACGACAATTGAATTCCGGGTTAAAACGTTCTACAGCCCGAATCAAACCAAGGTTACCCTCCTCAATCAAATCCTCGGTCGGCAAACCCCGATTCTGATAATGCTTGACCAAGTGAACCACCAACCTCAGATTAGCCTCAATCATCTTTTTCCGGGCCTCTTCGTCACCACCCTGAACCAGCCGGGCAAGATCGCCCTCTTCGAAATCCTCAAGCAGGGGGATATCACGAATATCATCAAGGTATGACTCAAGAGCATTGCTCGAAAAATTATGTTTATCATTTCCCGCCATTACGTCCCACCAATTTCACAAAACTACAGGCCAGCAAACGTTCACTTTGAAAATCATTTTCCCCGCGCCGGGTAATACGGTAAAGATACTGTCCTTTACCGGTTGTCAGAGGAATCACCAAACAACCACCGACAACCAGTTGCTCAAGAAGCTGAACCGGAGGTTTTTCCGAAGCAACGGCCGACACCACGATCGCATCAAACGGAGCGGCGTCCGGCCAACCATAGCTGCCATCGAAGATTTTGACCAACACATTAGTGCACTCCATCCGGTCTAGCAACCGTCTCGCCGGGATCGCTAGGGAGCGCAAACGTTCAATCGCGTAGACCCTTTCAACCAGAGAAGCGAGCAGCACCGTCAAGTAGCCCGAACCCATACCAATTTCGAGTACTTTCTCAGCGCCGCTAAGACCTAAAGATGACAACATAAAGGCGACGATGTAGGGCTGGCTGATGGTCTGACCTTCGCCAATAGGCAAGGGTGAATCACCATAAGCCTGATGAGCCAGTCCCGGTTCAACAAAAAGATGACGCGGTATCCGCCGCATTACTTCAAGAATGCGGGGGTCATTAAGACCGCGGCCAACGATCTGCTCTTCGACCATTCTTTTACGCAACACAGCGTAATCCATAAAGGTAAATCCCTATCTTATCGGAACTTTAAATCAACACCAAAGAAAAACCGTTCAACTTAGCGTACCTGAAATACAAATGCAAAGATATTTCGGTCTATTGATCGATATATTTTTCCGCCATAATCGCCGCTGTAGCCCCATCGGCAATCGCGGTGGCTACCTGGCGCAAGGGTTTTTGCCGAACATCGCCGGCGGCAAAAAGACCGGGACAAGAGGTTACAGTATCTTCAGCAGCCTTGATATAGCCCTGTTCATTCATCTCAACCAGATCTTTGACAATTTCACTGTCGGCTTTCATGCCGACATAGATAAAAGCCCCGGCAACCGGCAGCAGGCGCTCTTCACCACTTTTAAGATCTTTCACCCGCACCCCTTCGACCTCCTTTTCACCAACAATCTCGAGCGGCACATGCGACCAGACAAACTCGATTTTGGGATTGGCAAAAGCTTTTTCCTGAACAATCTTCTCGGCCCGCAGTTGGTCCCGGCGATGAATAACGTAGACCTTACTGGCAAATTTGGTCAGAAAAACAGCCTCCTCGATAGCTGAATTACCACCCCCGATAACCGCCAATTCCAGATCACGGAAAAAAGCACCGTCACAGGTTGCACAATAGGATACTCCGGCCCCTTTAAGACGCTCTTCACCAGGAATACCGAGCGGTGTCCAACCACTACCGGTCGCAATAATCAGACTTTTGCAAAAAAGTTCATCACGGTTGGCACAGGTGACCAGAAAACCTTCATTACGGCGTTCGACTTTAAGACCTTCCTGAAACTGGCGAACCTCAAGACCAAAACGTTTGGCCTGAGTCTCAAAAAGAGGGCCGATTTGAGCGCCAGCTATACCTTCGGGAAAACCCGGATAGTTGTCGACCATTTCGGTCGTAGCAATCTGGCCACCCATCATCATTTTTTCCAACAAAACGCATTTCAGGCGGGCCCGGGCAGCATAGAGACCGGCGGTCAATCCGGCCGGACCACCACCCATTATCAGGACATCAAAACGATTTTCACTCTCGACCATTAATATCTCCTTCTTGAGCTGAACATTCTCGTATAGTAAAGTGTTCCAAACTGTAGATAAAGGTTTCAGGATTAAGTTCTTTTTGCAGCGTAAATTGACGTAATATCAAGCTGATCCGACCACCACTGCCCAGAACCTCAAAATTACGAGCAAAAAGATGTTCATCGCCATCAGTTACCAGATCATCGACCCGGATATGCATCTCATCACCACCTCTAAAATGAATAATCTTACTCAGGCAACAACCATTATTGGTAGCCAGATAGTCGAAAAAAGCTTCAGCCCCGAAAGCCGTATCATCCTCTTCAGGGGAACTAAAGAGCAGTGGCCAATACATAAAAAACTGCGTGGCCCCAACCCAGTTCAGATTCTCTTTTTGTTGAAACAAACTCTTAAGATCAGCCGTCCGGCCATGCCAGGTCAACCTTTGACGAGAGTCGGAAAACCAGAACTGATCAGTCGCCATGAGAGCCTGTCCGGCCACCGCCCCCCAAGGAGTAAGCCATTGTATTTTCAAGTGATTAGGTGGTTTAAGAAAGAGCCGTACCTTGTGTTTACCATGTCGGCCGTCGGTCGCTCTCCAGGAGAGTACAGCGGTGGCCTTAAGGCTCTCCAGGTTGACCATTTGAGCCCAAGCTGCCCGACCGGCAATCGCATCTCCGACAAGAGGCTCAGATTCAAGCGGCACCCGACTACAGGCTACGAGCCACAAAAGAACTAAAAGACAAATATATTCAAGTTTGTAAGCTTTAACTCTCATACAACTATCTTCTTGGTTATCGACGCTGGAAACGCTTCTCTATCTCACTCCGATCCAACCTGAAATAGAGCGGCCGGCCATGTGGACAGGTGTGCGCCTGGGGAGTTTTATCAAGTTTTTCAAGTAAAGAGCGAACCTCAATGACGGATAAAGCTTGGCTGGCCTTTACAGCCATACGACAGGCAAGACGAGCCAACATCGCATCAATGGCAGCCGAATCCTGCCCGCAGCCACCGCTCACTATATCGGCCAGGGTCTCTAAGAAAACGGTATCGACCTCCAGACCATCAACCAGCATAGGTACCGTCTGCAGGATCAGTGTGCGCGGCCCGAGTGATTCAAACTCAAAACCTAAAGTATTAAACAACTCCCGATACTCTTGAGCCTGAGCCTCTTCACCGGGCGTACATTCTACCTGAACCGGCAAAATCAGGCGCTGGGCGACACTACTACCAAGCCGCTTTTTTTTAAGATCTTCAAAAATAACCCGTTCGTGGGCAGCATGCTGATCAAGCAGATAGCAATTATTATTAGATTGCAAAATGATATAGGTATTCCACAGAGAACCGACCAACATCATGGCGGAAAAAAAACCGCGATCTGCACCCTGTAGACCGGGCAGGGTTTCAGTCTCGCCGAATGATAATAAAGAGCCGGAGGAAAAATCTGAAGGTCGGGACTCAACGACCCCACCCCGGTCGGCATTCGGGTGCCAGACACCTGAGGACCCCTGGCCAGCTTTTTGATAGTCGCCCCCGGCAGTTAGCACGGGTCGGGGAAACGCTGGCACCGTCAACCCCGAAGAGTCTCCGCTGAAGGCTCTCCCCCTCGACCCTGAAGTTTCGTAAAATGTGGGTGGCAGAGAGTTCTTTTGCGATTCGTCCGGCGCAAAAGTCACCGACTCGTCGGTATCTCTGCTCGCCCCACCGACCGGCGCGAAAAAGTCGGCGGTCGAATTTAAGGACGGATAGCCACTCAAGCTTTCCGCCACCGCCTGGCGAATCAAACCGAAAAGCCGGCCGCTATCGGCAAAACGAACCTCTTCTTTAGCGGGATGGACGTTGACATCAACAGTGCCATCGGCAACCGTCAGAAAAAGAGCCGCTGCCGGGTAGCGCCCCCGAGGCAAAGTACCTTCATAAGCTTTGAGCAGGGCTTGGAGCAACGCTTTATCACGAACGGCCCGGCGATTGACAAAGAAATAGAGGTGACGACTGTTGGAACGCTGGACAACCGGCAAACTGACATAACCTCTGACCTTGATCTCCTCACCACCAGCCTCGGGCAATTCACGCAGCTGGTCATTGAGTTCAAGTCCTAAAACAGTCGCCACCCGATCACTCTCTCGGTCACCCCGGGTAACGTTCAGAAGACGCCGGCCATTGTGCTCAAGCAAAAAAGAGCACTCCGGATGAGACATGGCAAAACGCTGCAGGCGTTCTAAGACCGCACCTCTTTCAGTATTGGTAGTTTTGAGGAATTTTTTGCGCGCCGGAACCGAATAGAAGAGATCGGCAACCGTAACCTTGGTGCCAACCGGGGCCCCGATCGACGCCTCTCGCACCTCACCTCCGGCGGCAACCTCAATTTTTACTGCGGCCTCCATATCCCGGGTGCGAGTCGTCAACGAAAAACGAGAAACGGCAGCAATACTGGGCAAGGCTTCGCCGCGAAAACCATAGCTGCTGACCCCAAAAAGATCGGCTGCAGAGCTGATTTTGCTGGTTGCGTGACGCTCTAGGGCGAGGCGGGCCTGAGCCGCATCCAGACCATGACCATTGTCGGTCACTTCGATCAAATTTTTCCCGCCCTCTCCGATCATCACCTTGATCTGATCGGCCCCGGCATCAAGAGCATTCTCGACCAGCTCCTTAACCACGGAGGCCGGCCGCTCAACCACTTCACCGGCGGCAATCTGATTACAAACCTCGGGCGGCAGGAGACGAATTTCAGCATGCATTTTGCAACTCATAATCAAAATTCTCTTTCCTGATATTCACGCATTATCTCTCTCGGCACAAGGCTGAAAAAAAGTCGGCAGGCAAGAAAAATAACCAGGAAATCATCAACCTGTCCCAACCCGGGAATGATCAGATCAGGCAGCAGATCATAAGGCATAAAAAAATAGATCACCGCAAAAAGGGGGATAAGTTTCAGATAGAAAGGAACCCTGCGGTCCCTCATCAGACTCCAGCAAAGGCGCCCCGCCATCAACCAACGCTGCCACCAACCGGAATTGCCCAAGAGATTTTTATTGCGTTGACGACTCATAAAACAGTCACCAGTGGCCAATCGCCAGTCGTCAATAAAACTTTGTTGTTCATATCACCATCTCTACCTATCTGTGGTTAACAACAAAGTTTTCCACCTCGTCCACCAGGGCTTTAACCAGTTCACTCTCCGGTAATTTCCCTAAGACTTCACCTTGACGAAAAAGGAGCCCGACTCCCTTACCACCGGCGATTCCGAAATCAGCATGCCGGGCTTCACCGGGACCGTTGACGACGCAACCCATGACCGCAATCTTCAAGGGTTCTTGAATATGAGCCAGAGCCTTTTCAACCTGATCAGCAAGTTTGATCAGTTCAACTTCGGTACGCCCGCAGGTGGGACAGGATATAAGTTCAATCCCCCGTTGCCGCAAACCCAGGCTTTTTAGAATCTCAAAGGCGACAAAGATCTCCTCTTCCGGAGCGGCGGTCAGCGAGACCCTCAAGGTATCACCTAAACCTTCTCCAAGCAGCAGGGCCAGTCCCGCTGCCGACTTTATGGCACCACGAAGTTTGGTACCGGCCTCTGTAATCCCGACATGAAAAGGATAATTGACCCGTTTGGCCAATAACCGGTAGGCAGCCAAAGTAGTTATAACATCAGAAGATTTCAGAGAAATCTTGATAAGATCAAAATTTTCATCCTCCAGGAGCCGAACATGGCCCAAGGCACTCTCAACCAGCGCTTCAGGTGTATAACCATAACTCTCGACTATCTCTTGCTCAAGAGAGCCACCATTAACGCCGATGCGAATCGGAATGGCCCGCTCTCTACAGGCCGCCACAACCTCGCAAACCCGGGCCGCAGAACCGATATTACCAGGATTAAGCCGCAAACCGTCAACTCCCTGCTCAACCGCAATAAGCGCTAGCCGATGACTGAAATGGATATCAGCAATCAGCGGGATGGTAATCGCTTTTTTGATTGCGGCAAGTTTATCAGCTGCCGTTTCATCCGGCACCGCCACCCGCACCAACTCGCAGCCAACCAGTTCCAGCCGCTTAATCTGAGCTACTGTAGCCTCAACATCACGGGTATCGGTATTGGTCATTGACTGCACCGATACCGGAGCCTGGCCACCAATTGTGACTTGACCCAATTCAATTTCCCGACTCTGCCGCCGCGGCCAAAAATCCAAAGCTTTCCCCAATCTCTAAAAAATTATTTTAACACCGACGAGGCATACCATTTCTTCAGATAATCCTCAAGTTATTAAAGAGGATAAGCAATATAAAAAATCAAACTTACCCTGACTTAAGTCAAGACCCCAAGAACATTTCAAAAGACATTTTTCACTGCAGTCAGAACCCGGACACGAACAAAACTGGTAACTTTAAAAAACTGAAAATATGCCAAATCGTAATTCTTGCGTACTCTGCACTTGAAAAAAGGGCTTTTTTAGTATATCAATAGAGATTAACTCAAAAAGGGGAAAATGCTTAAAAGCCAAACACCATCATCTTAAACTATGCATCACACCATTTTCGACACACCCGCGATAAGACCATTCCTGAAGAGGCTTTCACGCTCCATCCTGAAAGTCATCGGCTGGAAGACCGTGGACAACAGTGAGGGTAGAGGAAGATATCTCCAGAAAATACACGCAGTGATTTATCATATGAAAAAGCAGGATTTTGAATTTTTGATACATTTATGAAGCTAACTTTAACACCGGTCTGATTGACCGTGAAAGGATTAATTTAAAATGGCTAAAATACCGGAAATCGTCAATGAAGCTTGGAAAAATCGTGAAGAAAAAATTATTTTCACTACTGTGGACAATGACGCTATACCCAATACCGTATATATTACCTGTGTCGCCAGATATGGTGAAGATCTCATTGCTATAGCTGACAATTATTTTGACAAAACCAAAAAAAACATCCTCCTCGGCAGCCGGGGCTCAGTCCTTTTTATAACCAAAGAGGGTAAAGCATACCAAGCCAAAGGCACTATTGAGTATCACAAAGAAGGTAAGATCTTTGATGATATGAAAACCTGGAATCCGGAAAAGCTTCCCGGCCATGCTGTAGCCACCTTAAAGATAGAAGAGATATATTCCGGCGCAGAGAAAGTCTTTGGATAAAGATTAAATCGACACTCAACCCGAACCTAGAATATGCCGGCGAGATAACAAGTACTCAGCCTCATGCCGATGCAGAGCTCCTTTCGGGGTCAAAATGCTGGAGTAGAGATGAAAGTTAGAAACGGTAAACTCCGGCAGGCGAAATAGGCCATGATCGACGAGAAAGCGGGTTATCCGGGCCAGGGAGGTTTTTCGGGTGCGAGCCAGGGTGATGTGGACCTCACCGAGAAAACGCAAAGTCAGGTGAAGCTGCTCATGCGGAACCCAACGGGCCTGGGGTAAACCGAAACTGATTAAGGCAAGCTCGCGCTTAATTTTCTTTGGCAGATCGATGGCAATAAAGAGTCTCATCATCAAGTTTTCTACCCCTACCCGCCCCCCACGATTTTTACCAGAAACAAACTTAAGAGAGGAAAGTAGGTTATAATCAGGAGGGTGAGTAAAAGGAGTCCGACAAATGGGAGAGTGGCCCGATAGAGCTCGGCTATCGGCCGTTCAAAACGATAGCTGGCCAGAAAAAGGTTGAGCCCCACCGGTGGGGTACAGTAACCAATCTGCAGATTGGTTAAAAAGATAATGCCCAGATGGATAAGGTTAACATCATAAGCTTGGGCAATCGGTACGATCAAAGGGACCACCAGAACAAGAGCGGAAAAGATATCGAGCAGAGCCCCAACCATCAAGAGAAAGATATTTAAGACTATCAGGAATGTATATTTATTGGTAATGTACTCCCTGATCCACTCAAAGAGCCGTTGCGGAACTTCCTGATCAACAAGAAAATTAGTAGAAGCCATTGAGGCGGCCAGAACCACGAGGATACCGCCAAAAAGCATCATACTCCGGACCATGATTTTTGGTAGTTCGGGTAAGGAAATATCTTTATAAATAAAGACTTCAACGACTAAAACATAGAGGGCAGTTACGGCTGCAGCCTCACCAACCACCAGGAAACCACCATAGATACCGCCAAGCACAACAACCGGCAATGGCAATTCCCAGATCACCTCTCTTAACACCGCAAGCAGTTCGTGCGGCGCAGCTGCCGCCGGAGTTTTTTTCACCCCCCTCCCCTGCCGAATACAATAACCGGCGAGCAACAGTAACATGATAAACCCGGGCAGGATACCGGCAAGAAAGAGTTGATCAATCCGAGCCCCCGAAATCACCCCATAAAGAATAAGCGGCAAACTGGGTGGAAAGAGGAGTCCCAAACTCCCCGATGAAGTCAGCAAGCCCAGAGAGAAACGTTCAGGATAATTATCTTTAATCAGAGCTGGAAAAAGAATCCCGCCGACGGCAAAAATTGTCACCCCGGAAGCCCCGGTAAAGGCCGTAAAAATTGCACAGACGAATAGTGAAACCACGGCCAATCCACCGGGCAGCCAACCCAACAACCCTTGCGTGAGTTTCAATAATCTTTGCGGTGTACCCGATTCTGAAAGCAGGCTTCCGGCAAAAATAAATAGGGGCAGAGAGATAAGCAGGGGAGTGTCTGACAGACGCGACATCTCAATAATAACCACCGAAAGATCGATGCCGACGCCATAAAAAGAGATCAGGGCCAAGGCCGCAATCACCACAAACAACGGGCTCCCGAGCAGGGCCACCGCGAAAATTAAAATTTTCACTGGTAACATGATTTAAGTTGACCCGGAGGTTGATCTTGAGGAGCTGATTTTAGGTTGCAGCAAAATAACGCAAGGCTCATAAGCCTTTGCCAAAAAGCGACCTGCCATCAAGGTAAAAGCCAGCGGGAAGATGAGGTTTAAAACCCAGACAGGAATTCCGATAAGCACGCGCCCGGTGTCAAAAGCAATCTCATTTTTGATAAATAAAAGAGCTGCCCAGGTAAGAAAACCGCAGACTACAGCAGCGAACAGATTGAGGATAAGGTTGAGCCAGAGGACCCCTCGATCCGGCAATAGATGGGAAAAGATATCAATCGTTATGTGTTTACCGTGTTTGGTCGCCAAGGCTGCCCCCAACATCCCGGCCCAGAGTACGAGATGCCGTAACAGAGGACCAGCCCAGACCAAACCACTGTCAAAAAAGATGCGCATGAAAATCTGAAGGGATGCGAGAAAAATCATGGTCAAGAGAAGAAGAGATATAAAAATCTCTTCAACCAGGTTGAGCCGCCGGCCAAAATTTTTCAGTAATTTCAAGAAAAATACCTCTCTCTCAAGATTTCATGGCCGAGACTTACGATAGTTTTCGAGAATAGCCATCATTTCATTATAAATTTCTGCGGAAAAGTATTTCCCGACACTCTCCGCGATAACCTGATCGCGGATCTCAGCCAGAACGATATCTACAGCGGGTTCCGCCGAAACCACGGTAATCCCGTTTGCCTTTAACGTCGCCAACGCCTCGATATTGGTACGCCGGGTATCATCCCTGAGTTTCCCGGTAAAATATTTTACGGCCGCTGTCTGAATGATGGCAAGATAACCCTCAGGTAATTGGTCCAGGGCTTTCTTGTTAAAAACCAAGCCCCCATAGGCATAACCAAAGGGTAAATCAGTAATATATTTCACCTTGGTAAACCACTGCAGAACAATCGATCCGTAATAACCGTTAAAGACCGTATTAACCATACCGGTCTGCAGGGAGACCAGAACATCCGGCAAAGAGAGTGGAATCGGGGTGATCCCCACCGCTTCAATAAAGGCAAGGTTAAGAGGGTCTCCTTCCGGAGCCCAAATCTTACTCTTTTTGAGATCCTCAAGGGTGGAGATCGGATTAGTCGACATCGTATAGATAAAACCGACTTCAGACATCGCCAGAAGAACCATATCTTTTTTAACGAAGGCCTCAACCTGGCGCGGCATCAATTTATCCCAGACTTCGTCGACCTCGTCGTAAGATTGAAACAGATAGGGAATGCCCATGACCCGAAAATCGGGTACGATCTCGCCGATACCGGTCATCGTTAAACCGGCGCACTGCAACTGGCCGATCTTCATCTTACGAAACATCGCCCGATCATCGCCCATGACCCCACCGGCATAGACTTTGAAGCCGACTTCTCCCCCGGTTTTCTCCCGAACCTCTTGGACAAACTGATCAAAACGTTGAGCCCAGATACTACCCTCGGGAGCCAGGCTGGCCATTTTAAAAAGATATTTCGGTCGTTTGGCTTCAACCTCACCAACCACAGAGAAAATAAAGAGTAAAACGAAAAACAAAAACAGGAGACCGAAACCATAACTTTTTTTCCACAATCGCATAATTTAAAATCCCTCTAAAATATATCATCAATCCGCCCTAATAGCTCAGAGGCTTTTTTCCGGGCCAAGCGGTTAGCGGTGGCCATCTCATTATCGACAAACGGTTGTGAAAGAACTTCCTTGAGAAGCGCTTCAAAGAGCTCCCGATTAAAGGTTTGTCGGGCATAACCATCAGCATAAGCAACCTGAGCTGGCCAGTATCGGCGCTGGCTCAAAGCCAGAGCTCGCTCAAAATGATGGCGTCCGATCTCCGGCTTGCCCCCCAACATTGGCGACAATGAGCAATAAATGTTCCCCAACACGAGATGGGCTGAGCCAAAATAAGTTGACTCATCAAGTTCAATCACCCTTAACATCATCTCTTCAACTTTCGGCAGATCAACCAAGGCCGCCGGGCGGCCCCCCTGTAGTTTAATCCACAAGGCCCAAGCCTGTCCGCCCAAAAAAAGATCAGCCGCATCAGCTTTGTCAAAAGATAGCAATGCCTGTTTGAAAACGGCCAGTGGTTGTTTTAAATTTTCCTTAAATTTTCGCTTTTGGCTGAGTAGTTCAAAACCATAACGCCGGGCTTTTTCACTGGCGTCCCGAGCCCTCTCGGGCTCACCGGTTTCATCCAACAATATGCTATAAGCGCTGAAGGCCCGGGTCCCGACCCTGAGCAGTTCCGCATTTTCAGGATCTGAAATGATAAATCCATTGATCATCAAAAGCAGCGTGGGACTGCCATCGACAAGCAGCTCGATATCGGTCTCTTGTTCGAGTGCGCGGGTCAGAGACTCAAGCAACGGGTCAACCACTAAAGAAGCACAACCACCAAAACCAAAAAACAAGACGAGGGAAACCAACACCTTGCAAATGATTACTTTTAAATATCTACCTTTATTCATAAAAACTGTCGGCCAACAATCGCCAAGCTCTTCAATTGAAACATTATTTATTTCGAAACATATAAAAAAAAGCTGAGGGAAAATTATCGTATCGACAATACTTCCTCAGCTTTTTTTACATTGTAACGGCTCCTCTATGGTAACCTTGATACACTCGAAAAAAGTCATAGAACTTTAAGTTGTATCAAAAACAAAATGTTAGAAGTTCCAGAATTCGTCTATCTCCTCATCGCTGAAATCCCAGATTGCATCATGGGGCGGCACTGTTTCATCAGCAAAGAATTCAGGCAGACGGTCGTGGGCGTTAGTGAAACCGGCCGCCTGATTGAAAGCGCGTTCGGTCTTCAGAACCGAAATACCCAGCGACGTCACATCATCGGCAGTCAGAGAGATGCCGTAACGAGCATTGAGCATATCAACTACCGCCGGCAGGGCGGTCGCGTCATCGAGAACCGCAAAAGCGACAAAAAGACAGAGCCCGGTACTGTCAACTGCGGCCGTCGCAATCTGAAGGTTGCGGGAGAGTTCGACCTGGCCTTCTTTTTTAAGAGGATCGACAAAACCACCCGACTTGAGGATATTGGTAGCAACCGTGTAGCCGGCGGTATGGTCGGCACCCATGGTTGAAGTACAGTAGGTAATTCCGATCCCCTTAACCGAGCGGGGATCGTAGGCCGGGATCGCCTGATCCTTGACCACCGGCACCCGGGTCAAACCGTATAGTTTACCGGTAAGCGCCGCCCCGGAACCAATAATCCGGCCTAAAGGACTACCCTCTTTGATTTCCTCAAGAAGTTTGAGGAAACCGGGCCCGTCACCAAATTCAATTACTCCGGCCTCCATCGCCAACCCGATAGTAACCGCGGTCTCGATTGAATCAACGCCGATATCATCCATAATACTGTCCGCCTCGGCGAGGATATCAAGATCGTCAATACAGCAGTGCGCCCCCATAGCCCAGATCGACTCATATTCAAAACCGGAGGTCACATAATTTCCCTCCTTATCAACATAGACCTGAGAACACTGCATGACACAACCGGCATGACAGCCATGTTTGGTTTTACCACCCCGGGCCTCAATCAATTCGGCCATCTTCTCACCGCTGATCATCTCATGCTGATCAAATTGACCGCTACGGAAATTTCTGGTCGGCAGACCACCAACCTCATTGACTATGTTAATTAGAACATTGGTACCGTAAGCACCTAGGGCGGAACCGCAAATCGGGTAATCAATAAGGGCCTTGGCAAAGGTTTTTGCGGCACCCTTGAATTTCTCTTCATCGACCAACGCAACACTCTTAGGCGCATCAGCGGCATCGATAGAGATATATTTAATTCCTTTTGAACCCATCACCGCACCCAAACCACCGCGCCCCAGGCTGCGAAATTTACCTTCCGGGTCTTTGACCGAGATATTGGCCGAAAGCTGGCAACGTTCCCCTGCCTGACCGATACTTAAGAGACCCCAATCTTTATTGCCGGCCCCTTCCAGGGCTTCGACCACAGCAAAATTTCCGACCCCGACAAGATCATTTTCCGGGGTAATGACAACCCCATCAGCACTAACCTTCAGAGCGTAGAATTGACCCTCAGCCGGCACCCCTTCAAGGATCAAGGCTTTAATCCCCATACGCGCCAGGAGTTGAGCTGCCGTACCGCCGGAGTTACTCTCTTTAATCGTCCCGGTCAAAGGACTTTTAGCCCCGGCCGAAAGCCGGCCGGAATTGGCGGCCCGGGTTCCGGAGAGCAGGCCGGGAGCAAAAACCAGTTTATTATATTTACCCAGAGGATGACAGGTCGGTGGCACTTCAGCGGCAACAATCGTCGAGGTTAAAGCCCGCCCGCCAAGCCCCTGCAAAGCCGCTGGCACATCTTCAATCTTGACACTCAGATCACCCATATTGACGCGAAAAATTTTCTCAGCCATGATCTCTCCTCCTTTGTAAGTATTTTGGTATGAATTCAACTTGGCACAGGATGCTTACGAGGTCAAGTTGAATTTTGGCAGCTTAATTCAGCGACTGTAGCCCCATATTATGTTCAAGATCCCTCAAGGTCTACAGCTATCTCCCGGAACTGCTTCAGAGCAGCCTCTAAATCTTCGACAATCTCGGCGGCGAGCACCCCCGGCTCCGGCAGGTTGTCGGAATCTTCCAGCGAATCATCTTTAAGCCAGAAGATATCGAGGCTGGCTTTGTCACGGGCGATCAATTCTTCGTAATCGTAGGCCCGCCATCTACCGGCTTGGTTTTCTTCTGTCCAGGTGGCGCTACGCTGGTTACGGCTTGCGGGGTTAAAAAGCTTTACAAATTCATCCAGATCGCTGCGTTTGAGGGAATTGGTTTTCAACGTGAAGTGCATGTTGGTGCGCAGGTCGTAGATCCACAACTTTTTCGTCCACGGCGTTTCACTGGCGGATTTACGCTCGAAAAAGATGACGTTCGCCTTCACCCCCTGGGCATAAAAGAGCCCGGTCGGCAAACGCAGCAGGGTGTGAATATCGCATTCGTGCAACAGTTTGCGGCGAATCGTCTCCCCGGCTCCGCCTTCAAACAGAACATTATCCGGCACCACTACAGCAGCGCGGCCATGCTGTTTGAGCAGGGTTTTGACGTGCTGGATAAAGTTGAGCTGTTTATTCGAAGTGGTCGCCCAAAAGTCGTCGCGCTCGACGGTTTCCTTTTCTTTACCCACCTTGCCATCTTCGCCAATGATGGTGGTGCTGCTCTTTTTGCCGAAGGGAGGATTGGTGAGGATAACATCAAAACGATCACCCGGATCAGCGGCCAGGGAATCGCTGACAGCCAATGGCAAAGCAGAATCATCACCGCCGATACCGTGCAACATCAGGTTCATGGCACACAAACGCGCCGTCGATTGCACCAGCTCCCAGCCTTTAAAGGTACCTTGCTTGAGTTTTTTAAGCTCA